>JAUPKQ010000047.1 GCA_030837345.1 Actinomycetota bacterium | reverse complement strand
GGACGTCGTCCGCGGTGAGAGCTCCCTCGATCGACAGGACGGCGATCCGGCCGCGGTCCGTCCCGCACGAGCGGACAGGGACGACGATGTGGTTGCCCCTCGACCCCGGGTACCGGGACAGGCCGAGGATCTCGTGGCCGGTGCGCATCCGGCCGGACGGTTCGAAACAGCGGGCTGACAGGGAGGGCGGGAGTGCCGGGATCTTCTCAGCACCCGCGAGGACACGGCCGTCCTCACCGCCGATCACGACGGAGGCCTTCAGGCGGGCGGACAGGCAGTCGGCGATCTGGGGTGGGCCCCCGCCGTCCGCCACGACCTGGACGAGTGCGCGGGCGAACTCCTCGGGGTGGGGGCGCACGGGCTTCTTCTCACCGAGCGGGTCGGTGAGGACCTCTACAGCGACGTCGTCCCGGGCGGATACGACCATGAAGCGACCGTAGCGTCCTGGTCCGGGTGACGAAGGGCTCTCTGCCAGTCCGTTACCTGAAGTCTGCGTGGATTGTGCGGAGGTCGAGCACGTCGCCGAGGCCGGTGACGACGTGCCCTGAGACGGACCACCTCGACGTCGGTCCTCCCTCGCACCGCCATCGGCCTCGGTGGGGGAAGAGGCGTTCCGTCGAGCCGGTGCCCGGACCGGTCAGATCAACCGGACGTTGGCGGCCTGGGGGCCTTTCTGGCCCTGCTGGATGTCGAACTCGACGCGCTGGTTCTCATCGAGAGAGCGATAACCGTCAGCCTGAATGGCCGAGAAGTGCACGAAGACATCGGCGTTGCCGCCGTCCGGCGTGATGAAGCCGTAACCTTTCTCGCCGTTGAACCACTTGACGGTGCCCTGAGACATGGTGCCTATCTCCTTGAAGCGGGGGAGCGGTTCGCGACCGACCTTTGCCGGCTGCGGGCTGCCGCGGTCTTCGTCGTCCCACCTCAAGCGCCGGGAAACCGGGCGAGGCCCGGTCGCCGACGTCACGAGGCCCAGATGTGGTAAATGCCCACGGAAACTGCTCCGCGGGCGTTCGTGAACGTACGGGGAACTGCTTGTGCAACCGCCCTCAACGTAACATGCTCACCCCCGGTTGGGCGAGAGGTGCCGACGCCGGAGGAGGTGCTGAAAGAACCGGTGCGGCCCCCGGCCGTCCCGAGGACTCCTGCGATTGTTGGGGGCGTTGTGCCCTCGTTGCCGTTCACCGCCGGAACGGTGCCGTTCGGCTCACGGATGAAAGCCCGGGAACGATCCGCCGGAAGACCCGGCCCGGCCGTCGGCGGACGCCTCAGCCCGGACCGCGCCCGGCACGCCCCCGCACGTCGAGGCGGAGATCCCGGTAGAGGTCCGATCGTGGTCCGGGCGGGGAGCCGTCCGGCGCTTCCGCCGTCGCCCGGAGGGAACGGCCCGACCTGGCTCGCCGGATCAACGGGGTCGCCATCACGACGGCGACAGGGGCGCTGTCCCGGAAACGGGTGATCGCCCGCAGACACTCCGGGCGACGGGCGTAGCGGACGACCGAGCCCACCCGTGGCTCGCCGTCCACCTCCATCACCCATCGCCAGGAGGTGTCGGCCTCCAGCAGGATGTCGATGGCCGCGGCCCGGGCCAGCTGACCCGTCGACCGGGCGTCCGCGGCCGCCAGCTCCTGGGTGGGGAAGCGTACGAGGGCCCGGGCGAGTTCACGGTGGTTCGAGCACAGGAGCCGCCAGGTCCACGCCCCTTGGGTCACGAGGCACTGGTAGCGGGGGGTCATTTCACCCTTCGTGGCGCTGATCCGTGTGGCCGCGTCTGCGGGACCACACCCGTGAAGACGGGAAGCCGGATCGTCAGCGTGTCCAGCTCCGGCGACCAGCGGGTTCCGTGGCGGCGACCACGCTGTGAACGACCGGTGACGAGTGCGATCAGCGAGTGTGATCAGCGAGTGTGACCGGTGAGGGTGACCGGCGAGGCGTCAGGCCGACCGGCGGAGGGCCTGTGGCAACTCGCCCGTCGAACGCCGGTAGTACGCCGCGGCCTTCCGGGTCGCCGCGAGCCGGGCGAGGCCGACCACCGCGCCCGAGAGCAACGCCCAGGTGACGGCCTCCACCCAGGCGGTGTCGGGGTCTTCGGGAGTCGTGGGCGGTTCGTTGCCGGTGGCGGTCCGCCAGACGGCCTTCAGCCCCTTCTCGGCGAAGGCGGCGGCCACGACCGCCGATCCGGTGCCCAGGACCTTCCAGACCATTCCGCCCATCACTGCCTCCGGATCGTTTCACCGTGCGGGTATCCATCATGTCCCGCGTCGCCGGGTAGGTGCCGGGACGAGGGCGTCGCGGGGATGCGGGCGCCGGAGCTCTCCGGAGCTCTCCGGAGGTCACGATCCCGCGACGATCCTCCAGAACCACTCGACGACCAGGAACAGCGCGGGCCCCGCGACCGACACCAGGCCGATGACCACGAGGAGGGCGACCAGACGGGCGAACGGTCCTGGCCGGCCGGTGCGGGGTTCACGGAGCAGACGCAGCAGCACCCCACCACAGTGACAGGCGCGGGCGCTCCGGGCGAGTGTGCCGCCCCGGGTGACTGTGCCGCCCCTCTCGGTGCTTCGGGGGTCCGTGCCGGCCGGCCGGTTCCTGGTGCGACCTGGGTGCCGCGGTGTACCGTCCGGCTCAAGCGACAGGGGAGCGCCGGCGGGGCGCTGAGAG
>JAUPKQ010000266.1 GCA_030837345.1 Actinomycetota bacterium | reverse complement strand
TGACCGCGCGCGTCCAGGACGCGCTGGCCGACGGCGCCGTGCTGCACCTGTTCGGCGGGTTCGCCTCCGACGACCTCCTGCCGCTGGCGGGAGGGGACGCCCTCCCGGTCGGCCCGGTGCGGTCCGGAGCCCGAAGCGTGCGCGTCGCGCTGCCGGGCGGGCGGGCCGCCGTCGTCACGGGCAGCCGCGGAGGCAGGGCCGAGGACATGCGGTCGGCGGCCGGGCTCGCCTCCCCGGAGGCGGGGCTGGCGCTGGACCGGCTCGTCAGCCACATCGTGTCCCTGCCCGCTCTCCCGGGGGTCGTCGACGAGATCCTGCGCACCGGGACCGTCGGCGGTAGCCCGCCTCTGCGGGTGGTCGTCGACCTGGGGCTCGACGGGCTGGTGGTCCGCCGGACGGCGGGACGGCGGGACGACTCCGACGGCGCCGATGGCTGACCCCGCTCTCTGGGACGTCGTCCGGCAGGCCGCCCTGGGCGGACGGCGCGGGGCGGCCGGTGTCGTCGCCGACCTCGCGACGGTCGACGGGACGCCCCGGCTCGGCTGGGTCCTCCCTCCCCCGGCCCGGCTGGTCGAGCAGCGTCTGCTAGAGCACCTCGACCGGCTCAGCACCGGCACGATGTCGGCCCACTCCGGCTCCGGCTCCGGCACCGGCACGACGGTGCTGGTCGGCACCGGTGGCTGGGCCTTCGGCGCCCGCGCGGCGGCCGGGGCGGTCCACGGCGGGCGCCTTCGGGTCGTCGACGTCCTCGACCCGTCGGTGCTGTCCGAGCCGTCCGCGGACGCGGTGGTCGCGGTGTCGGAGTCCGGGGACACGACCGAGACCCGGATCCTGACCTCCGCGATCGCCGGGCGCTGGGGGGTCGAGCCGGTCCGGCTCGCCGGGAAGGACCTCTGGCTCGACCCCGGGGCCCCTTCGGTCGCCCTGTTCTCCGCCCCGTCGTCCGCGCCGTTCCTGCTGGCGGCGGCGATCGCCCGCTCCGGACCGTCCGGGGACCGTCTCGGCTCGCGCGCCGTCCTGAGGTCCTACCGCCGGTTCGCGGAGCAGGCGGACCACCAGGGCGAGTGGGCCGCGGCCGTCTCCCGCCGGATCCCCCGGACCCGGTGCCGGATCCTGCTCCGGCTCCCGCCGGACGCGGGCGAAGGGCTGCGGCTCTTCACCCTCCAGCTCCTCCGGCAGGGCCTGGGCGGCAAGCTCCCCGAGGGGGGTCCCTGGTGGGACGTGGTCGCCGACGGTTCGACGCCGTACCCGGCGCCGGCTCCGGCGTCGGTCCTGCGGCTGCCCGGGACCGCCCCGCACACCGATCCGCTCACCCGGCTGATGCTGCGCTGTCACGCCATCGCCGCCCTCGTCGCCTGCGTCGGGGCCCGCCAGGGGGTGCGGTTCGCCGAGCACCCGGCGGTCGCCGGCTACAAGCGTCTGCTCGGCCGGGACCTCGCCGTCCTGGACGGAACGGAAACCGGACGGAACGGAACGGAACCGGACGGGCCGATGGACGTCGTCCGCGAGGTCTCCCGATGGGCCCGCGCCCGGCGTGGGCTCACCCGGGCGCACCTCGTCTGTTACGACCCCCGGCTCACCCTGGCGAAGGCTCCGGCCGCCGACCAGCTCACCGCCGCGACCGGCCTGCCCTGGGAGGTCCATCCGGGGAGCTCCTGGAACCACCACAGCTACCAGGCCGTCTCGGGCGAGCCGGACCTCGGGGTCGTGGCGATCGCCCCGGCGCCCGCGGACCGGCCGGAGTCCGACGCCGGGGAGCTGATCCGGGTCCAGGCCGAGCTGGCCGCCGCCACCTGCGCCTCTCTGGGCGACCGCGCTCTGCTGCTGCGGACCGCCCGCCCCGCCTTGGAAGCCCCGAAGGAGCCGATGCCGTCTTGACCGAAGAGATCCCGCCGTCCCTCTGGTCCGTCCCGACCCGCCCCGGCAAGGTGACCGATGTCGACGACCTCACCGAGCGCCTCGCCGTCCGGCGCGCCGCCGGGGTACGCGTGGTACTCAGCCAGGGCTGTTTCGACCTGGTCCATCTCGGCCACGTCCGGCATTTCCGTCAGGCCCGCGCCCTCGGGGACCTGCTCGTCGTGGCGGTGACCGAGGACCGGTTCGTCGCGAAAGGCCCCGGCCGCCCCTTGTTCACGCAGGCCGAGCGGCTGGAGGCGCTCGCCGAGCTCGAGTGCGTCGACTTCGTGGTGCCCAACCCGACGGCCACCGCGCTGCCCGTCCTTGAGGTGCTCCGCCCGGACGTGTACGTCCGGGGGGCCGAGTACGAGGCCGAGAAGAGGGACGATCCACGGTTCGGGGCCGAGCAGGAGCTCGTGACCGGGTACGGCGGGACGATCGCCTTCTCCGACGACGTCCTCGTCCGCTCCTCCACCGAGCTGCAGAGGCATCTCCGGTGAGTGGCGCGACCGTCGCCGTCAGCGGCGGAGGAGGCTACGTCGGCGCGGTACTCGTTCCGGAGCTGCTCGCCGCCGGCTACCGGGTGCGGGTCCTCGACCTCTTCCTCTTCGGCACGGACACCCTCCCCCGCTCCGCCGGACTGGTGTCCCTGACCGGTGACGTGCGGGACCCGGACCAGGTCCGCGAATGGGTCGCCGGAGCGGACGTCGTCGTCCACCTGGCCGGGGTGTCCAACGATCCCAGCTGTGCCCTCGACCCCGGGCTGTCGGTCTCGGTCAACGTCGAGGGCACCCGGACGGTCCTCGACGCCGCCCGCCGGGCGGGGACCGGTCTCGTCGTGCAGGTCTCCTCCGCGAGCGTCTACGGCATCGCGGACGGCGTCCCGGTGACCGAGACCTCTCCCCTGGCGCCGATCACCGAGTACGGCCGGACCAAGTGCCTCGCCGAGGATCTGCTGCGCTCGGCGTCCGGATCGGGCCTTCCGGCGGTCGTCCTGCGGCCTGCCGCGATGTTCGGCTACTCGCCCCGGTTGCGCCTGGACCTCACCGTGAACCTCTTCACCCATCACGCGGTCCACCGTGGCGAGGTGACCGTGTTCGGCGGGGGTCAGCTGCGCCCCGTCCTCCACGTACGGGACCTGTGCGACACCGTGCTGACGGTCCTGGGCAGGCGCTGGGAACCCGGGGTCCCTCCCGTGTACAACCTCGCCCGCGAGAACCGCAGCGTGCGGGAGCTCGCCGACGCGGTCGTCCGGGAGGTCGACACCCGGTACGGCCACCTCCGGACGCCGACCCGCTCGTCGAGCACGCCCTCCGACGACCGGCGCTCCTACGCGGTCGACAGCACCCTCGCGCGCCGGGACCTCGGGTTCTCCCCGGCCCGCGGCGTCGCCGACGGCGTCCATGACCTGTGTGACGCCTTCGAGACCGGGAAGGTCCCGGACCCTCTCACGGACGACCGCTACGTCAACGTCCGCCGGCTTCGCCGCCTCCTCGGCGCGCCCCCCGGCTGAGCCGCCCCGCACCCCCCGTCCCCCCGTCCCCCCGTCCCTCGGAGGTCACCGTGCTCGTCCCCTTCGTCGATCTCGCGGTTCACGACCCGGAGCAGCGCCGCGTCCTGCTCCAGGCCGTCGACGCCGTCCTGCAACGCGGCGACTACGTCCTCGGCGCCGAGGTGGACGCCTTCGAACGCGACTTCGCCGGGTACTGCGGCGCCCGGCACGCCATCGGTGTCTCCTCGGGCACCACCGCGCTGGTCCTCGCCCTGCGTGCCCTCGGCGTCGGCCCGGGGGACGAGGTGATCACCGTGGCCAACTCGTTCCTCTCCACCGTCTCGGCGATCCTGCTCGCCGGAGCCCGCCCGGTGCTCGTGGACGTCGGTGACGACGAGTTCATCGACGCGCAGGCGGTGCGCGCGGCCCTCACCCCGGCGACCCGGGCGGTCATCCCCGTTCATCTGCGCGGTCTGCCGGGACGGATGTCCGCGCTCGTCGACCTCGCCACCGAGCGGGGGATCCACCTCGTCGAGGACGCCTCCCAGGCACAGGGGGCCAGGGCCGGCGGACGCCACGTGGGCACGTTCTCGGACGTCGGGTGCTTCTCGCTCCACCCGCTGAAGAACCTCCCGTCCGTGGGCGACTCCGGCGTCATGATCACCGATGACGACGCCCTCGCCGACCGTCTGCGGTCCCTGCGCAACCACGGGCTGGCCGACCGGGGGTTCACGATCGAGGTCGGGGACAACGCCCGGCTGGACACCGTCCAGGCGAGCGTCCTGCGCGTGCGGCTGCGGACGCTCGACGAGGCGAACGACCGGCGACGCCGGATCGCCCAGGTCTACGACGAAGCCTTCGCCGAGCTTCCCGTCACCCTTCCCGCGGCCGGTGACGACGTTCACCGCGTCCAGCACGTCTACCACCATTACGTGCTGCAGGTGCCGGACCGCCCCGCCCTGCTGGAGTCGATGGAGCCGGCCGGGATCGACGTCCGCGTGCACTACCCGGTGACGGCTGACCGCCAGCCCGCCTTCGAAGGGCTGGTGAGCGTCCCGGAGCCGCTGACGCGCACCTGGGCCCAGGCCGAACGGATCGTCTCCCTTCCCTGCAACCCCGCTCTGACCGACGAACAGGTCGGCCTCGTCGTCACGGCGGTGCGCGGTCACTACGCGTCGGCGGCCACGGTCCCCTCCGCGTCCCCGGAGAGCCACTGATGCCCGGCCGCTCCCCGGCCCCGGCCCCCAAGGTCTCCGTGGTCATCCCCACCTACAACCGGTGCGAGATGCTCCGGCGGACCCTGTGGGCCCTGACGCGGCAGCGGTTCCCCGCCGGCGGCTTCGAGGTGATCGTGTCGGACGACGGGTCGAGCGACGCGACGGCGGACGTCGTCCGTTCGTTCTCCGACCGGCTGGACCTCGTCTACCGCTTCCAGGAGGACCTCGGGTTCCGGGCCGCCGAGGCACGCAACGCCGGGGCCGCCGCGGCCTCGGCGCCGGTCCTGGTCTTCATGGACACCGGCACCCTCGCGGGGCCCGACATGCTCGCGGAGCACTACGCGCTCCAGACCTCCGGGCCGACCGGGAGGGCGGTGATCGGTGACACCTACGGTTACCGCCCTCACGAACCCACCCCGGGGCTGGCCGAGGCCATCCGGTCGCTGCCGCCCGAGGACGTGATGGCGCGCTACCACGACGTCCGCACCTTCTGGGACTGGCGCCGCGACGAGATGGCGAAGGTGGACGACGACATCAACCGGCGGGCCACCCCCTGGCTGCTGTTCTGGGCGACGAACATCTCGGTCCGCGCCACCGACTTCCACGCGGTGGGAGGCTTCGACGAGAACTTCCGCGGCTGGGGCGTGGAGGACATCGAGCTGGGTTTCCGGCTCGCGGAGCTCGGCCTGCCGTTCGTGTTCAGCCACGAGGCCTGGGCGATCGAGACCCCGCACGACCGTGACCCTGTGGCGAACCTCGAGACCAACCAGCACAACGCCCTGGTCTTCATGCTGCGTCACCGGCACCCGGCGGCCGAGATCACGTGGGGCATGTACCAGCGGGACCTCCTGTGGGAGATCGAGGACGCCTACCGGGACGTCCTCGACCAGTCCGGACACCACCGTGACGTCGATGTCTCCGCCGAGATCGACGAGGCGCTCGCGGGAATGCCCGCCGGGACCCGGGTCACCGTGTTCGGCTGCGGCGCCCGTCTGCCCGCCGCCGTCCCCGACGGGGCCCACGTGACGGACTTCGATCCCGCCCTGCTCGCGAAGGCGACGGCGGACGGGCGCTGCGAGGGTCTCCACCTCATCGGCATCCGGACCCCGCTCCCCGCGGACGGGACCGATGTCGTCGTGATCACCTCACGGTTGTCCGGGGTGTGGACGGAGTGGGGCCGGGAGATCCTCGCCGAGGCACACCGGATCGGGCGGACCGTCCGCCGCACGCTCCCCGGCCCAGGACACCCGACCCAGAAGACAGGAGAGATCTGATGACCGACAGCGTCAACCTCACGTCGTTCGGTATCCACCTCAAGGTGGCGGACATCACCCGGTCCCGGTACTTCTACGAACTGCTCGGACTCGTCCCGCACTTCGGTTTCGGGGACGAGGACTTCCGGACCGCCCTCCCGCCGGGCTGCGGGTTCTCCCCCGAGGTCTACCGAGGCGTGATCTACAAGATCGGCGACAGCGCCGAGCTGGAGATCGCCGAGGGACACGTCAGCGTCAAGCCCGAGGTCTTCTCCGAGCGCGTCTCGTCGCCGAAGTGCTCCGCGATGCTCCGCGTCGACTCGATCGTGCCGGTGCTCGCGACCGGTGGGGTCGAGCCGATCGCTCCGGTCCGCCGGTACTACTGGGGCAGCATCGAACTCGTGCTGCGGGACCCCGACGGTTTCGTCGTCGTGGTGATCTCCCCGGACTCCCCCGGGGAACTGGATGCCGTCAGCCGGTTCGGGGACGTCGAGTGGGTACCCGCGCCGGCCGGCGACGGGGCCGCCCGATGAGCCCGGCGGCCGGATCCACGGCCGGGCCCGGCGCGGGCGCGCGCCCCGGGGACGTCGTGGTGAGACGCCAGTTCGAGAACGACTACCTCGGCCGGGTCTGGGCGGGCCGGGTCGTCTCGGACGACGAGCGCGGGCTGGCGGTGTGGATCGCCGACGGCAGCACGGTCCTCGATGTGATCGCCGCGGACGGCCGCGCCTTCGTCGACGTCCCGTTCGAGGACTGGGGCGCCGTGGCCAAGAAGCTCGAACCGTTCGACTGGAGCGGGAACGCCCTCATGCTCCACCCTCCGGGTGAGGGCTTCTCGATCTGGTGGTTCTTCGCACCGGACGGCGGCTTCCGTGGGTGGTACGTCAACCTGGAGCGTCCGGCGACGCGCTGGTCCGACGGCGCGCTGGCGGGCATCGACACCGTCGACCACGACATCGACATCGTCGTGTCCCCGGAACGCGCCTGGACGTGGAAGGACGAGGACCAGTTCGAGCGCGGGCTGGCGTACGACCACTACTGGGTCAAGGACCCGGACGCCGTCCGCGCGGCGGGGGCGCGCGCGGTCGACCTGGTGTCCGCCGGGACCGCCCCCTTCGACGGGTCGTGGTGCGACTTCCGCCCGCCGTCGTCCTGGGGGGCGATCCCCGAACTCCCGGCCGGGTGGGACCGGCCGAAGTCCTTTCGATGACCGTGTCGTCGGGTCCGTCCGACGACACGACAGCCGCGCACGGTGACAAGGAGCAATCGATGACGGCGAACGGCACCGGATTCCTGCGATGCGCCGGGCAGAGGTTCGTGGACTCGACGGGTGAACCGGTCCGTCTGCGAGGAGTGGGCGTCGCGGGCTGGATGAACCTCGAGAACTTCGCGACCGGCCACTCGGGCAATGAGTCGCTCGTCCGGCGCCTGGTCCGGGACGTCCTCGGCCAGGAGCGCTACGAACTGTTCTTCGACCGTTTCCTGACGTCGTTCTTCGGCCCCGAGGACGCCGCCCTGCTCGCCGGGGCCGGGATGAACTGCGTTCGCCTTCCGGTCAACTATCGGCACTTCGAGGACGACGCCCATCCGTTCGAGCATCTCGAGGAGGGATTCCGGCACCTGGACCGGGCGATCGATCACTGCGCCGCCCAGGGCATCTATTCGGTGATCGACCTGCACGCTCTTCCCGGGTCGCAGAACCACCACTGGCACTCCGACAACTTCACCCATCACCCGGCGTTCTGGGACCACCCGCATTTCCAGGACCGGGCGGTCGCGCTGTGGGAGTTCATCGCCGACCACTACAAGGACAATCCGTGGGTCGCCGGGTACAACCCCGTCAACGAGCCGGCGGACGAGTCCCGCGCGGTGGTGGGACCGGTGTACTCCCGCCTGGTGAACGCCATCAGGTCGGTCGACGCCAACCACATCCTGTTCCTGGACGGGAACACCTACTCGATGGAGTTCGACGTCTTCGACGAGACGTGGGACAACACCGTCTACGTCTGCCACGACTACGCGGCGATCGGTCTCGGCGGCGGCGGCACCTACCCGGGCGAGTGCGAAGGCGTGCACGTCGACCTCGAACGGTTGCGGACCAAGTACCGGGAACGCACGGAGTTGTGCGAGCAGACCGACAGCCCGGTCTGGGTCGGGGAGTTCGGCCCGCTCTACACCGGGGATCCGGCTCTCGACGCGACCCGCCGGCAGCTGCTGACCGACCAGCTCGGGATCTACCGCCAGAATGACGCGAGCTGGTCGGTGTGGCACTACAAGGACCTCGGCATGCAGGGCGCCGTCATCGTCCGGCCCGACACCGCCTACCGTCTCCGGTTCGACGACTTCGTCGCCAAGAAGACCCGCCTGTGCGCCGACCAGTGGGGCAACGACGGGTGGGGGGATCGCGAGGCGACGGCTCCGTTTTACGCGATGATGGACCGCGAGTTCCCGGCCTTCGAACCGTACCCGTGGGGCAGATTCGACTTCGTGCGGACCCTGATCCTCAACATCGCCGTCGCCCAGCCACTCGCCTACGAGTACGCCGAGCTGTTCCGCGGGCTCAGTGACGACGACGTCGTCGAACTCGCGGACTCCTTCGCCCTGCGCAACTGCGATGTGCGTCCGGGCATCCTCGAACAGCTCAGCGCGGGCTGACCCCGGCGTCAGGCAGCACGGCGGATGAGCAGCGCCGGGACAGCACGGCGGGGGCGCCGGTACCGATCGGTACCGGCGC
>JAUPKQ010000046.1 GCA_030837345.1 Actinomycetota bacterium | reverse complement strand
CGGGGCCGGCGACGGGGCCGGCGACGGGGCCGACGACCGGGACAGCGCCGGTCCTCGCGGCGGCGAGCAGGCCCACGACGGCCCTCGCGGGATCGGTGGGGTCGACGGGGACCACGCGGCCGTCGGCGGCGGGCAGGCCGTCGGACTCGGTGAGCAGCTCGGCGGCGGTGAGCAGTTCGGCGACGGTCAGCCAGGTCCGGCCGTCGCGGCTGAGCGCGGGCTCGTCACCCCGCCGGGCCTCGAGGGCCGGAAGGAGCGTGGTCAGCGGGCCGTTCCCGCGTCCTGGGGTTCCGGCCGGTGCCGGCGGTCGGGCACGATCCCCGGGTAGCCACGCAGCACCCCCGCGGTGACGACGGCGGACACGGCGACCTTGACGGCGTCCCCGGGCAGGAACGCGACGGTCCCGAGCAGGGCCTTGGTCAGCGGGAGGCCCCCGACCCAGGCCTGGATCGGGACCCCGATCGCGTAGACGACGACCACGCCGCCGACGATGTTGGCGAGGACGATCCAGCCCAGCGGGAATCGGGCCGGGCGCATCTCGACCAGCTTGCCGATCACCCAGGCGGCGGGGACCCAGGCGATCAGGAAGCCCGCGGTGATCGAGGTGAAGACGGCGAGGCCGCCCTGGGGGCGCACGGCGGACGGCGCGAGCAGGGGCAGGCCCGCCGCGACGAGGACGAGGAAGGTCACCATGGCCAGGGCGCCGCGTCGGGCGCCGAGGACGGACCCGGCGAGCATCACCCCGAGCGTCTGCGCCGTCACGGGCACGCCGCTGATCGGGAGGGCGAAGGAGCCCGGCAGGCCGAGTGCTGCCAGCAGGGCGGCGAACACGGCCACCAGGGCGAGGTCACGGGCGGAGAAACGGCCGGATGGCGTGGACATGCCCGTCAGCGTATCGGCGGACGTGTCCGGTACGTCGATCAGGGGGTGAACGTCGTGCAACTGTCCGTGTCCGCCGAGCGGAATCCGGTGAGGAACCACTGCTTGCGCTGGGCCGCCGATCCGTGTGTCCAGGACTCGGGGTCGACCCGGCCGCTGGTCTTCGCCTGGATCCGGTCGTCGCCGACGGCCTGGGCGGCGCCGACGGCCTCGGCGATGTTGTCCTCCGTCAGCTCGATGCCGTTCGTCTCCGAGGCGTCCGCCAGGGCCGCCCAGACCCCCGCGTAGCAGTCGGCCTGGAGTTCGAGCCGGACCGAGAGGGTGTTCGCCTGGGCGGGGACGCGCTGTGCCGCGCCACGGACCTTCGCCTCGGTGCCGAGGATCGTCTGGAGGTGGTGGCCGAACTCGTGGGCGACGATGTACGCCTGCGCGAACTGGCCGTTCGCGCCGAAACGGGTCTGGAGCTCCTCCAGGAAGTCCAGGTCGAAGAAGATCTTCTGATCGGGTGGGCAGTAGAACGGTCCGACGTCGGCGCTCGCGGTCCCGCACCCGGTGCGGGCCGAGCCGCTGAAGAGCACGAACCTCGGGGAGACGTAACTGCGGCCACGGCGGGCGAAGTCGCCCTCCCAGACCGTGTCCGCGACGGTGAAGGTCTTGATCAACCGGCAGTCGGTGTCCCTCTCCAGGGCACCGGCGGTGTTGCAGCGTCGCTCCAGGGCAGACGCCGGCTCGCCGGACGTCCTCCCGCCGGACACCGCCCCGGCACCGCCGCCACCCAGCCCCTGCAGGCTCTGGGGACCGCCGCCCAGCGCGGCGACGATCAAGTAGATGACCAGGCCGACCACCCCGGCCCCGCCGCCGATCGCGAGCCCGCCCCCGGCCCCCCGCCTGTCGTCGACGCCGCTGACGTCGACCGACTGGTCGTCGAAACCGATGGGCACGGGGTCTCCTTCCGCCACGGTCCGGACCGTACCCCTACCATAGGAGGCCACGCCGCACCGCTGCACCTGGACGCACCGCGTCCGGGCGAGTCGCGGCGTTCGACCTGAATCGTCCCCGCAAGGATCTGGAGCCGTGCCCGCATGATCGTCGCTCACGACGTCGAGTTGCGGGCCGGTGCCCGGATCCTCGTCGAGCACGCCACCTTCCGGGTCGCCCCCGGTGACCGGATCGGTCTCGTCGGCCGCAACGGAGCCGGCAAGACGACCCTCACCAGGGTCCTCGCGGGCGAGACCCTGCCGGCGTCCGGGAACGTCACCCGCTCGGGCGACGTCGGCTACCTGCCGCAGGACCCCCGGACGGGTGACCTCGAGATGCTCGCCCGGGACCGTGTCCTGTCCGCCCGGGGCCTCGACGAGATCGTACGTCGCCTGCGTGAGACCGAGGGGGCGATGGCCAGCGCGGACGACGCGCGCCGGGACGCCGCCATGGTCCGCTACGCGCGCCTGGACGCCGAGTTCACCTCCCGCGGCGGGTACACGGCCGAGAGCGAGGCCGCGACGATCTGCTCGAGCCTCGGCCTGCCCGAACGGGTCCTCGCCCAGCAGCTCGGCACGCTCTCCGGCGGCCAGCGTCGCCGGGTCGAGCTGGCGCGCATCCTGTTCTCGGGCGCCGACACCCTGCTGCTCGACGAGCCGACCAACCACCTGGACGCCGACTCGATCGTCTGGTTGCGGGACTTCCTCAAGGCGTGGTCCGGCGGTCTCGTCGTCATCAGCCACGACGTCGCCCTGCTGTCCGCGACCGTCAACAAGGTGTTCCTCCTGGACGCGACCCGGGCGACGCTCGACGTCTACAACGTCGGGTGGAAGGCCTACCTCACCCAGCGGGAGACCGACGAGCGCCGCCGCAAGCGTGAGCGTGCGAACGCCGAGAAGAAGGCGTCCGCCCTGCTCGCCCAGGCCGACAAGATGCGCGCCAAGGCGACCAAGGCGACGGCGGCGCAGAACATGGCCCGCCGGGCGGAACGGCTGCTCGCGGGGCTGGAGCAGACCCGCCAGGCGGACAAGGTCGCCAGGCTCCGCTTCCCCGAGCCCGCCCCCTGCGGCCGCACGCCCATGATGGCTACGGGGCTGTCGAAGTCCTACGGCAGCACGGAGATCTTCACGGACGTCGACCTCGCCGTCGACCGTGGCAGCAGGGTCGTCGTCCTCGGGCTCAACGGCGCGGGCAAGACGACACTCCTTCGCCTCCTCGGCGGGCTGGAGGATCCCGACACCGGGGAGGTCCGGCCGGGGCACGGGCTGCGGATCGGCTACTACGCCCAGGAACACGAGACACTCGACACGGAGCGCACCGTCCTGGAGAACCTCCGCAGCGCCTCGCCGGAGCTGGCGGACACCGCCGCCCGCAGCGTCCTTGGATCGTTCCTGTTCAGCGGCGACGACGCCGACAAGCCCGCCGGGGTGCTCAGCGGCGGTGAGAAGACGCGGCTCGCCCTGGCGACCCTCGTGTGCTCCGGCGCGAACGTGCTGCTGCTGGACGAGCCGACGAACAACCTCGACCCCGCCAGCCGCGCCGAGGTCCTCGACGCCCTGCGGCGCTACGCGGGCGCCGTCGTGCTGGTGACGCACGACGAGGGGGCCGTGGAAGCTCTGGATCCCGAACGGGTGGTGCTGCTCCCGGATGGGGAGGAAGATCTGTGGAACAGCGACTACCTCGAACTCGTCGCGCTCGCCTGATCGGCCGAACGGTTCGTGCCCGAGACGTCCGGGTGATCAGTGATCGTGACTCCTCCGTTCGGGTGTCGTGACCACCCGGTGGCGACGTCGATCGATTCGCGAGGTAACTTACGGCGTGCCGATCATCAGTTGGGCACCGTGTGACGCATAGTGTGCTCTGGCAAATGATCGCTCCGGACGCCGGCATCGGCGGGCACCTGCCGCACGACTGGCGTCGTCCGGACTCGAAAGGCAGCATGGTCACGATCGCGATCTGCCGATCGTGACCACAGGTCGGGCCTATATCGCCGAGGAGGAGCAGTGGCCGACACCGTCAAGAAGGGCGCTCGCATCACGGGAGCCGATCGCAGCAAGCTCGCAGGTGAGCTGACGAAGAAGTACACGAACGGGGCGAGTATCCGCGCCCTGGCGGAGGAGACCGGGAGGTCCTACGGGTTCATCCATCGCATCCTCACCGAGAACGACGTCACGCTTCGCAGCCGTGGCGGTGCGACTCGGGGCAAGGCCAAGCGCTGACGAACGCCGTGCTGGTGTCCGGTCCGGCCCCGGGCACTATGCGGTGACCGGTGGGTTCTCGCCCACCGGGGTTCGTACCACGCCCTGAGGGATCCGTCCGGGTGACCGGGCAACGGCTCGCACCGTCGTGCGATGCCGGCCCGGGCGTCCGGGGAGTCCGAGGAGGCGGTCCGTGTCAGGGCAGGGTGGGTGGGCGACCGTGCGGTCGTTCTCCCGGGACAGCAGCGTGGCCGACCATCGCCTCGCTCCCGGGACGACGGCACGCGTCCTGCGCTATGCCCGCCCCTACCGGGGTGCGATCGCGGGGTTTCTCGCGCTCGTGCTTGTCGACTCGCTGTTGGCCGTCGTCGTACCCCTTCTGCTCAAGCAGATCATCGACCACGGGGTGGCCGTCGGCGACCGTCGCCTCGTCGTCCTGCTCTCAGTGCTCATCGCGGGGCTGGCGGTCGTCAGCGCCGCGGCGGGCCTTGTGCAGCGCTGGCTCTCCGCCCGTATCGGGGAGAGCCTGATCTACGACCTGCGCACCGACGTGTTCTCCCATGTCCTGCGCCAGTCCGTCGCCTTTTTCACCCGGACCCAGACCGGTGCCCTGGTCAGCCGCCTGAACAGCGACGTGATCGGGGCCCAGAGGGCCTTCACGTCGACGCTGTCCGGGGTGGTGTCCAACGTCGCCTCGCTGCTGCTCGTCGGCGCGGCGATGCTCTACCTCTCCTGGCCGATCACGGTCCTCGCGTTGCTGCTGACGCCGGTGTTCCTGCTGCCCGCCCGCCGGGTGGGGACACGGCTTCAGCAGCTGACCCGCGAGTCGATGCGGCTCAACGCCGAGCTGGGCTCCCGGATGACCGAGCGGTTCAACGTCGCCGGGGCCCTGCTCGTCACGCTGTTCGGGCGCCCGGCCACGGAGGACGACCAGTTCGCGGAGCGGGCCGGGAGAGTCCGGGACGTCGGCGTCCGCATCGCGATGAGCAACCGGGCCTTCGTCGCCGCCCTCACCCTCGTCGCCTCCCTCGCGACCGCCTTGGTCTTCGGGATCGGCGGGTGGCTCGCGATCGACGGGAGCCTGTCGGTGGGGACCCTCCTCGCCCTCTCCGCGCTGCTCGGACGCCTCTACGGGCCGCTGACCGCCCTGTCGAACGTCCGGATCGACGTCATGACCGCCCTGGTGAGTTTCGAGCGGGTCTTCGAGGTCCTCGACCTGGAACCCCTGATCGCCGAGCGCCCCGGGGCCCGCCCGCTGCCCACCGGCCCGGTCGGCGTCGAACTCGACGCCGTCAGGTTCCGTTACCCCTCCGCCGACGAGGTGAGCCTCCCCTCCCTCGAACAGGTGTCCGTCGCGGACCGCGCCGCGGGGGACGACGTCCTCCGGGGCCTCGACCTGCGCGTCGAACCTGGCCGGCTCGTCGCCCTCGTCGGGCCGAGCGGCGCCGGCAAGACGACGATCATCAGCTTGATCGCCCGGCTGTACGACCCGACGTCCGGCGCGGTCAGGATCGGCGGGGTCGACCTGCGGGACGCGACCCTCGACTCCCTCCACCAGACGGTGGGCGTGGTCACCCAGGAGGCCCACCTCTTCCACGACACGATCCGCGCGAACCTCGCCTACGCCCGTCCCGGGGCGAGCGAGGAGGACATGCGCCGGGTCCTTGAGGCCGCGCGCGTCCTCGACCTCGTCGAGACGCTCCCCGAAGGGCTCGACACCGTGGTCGGCGACCGCGGGCACCGTCTGTCCGGCGGCGAGAAGCAGCGGATCGCGCTCGCCCGCCTGCTGCTGAAGGAGCCGGGGGTCGTCGTGCTCGACGAGGCGACGGCCCACCTGGACTCGGAGTCGGAGGCAGCCGTCCAGCGGGCCCTCGACGAGGCGCTCGTCGGCCGGACGGCGATCGTGATCGCCCACCGGCTCTCGACGGTCCGCTCGGCGGACGTCATCGCCGTCGTCGACGGAGGCCGGATCGTCGAGTCGGGGCGGCACGAGGAACTCCTCGCCTCCGGCGGTCTCTACGCCGACCTCTACCGGACCCAGTTCGACCGGTGACCCCTGGGGGCCAGAACGACCCGGGGGTCAGAACGATCGCGTCAGGCCACCGTCCACGACGAGCGCCGTCCCCGTGACGTAGCTCGCGGCGGGGGAGAGCAGGAAGACCGCCGGACGGGCGAACTCGAGCGGCTCCCCGTGCCGGTGCAGCGGGATCGTGTCGTTCGGGGTGGCCCGATCGTCCGGGTGGGCGCTGTCGTGGCGTGGCCGGTCCGACTCGATGCACCCCGGCAGGACGGCGTTCACCCGGACGTTCGCCGGCCCGAGTTCGTCCGACAGGGACTTGGACGCCATGGCGAGTCCGGGCCGCAGCCCGTTGGACAGGGCGAATCCCGCGATGGGTTCGTGGACCGACGTCGAGAGGAGGAGCACGAGAGATCCGCCCTCGTGGGAGACGCTCGTCGCCACCGTCCGGCACAGGCGGAGGGGGGCGAGGAAGAGGGACTCGAAGCCGATCCGCCACGCGCCGTCGTCCGTCTCCATCACGGTGCTGCGCCCCGAGGCACCGACCGAGAGCAGGGCGCCGTCGAGCCGTCCGTACCGGGCGATCGCGGCGGCGACGAGGCAGGTCTCGAGGCCCGGCTCCGAGAGGTCACCCGCGACGGGGAGGGCGCGTTCCGGGCCACCGAGGGAGGCGGCCGTGGCGCGCAGCAGGCTCTCGTCGTCCGCGGTGAGGACGAGACGCGCTCCCTCGGCTGCGAGCTGCTCGGCGCACGCACGGCCGAGGCCCCGGGCCGCGCCCGTGACGATGTAGACGCGGTCGCTCAGGCCCAGGTCCATGCGATCACCCCGTTCCGATGGGTGCGGTCCGACGGCGACAGCGGTGTGTCACTGTGCTTTCACGGACGGTCTATCGGCATGTGGCGGGTGGCCTTGAGGGATGGAGGGCTCTGCGGGGCTCCCCGGTGGCCTTTGATCCGGATATCAGTTGGTGTCTGACATGATGGGCGAAGTGTGAGGCGGTCGCTGCTGCACGGGAGCGGCCGTGGGTCAGGGCACAGTCGGTCCGGGAGGAGTACGGCATGGCGCAGGGTCCGGGTAGGGATATGCGGGAAGATCTTCTGTCCAGGATCGACACGACGGTGCCGCATTCGGCCCGTCGCTACGATTACTTGTTGGGTGGCAAGAACAACTTCGCGGCGGACAGGGCCTCGGCCGCCCTCCTTGAGGAAGCCATCCCGTCGATGCGTCTGGGTGTCCAGGAGAATCGCGCCTTCCTGCGCAGAACGGTCGACTACATGGCCCGGGCCGGGGTCCGGCAGTTCCTCGACATCGGGTCCGGCCTGCCGACGAGTCCCAATGTCCACGAGGTCGCGCAGGCCGTCGATCCCTCGTGCCGCGTCGTGTATGTCGACAATGATCCCATTGTGCTGGTGCATGCGCGGGCGCTGCTCACCAGCAGCCCGGAGGGGGAGACCGCCTATCTGGACGCCGACTTCCGCCGTCCGGAGGGGATCCTCACCGACTCCCAGTTCACCGACACGATCGACCTCACCCGTCCGCTCGGCCTGATCGTGGTCGGGGTCCTGCAGTACTTCCTCGACGAGGACGACCCGTACGACCTGGTGTCCCGGCTCGTGGCGCCCCTCGTCCCCGGCAGCCACATCACGCTGACGAACGGCACGTACGACTTCCACCCGGTCGAGCAGGCCCCGATGGTCGACGAGATCATGCGGTCCTCCGGGCTTCCGATGCGGGCCCGCTCGAAGGACGAGTTCACGCGTTTCTTCGACGGTCTCGAGCTCATCGAGCCCGGCGTCAGTGTCATCTCGAAGTGGCGTGACGAGAATGAACCCACCCCTCGTCCGGACCCGGCGGACGTCAATTCTTATGGTGCTATCGGTGTGAAAAAGGGCTAAATGTCCTGAACTGTTCTGTGAGGTGGCGCGCATCGGCCGCTGGCTGATGCGCGCGGGCGCTCCCGTGTGATCATATTCGCCGTAAGGTCGGCCGGCGGAGGCAGAAATGGACGTACCGGCGGTGTCGGGGAGTACGACGGTCCGTCGCATGTTGCTCGGTGCACGACTGCGACGATTGCGAGAAGCAAAAGGATTATCCCGGGAAGAAGCCGGATTCGTCATCCGGGCGTCCGACTCGAAGGTGAGCCGTCTCGAGCTCGGTCGTGTCTCGTTCAAGGAACGGGACGTGGCGGACCTGCTGATCCTCTACGGCGTCACCGATCCCGCCGAGCGGGAGGCGATGCTGGCCCTCGCCCGTCAGGCGAACCAGCCGACGTGGTGGCGGGCGTACGACGACGTGACGCCGACGTGGTTCCAGAACTACCTGGGCCTGGAGGAGGCGGCGGTCGAGATCCGCAGCTACGAGGTGCACTTCGTACCGGGGCTGCTCCAGACCCCCGCCTACACCCGGGCGGTGGTCTCCTCCGCGCTGCCACGACCCACGGCGGAGCAGATCGAGCGCACCGTGCTGCTGCGGAGCATGCGCCAGAAGATCCTCACCCGGGCCGATCCGCCGCAGCTGTGGGTGGTGCTCGACGAACTGGCCCTGCGCCGTCCGATCGGCGACAAGAAGATCATGGACGGGCAGCTCGACTACCTCCTGGAGGTCGCGGAGTCACCGCGCGTCGCCCTCCAGATCCTTCCCCTGCGCTCCGGGCGGTACGCGAGCTCCGGCGGCGCGTTCACGCTGCTGCGGTTCGCCGAGCCGTCCCTGGCCGACGTGGTCTACCTGGAGAACCTGGTGAGCGCGCTCTACCTGGACCGTCCCGAACAGGTCGAGCGCTACAGCGAGGTGATGAGTCAGCTCTGCGTCGAGAGCCTCAGCCCGAAGGCGACCATCTCCTACCTCGCCGCGCTCCGTCAGAAGGGCTGAGGGCCCTCGCGGAACAGGCGGACGGACGGATCCTGCCGGTGGTCAACGAACGGGTGGTAAACGGACGCCGGGCGGCCACGGGGGGATGCCGCCCGGCGTCCCTACGGCATGCCTCGACGGGGGGATGCAAGGCACACGCTGGAAGTATGGCAGAGGAATGTGCAACGCGACGGGGCAAACGCGATGTCCTGCGCGGGCCGGGAAAGCTGCCCCGGGCCTGCTTCCGCAGTCGCGTCTCAGCGGACGGTGAGCGTGAGTTTCCCCGTCGTGCGGCGGGCGAGAAGGTCCTCGTGGGCCCGTCCGGCGTCGGCGAGCGGGTACGCCCCGCCCCGCACGACGCGCAGCCTCCCGGTCCGCACGAGCGACAGCAGCTCCTCCATCGCCGGGCCGAGGCCGCCCGGCCGGGACACCGCGTGGGCGAGCAGGAACCCGGTGACGCCGCACGACCTGCCGATGAGATCGGTGGGCGGCACGGGGGTCTGCGGCGTGCGGGAGGCCCGGCCGTAGACGACGAAGCGGCCGAACGGCGCGAGGGCCGCGAGGGATCCGTCGCCGACGTGGCCGCCGGTCATCTCGAGGACGACGTCGAGGTCGCGCCCGTCGTTCGCCTCCCGCAGGAGGTCGCGGACGCCGTCGGCGTCACGCGCCTGCGAGAGGTCGACCGCGGCGTCGGCGCCGAGGTCGAGGGCGAGCGCGCGTTTGTCCTCCGTCGAGGCGATGGCGACGACCCGTCCCGCCCCCCACTGCTTGGCGAGCTGGACCGCGACGGAGCCGACGCCTCCGGCGGCGGCCTGGACGGCGACGGTCTCACCGGGTGCGAGACGGGCGCAGCCGCGCAGCAGCAGCCACGCGGTCGTCCCCTGGAGGACGAGCGCGAGGGCGACGGCGTCCGGCACGTCGTCGGGCATCGGGAACACCGCCCGGGGGTCGACGACCGCCTGCTCGGCGTAGCCGCCCGTGCCAGGGGTGAGGGCGACGACCCGTTGCCCGTCCGACGGGCCTCCGCGCACCCGCCCCGCGACCTCGGCGCCCGGGACGAGCGGGAGACGCTGCGGGACAAGGTAGGTGTCCTCGACCCGGTGGACGTCGGAGTAGTTCACCCCCGCTGTGTCGACGTCGACGAGCACCTGGTCGCCGGTGGGGGAGGGCGGGGGGAGGTCGACGGGACGCAGGGCCTTCGGGCCACCGAACGTCGTGATCTGGACGGCACGCACGGTGACGACGCTACCGGGCGGAACGGCGAGGTGCGGGAAGCAGCGCCGCGCGTCCACTAGCGTCGTCCTACCGCCGTCGCGGGTCGCCGTGCGGACGACGGGATGTGAGAACGGACGAGTGGGAACGGAGGGCCCGATGGGCCGCAGCGTTTTGGTGACCGGGGGCAACCGGGGGATCGGGCTGGCCATCGCCCGCGCCCTCGCGGAGGACGGCGACAGGGTCGCTGTCACGCACCGCAGCGGTGAACCCCCGGAGGGACTGTTCGGGGTGAGGTGCGAGGTGACCGACACGGCGTCGGTCGACGCGGCGTTCACCGCCGTCGAGGCGGAGCAGGGGCCGGTCGAGGTGCTTGTCGCCAACGCGGGGATCACCCGGGACCAGTTGCTGCTGCGCATGGTCGACGACGATTTCTCCGCCGTCCTCGACACCAACCTCGCCGGGGCGTTCCGGTGCGCGCGCCGGGCGTCCAAGGGGATGCTCCGCCTGCGCCGGGGTCGTATGATCTTCATCTCCAGCGTCGTCGGGATGCTCGGCAGCGCGGGCCAGGTGAATTATGCGGCGAGCAAGGCGGGCCTCATCGGGATCGCCCGTTCGATCACCCGGGAGCTCGGAGGCCGGGGAATCACGGCCAACGTCGTCGCGCCGGGCTTCATCGAGACCGACATGACCGCCGTCCTGCCCGAGGAGACCCGCAAGGGGTACGTCGCCTCGATCCCCGCGGGACGCATGGGACGGGCCGAGGAGGTGGCCGCGGCGGTGCGTTTTCTCGCCTCGGACGCCGCCACCTACGTCAGCGGAGCGGTCCTCCCCGTCGACGGAGGTATGGGGATGGGTCACTGACGCGGTCGTCCTGCTGGCAGGATGGCGCGCGCCGAACGAAATGATCAGGTCGAGAGGAAGGTTCGCATGGGTCTGCTTGAGGGGAAACGGTTACTCGTCACCGGAGTGCTCGTGGAGTCGTCGATCGCGTTCCACGTCGCCCGGCTCGCGCAGACCGAAGGGGCGACCGTCGTCCTCAGCTCTTTCGGCCGCCAGTTGCGGCTGACGGAGAAGATCGCCCGACGTCTGCCGAGCACACCGCCCGTCGTCGAACTGGACGTCTCCTCCCAGAGCGACCTCGACGGACTGGCGGACGCCGTCCGGCAGCACGTCGACGGGCTGGACGGGGTGCTGCACTCGATCGCCTTCGCACCCCAGACCGCTCTGGGCGGCAACTTCCTCACGACTCCGTGGGAGGACGTCGCGACGGCGGTGCAGGTGTCGACGTTCTCGTTCAAGGCGCTGGCGATGGCCGCACGGCCTCTGCTGTCGCCCGGGGCGAGCCTCGTCGGACTGACCTTCGACGCCTCCCGTGCCTGGCCCTACTACGACTGGATGGGCGTGGCCAAGGCGGGCTTCGAGTCGGTGGGCAGGTACCTCGCCCGCGATCTCGGGCCGGAGGGGATCAGGGTGAACATCGTCGCCGCCGGGCCGCTGCACACGACCGCGGCCAAGTCGATCCCGGGGTTCAAGGCGTTCGAGGACCGCTGGAAGGACCGGGCTCCTCTCGGCTGGGACGTCGAGGACGCGGAGCCGACCGCGCGCGCGTGCGTGGCGTTGATGTCCGACTGGTTCCCCGCGACGACCGGGGCGATCCTCCACGTGGACGGCGGGTTCCACGCGGTCGGGTGACCCACCGTGCCCGGGAGGGGGAGCGGAGGCCCACCCGCTAGGCTGACCGCCGTGGGAGCCGAGCGCCGTCTGATCCTCGTGCGGCATGCCAAGTCCGGGTATCCGCACGGGGTACCGGATCATGCCCGTCCCCTGTCGGGCAAGGGCCGCCGCAACGCGCAGGCGGCGGGGCACTGGTTCGTGGCCGAGGGGCCGCGGGTCAGCCTGGTCCTCTGCTCGGACGCGATGCGGGCACGGCACACGTGGGAGATCGTCCGGGCCGACCTGGTCCGGGCCCGGATCGACGCACCCGTCCGGCTCGCACCGGTGCTGTACGGGGCGTCGCCCGCCGCGGTGATCGGCCTGCTGCGTGAGGTGCCGGACGACGTGAGGAGCGTCGTCGTCGTCGGTCACGAACCGACGATGTCGGGGACGGCGCTCCTTCTCGCCGGCGACGGGTCCGAGCCTGAGGCCCTGGCGCGGCTCCG
>JAUPKQ010000007.1 GCA_030837345.1 Actinomycetota bacterium | reverse complement strand
GCGCACACCCCCACGATCAGGTGAGTGGCGGCGGTCGTCAGGTCGTCAGCGTCTCGTGGCGAAGGCGTCCGGGGCGATCGATGAGGACGCGGCCGACCGGGTGGTTGCCGACCGGGCCCTCGACGAGGTGGCGGGTTCCACGGTCCAGTCGGGGTGGCCGGGCATGGGCGGTGTCGTCGTGTCGTAGAGCCACGAGGTGAGGAAGGGGGCGACGTCCGCGCCACCGATCTGGGTGGCGAGCGCGATGAAGTCCTGCGTCGACGGCGACTGCCCGCGGTACCGGGTGACCCACTGCCGCTCGAGTTCGGAGAACTTCGGGGCGCCGATCTTCTGCTGGAGCGCGTAGAGGACGAGCGCCCCACCGGTGTAGACGTTCTCGGTGAACGGGCCGTCGGGGTTGTCGGTGCGGGGCCGGGCGACGGGACCGTACGTGGCGCGCCATTGGTCGCCCTGGGAGTACCGCTTCTTCATGAGTTCGGTGAGGTCCCCGATCTTCAGATTCTTGTTGATGTAGCCGACGTCGCCCGCGAGGATTCCGTTCTCCGATTCGAAGGCCATCGTGTACCACGTGGCGTGGCCCTCGCTGAGCCAGACATCCGCCCAGCGGTTCGGCGTGACGCTGTTGCCGAACCATTGGTGGGATGCTTCGTGCAGCCGGACTCCTCGGGCGACGGCCTCGGGCGCCTTGGTGAAGAAGACCAGGCTGATCAGCGAGAGGGTCTGCGTTTCGAGGGCGTAGCCGAGGGGCTCGTCGATGATCAGATCCCCGTAGGAGCGGAACGGGTAGGGGCCGACCCGGTTACTCAGCCAGGTGAGGTAGTCGTTGACGTCCGCGAGCTTGGCCGAGTGGTCGTTCATCAGCCGGGTCGGGATGACGTTCCGCAGGGTGACGCCACCGGACGACGGGAGCGGAACGACGGTGAAGGCGCCGACCACGACCTGGGTCAGTTCGGTGGCGAGGGGCTCGGCCTCGTCGTACCGCCAGACGGTGCGGCCGCCGCTTGTCGAACTGTCCGCCAGGATTCCGTTGGCGACCGCGGTGGTTCCCGCGGGGACGTCGATGCGGAAGGAGAAGGTCGCCTTGTCGCTGGGGTGGTCGTTGCAGGGGAAGATCCGGTGGGCGTAGTTGGGCTGCGCCAGCCAGGCCGAGCCGTCCGTGGTCTGGACGAAGACCAAGCTGGTGGGATCGTTCTCGTCGGGGACGGTGGGGGCCGAGGTGAAGTGGGAGACCGTGACGGTGAACGGGCGGCCGTCGGGGAGGGGGGCGGTGGGGGTGATCTCCAGTTCCTCGCCGGTGCGGACGGCGGTGGCCGCCTGTCCGTTGACGGACACCGTGCCGACGGTGTCACCGGCGAAGTCCAGGTTGAACCGGGACAGGTTCTGGGTGGCGACGGCCTTGACCGTCACCGTGCCGTCGATCGGCTGGCTCGGGGCGGAGGTCGCGTAACGCAGGTCGAGGTCGTAGTGCTCAACGGTGTAGCCGGTGTTACCGAGCGTCGGGAACAGGGGCTCGTCGGGCAGGCCCGCCGCGCCCGGGGTCCCGGCGGACGTCGTGCCGCCGTCAGCGGCGACCGCCGTGGGGCAGGCGAGCAGGCCGGCGACGAGAGCCGACGCGGTCAGGAGGGTCAGGTTCGTCGCCCGGTGCCGGGTACGCAGGGGATAACGCGAAATATGGGGATCTGAGGCATCCATGATCGGGTAGTCTAGGGATCACTCGTTCTCCCCTTGTCAGGGGGGTCGGAGGAGACCCGGAGCCTCACGAGGGAGCTGCACGGCCCGCTCGCCGTGCCCGCCGCTGGCGCCCGCCGGTTGGTGATCTCTCGATATCACGTAGTGATCGACTGTAGACAGCGGGCCGGGTCCGGGTTTTAATATGGGCGCTCGAACGCAATGCCTGCGTTCGCTACGGGGGGCTGTCTTGAGTGATTACTGTCTTACCGCTCGTGGTGTTTAGGGGGTGGCCGGTCCCGGCCGTGGTCAGCTGAGCGGCCCTCCCCGGGGCACGGTGACTGAGCGTATTCCAGATACCTTCTCCCTGGGGCGACCGCTGTCGGCGGATGGGGATATGACCTGCTCCGGCAGAGCCGGAACGGTATCGCCAGAGCCAGACTCTCGAAGGATCGTGGGGGCGCGGTTGTGCGTGCCTCGCGTCTATCACGGCGCACCCGGTGCCGAACCTCTTCGTACGGATGACTCCGCCTGGGGTCCTCCTTTTCAGGGCGACTCGTTCATCCCCGCCCCGGTACGACGACCGTGGTGATCGCGCGCCTTGTCGTCCGGTGACGGTGACTGTTGTCCTCATGGCTGGAGGTCCCACATGCCCATTCGCGGACGGTGGCCGGGCACCCAAGGCAGCACACACGAAATGGCAGCACACACGAAGAGGAGAAGCATGCGCATCGCTTCCGAGATCACGTCGACGGCCGCCGTGCTACCGGCGTCGTTCCCCCAGCGCCGTCTGTGGTTCCTGGACCGGGCCGATCCCGGGACCAGCGCCTGCACCGTGCCTCTCGCGATTCGCCTGCGGGGGCGGCTCGACGTCCCGGCGCTGCGGTCGGCCGCCGGTGACGTGGTCGCCCGTCACGAGGTGCTGAGGACCGTCTTAGCGGAGGTGGACGGCGAGCCCGTCCAGGTGATCGCCCCGCCGTCGGCGGTGGAGATGCCGGTGCGCCCGCTGGACGGCGCCCTGGCCGACGTCCTCGACGGAGCCGCCCGGCAGACCTTCGACCTGAGCGCGGCGCCGCTGATCCGGTGGCAGCTGATCCGCGTCGGGGCCGACGACCACGTGCTTCTCGTCACCGCGCACCACGCCGTCATCGACGGCTGGTCCCTGGGCGTCCTGATCGGCGAACTGGCCACCCACTACGCCGCCAGGACGGCCGGCGGCCCGGCGACCCTCGCCGACCTGCCCGTGCAGTACGGCGACTTCGCCACCTGGCAGCGCGAGGAGCTCGGGGCCGACCGGCTGTCCGCCGAAACCGGCTTCTGGAAGCGGACGCTCGCCGGGGCACCGGCCCTGCTGGAGCTGCCCACGCGGACGGCCCGGCCGCGGCACCCCGCGAACGGCGGCGCCACGGTCACGGACCGCTGGGGCGCCGGCCTCGCCGAGGACATCGAGGACCTCGCCCAGGCGGAGGGCGCGACGGCCTTCACGGTGGTGCTGGCCGCGTTCGCCGCCGTCCTGTCCCGGTACTCCGGCAGCCCGGACGTCGTCGTCGGCACACCGGTGGACGGGCGGACCCGCCCGGAGCTGGAACCCCTCATCGGCTGCTTCATCAACACCCTGCCGATCCGGACGGACCTGGGCGGGGCGCCGAGTTTCCGTGAACTGCTGCACCGGGTGCGGACGGCGGCCCTGGAGGCGTTCGACCACCAGAACCTGTCCTTCGACGAGATCGTCGAGGCTGTCCGCCCGGCGCCGGTCGACCCGTGGTCACCGATCTTCCAGGTGATGTTCTCGATGAACACCATCCCCGAACCCCGACCGGCGTTCGGGGATCTGGACGCCGAGGTGCTGCCCGTTCCCCGCCCGGCGGTCAAAGCTGACCTCAACATCACCGCGGCCCGGGGGCGTGACGGGTCGTTGGAGCTCGCCACCGAGTACCGGACCGAGCTGTTCGACGAGGACTGGGTGCGGCGGTTGCACGGGCACCTGCGCACCGTGCTGGAGTCCGCCGTCGCCGGGCCCGGTCTCCCGGTGGACGAGCTCACGATCCTCACCCGGGCCGAGCAGGAGGAGCAGGCGACGTGGAACCGGACGGCGTCACCGCTCCCGGACGGCGTCACCGTCGACCAGCTGATCGTCCGGCAGCTGCGGGCCGCCCCGGAGGCGACGGCCCTGGTCGGTGAGGAGCGGTCCTGGACCTACCGGGACCTCGACCGGAGCAGCGGGCTCCTGGCGGCCAGGCTGCGCCGGGCCGGGATCGGGCCGGGCACCGTCGTGGGCCTTTGCCTGACACGCTCCCCGGAGCTGGTGGTCGCCGTCCTCGCGGTGCTGCGAGCCGGGGCCGCGTACCTGCCGGTGGATCCGGAGCACCCGCAGGAGCGGCGCGGTTTCGTCGTCCGCGACGCCGGCGTGCGGGTGGTGCTCACCCAGCAGGCGGTGCGCGACCTCGTCCCGGAGGGCGCGGACAGCGGCGTCACCCGGATCCTCGAACTGGACGGGGTGCTGGACGCCGGTCTGGACCACGGACCGGACGCCGGTGCCGGTGCCGAGTCCGGGCGGGCCGCCGGACCGGACGACATCGCCTACGTGATCTACACCTCCGGGTCCACCGGGGTTCCCAAGGGGGTGGCCAACACCCATCGCGGGCTGGTGAACCGGCTGTGCTGGATGCAGCGCCGTTTCCGGCTGGACGCCACCGACGCCGTGCTGTGCAAGACGCCCTACAGCTTCGACGTGTCCGTGTGGGAGTTCCTCTGGCCGCTGATGACCGGCGCGCGCCTGGTGCTCACCCGGCCCGGCGGGCAACGCGACCCCGCCCACCTCGCGCGCCGGATCCGCGACGCGGAGGTCACGACCGTGCACTTCGTGCCGTCGATGCTCCAGGCGTTCCTGGACGCCGTCGACGTGGGCACGTGCCCGTCGCTGCGCCGGGTGATCTGCAGCGGGGAGGCCCTGACCACGGATCTGGCGCGGCGGTTCCTGGCCGAAGGCACCCGGGCCGGGCTGCACAACCTCTACGGGCCGACCGAGGCGGCGATCGACGTCAGTCACTGGACGGTCCGCGGCGACGAGAGCGGGCCGACCGTGCCCATCGGGCACCCGGTGGACAACACGTCGCTGTACGTGCTGGACGCCGGCGGGCGGCAGCAGCCGGTGTGGGTGCCCGGTGAGCTGCACATCGGCGGTGTCCAGGTCGCCGCGGGCTACCTCGCCCGGCCGGAGCTCACCGCCGAGCGCTTCGTCCCCGACCCGTTCGCCGGGGGGACGATGTACCGCACCGGCGATCGGGTGCGGCGCCTGCCGGACGGCTCCGTGGAGTTCCTCGGCCGCCTCGACCACCAGGTGAAGCTGCGGGGCTACCGCATCGAGCTGGGGGAGGTGGAGGCGGCGTTGCGCGCCCAGCCGGGGGTGCGCGACGCGGTGGTCGCCCTCTGGCAGGACGGGCTCGTCGCCTACCTGGTCGCCGCTCCGGCGGACGCCGACGCGCGGCGGCTGCGTGACGCGCTCGCCGCCCGGCTGCCGGACTACATGGTGCCCGCCTGGTTCGTCCCGCTCGACCACCTGCCGCTGTCCGCCAACGGCAAGGTGGACCGCGCCGCCCTGCCGGAGCCGACCGCCGACCGGGCCGCCCCGGTCGCCTCGGGAGCCCGGGACGCGCTGGAGATGTCCCTGGTGGCGTTGTGGGAGGAGGTGCTCGGGATCCGTCCGGTCGGCGTCACCGAGGACTTCTTCGCCCTGGGCGGGTCCTCGCTCCAAGTGATCCGGCTGCTGAGCCTGATCACCCGGCGGCACGGCCGGGAGCTGCCGGGGTCGGTGATGCTCGACGGCAGGGCGACGGCCGAGCGGGTGGCGCAGCTGCTGCGCGACCAGGGGCCGCTGCCGTGGTCCATGATCGTCCCGCTGCGCACCGTCCCGGACGCCGACGGCACCGTGCCGCCGCTGTTCTGCGTGCCTCCCGCGGTCGGCAACGTGCTCAGCTACCTCGACCTCGCCCGGCACCTGCCGGACGGCGTGCCGGTGTTCGGCCTCCAGACGCCGGGGGGCGATCCGGGCCAGAAGCCCCCGGCGTCGCTGACCGAGCTGGCCACCTCGTTCACGGCGGCGATCCGGGCCGAACAGCCTCGGGGGCCGTACCGGCTCGCGGGCTACTGCATCGGCAGCGTCATCGCGTTCACCGTCGCGCAGCACCTGCGGGCGGCCGGTGAGGAGGTGGAACTGCTCGCCGTGCTGGACGGCGGCCCGCCGTCGTTCAAGGGCAGCCTCGGCGACGTGGACGACGTGGATCTCGCGGTCTGGTACGCGTGGGAGCTGGGCCGGGCCGCGAACCGCCTCCTCGAGCTGGACCCGGAGGAGCTGCGGAAACACCCCGGAGGCACCTTGGCGTCGGCGGTGCTCGACGCCGCGCTGGAGGCCGGCGTCCTGCCGCCGGATACCAGCCGGGAGCGGCTCACCCGGCTGATGGCCACCTTCACCGCGACGGTCGCCGCCGTGCTCTCGCACCCGCTGCAGCCCTACCCGGGGCCGATGCTCACCGTCGCCGCGGCCGAGGAGAAGCCCAGCGCGGTGACCCGGTGGGAGCCGTTGGCCAAGGGGCCGGTGCTGTCGGTCACGGTCCCGGGAGACCACTACACGATGATGCGGCCGCCTCACGTCGCCGTCCTGGCTCAGGCGATCGGGCAGCGCCTGGCCGAGCTCGACGCCCACCGGACGGCGCCCGCACCCGCACCCGCACCCGCACCCGCACCCGCGGGACAGTGACGGGGACATGACACCGGTGCGTGATCGACGATTTGGGTGACAGATGCAGCAAATGAT
>JAUPKQ010000265.1 GCA_030837345.1 Actinomycetota bacterium | reverse complement strand
CGGGTCGTGAACCCGCTTCGCAGACAGCAGGGAATCAGCGTGTGCAATCACCGTCGTGATGACGACGACAACTGCGCACACTGGCTCCCCGCACCCTGAAGGGCCAGGGCCAAGGGCTGGGACTCGGCCAGGGGCTGGCTGAGCTCAGCATCACGACCGCGAGTCAGGCATCCGATCCGCAGATCACGGCTGGCGCGAGAGAGCTGACCGGCCCGGTGCGTGATCGGGCGGGCTTCAGGACTGGGTCGGCGGCCTGACGACCACGCTGGACACGATCTTGTCGTGCAGGGTCTGGGAACGCACGTCCCAGAGTGGCCAGAGATAATCCACAAGGGTGCCGATCGAGCAGGTGACGTAGTTCAACGCCTGGACGACGACGTACCGGAGGATCCCCATCCCGCCGCCGAGCGGCGTGAGGGTGTCGGCCTTCAGCACGTAGATGCCCATGACCTGCTTGCCGAGGGACTGTCCCCGCGTGCCGGTGCGCCACACGTACTGGTACAGCCAAGCGAGGATGCTCGCTCCCATCAGGCAGATCATCAGCAGAGCGAAGAGAAGCGTCGGCCCCCCACTGTCATCCATGGGCAGCAACGAGGCCAGGAGGCCCAAGACGATCCCCGAGGGCAGCAGGAAGAGGAAGAGGAGCAGGGCGTCGAGCAGCAAGGCCCCGGCACGGCTGCCGTAGGAAGCGTAGGTCCACCCCGGCGGAAGAACCGGTACCCCCACTGGTTGCCCGGCATAACCCTGATACTGGTAGCCGCCATCGTGCCCGTAGCCCGGCGTCTCGGCCGTCACCTGTGTCTCCCCTGGACCGTGACCCCCCTGGGCGGGGTCAGCGAGGGCACATCATGCCTGATGTCAACACTTGCCCGCAGGCGACACCGGGCCTTCGACCACGATCGGCCGATAGCGGTCGAGGCCTGTTGGTCCAGGTCAGTCGTGGTTTGTCGGGGTCAGCCGGGGTCAGTCGAGGTCGATCAGGGGAGCGTTGGGGGTGGCCCGCGCCACGAGGAGAGGCTGCAGCTGTCCGATACCCCGGATCTGGCGGGCACGCTGAGGGACGAGCACGAGGTCGGGGTTCCGGGCGAGCGCCGCACCGGTCGAGGGGTCGGTGATCACCGTCCCGGGCTGGGCGAGACCCGTCAGACGGCTCGCGAGGTTGACCGTCGGCCCGTAGACGTCCCCGAGGCTGCGCAGCACGAGCCCGTGGGCGAGCCCCACCCGGACGTCGGGCACGACGTCGTCCACGGCCATCTGCTCGGACAAGGAGAGGGCGATCACCGCTCCGGACACCGCGTCGTCCGCGGTGAACAGAACCTCGTCCCCCACTGTCTTGATCACCCGACCGCCTCCGGCGGTGACGACGTCGCTGGCGAGCCCCTCGAAGCGCTGGACGAGGATGCCCAGGTCGCGCTGCTGGAGGCGTTGGGAGAGCCGGGTGTACGACACCAGGTCGGCGAATCCGACCGTGAGCACGCCGGAGGAGACGTTCCCCGCGCCGTTGGGCGTCTCAGCGATCCGGGCGACGACGGCGGCGAACTGGCGCCGCCAGGAGTAGACGAGCAGTTGCTCAAGTTCCCCCGCGAGTTGCCCGAGCTGCTCGACGAGGATCTCGGGGTTCTTCCCCTCGCGGTTCCCGACGGTGTTGCTCAGGTGGTCCATCAGCGCCTCGGTGTGCCAGCTGACCAGCCGGTCCGTGGTCTGGCCGAGGGCCCGGGCGAGGACGGTCGCCGTGGGCTCGTCGATCAGGCCTTCCCGCACGAGGTTCGCCACCCGGCTCAGCGCCTCCGCGTCGGCGTCGGTGAAGGCGACATCCGCGTCCGTGACGTTGGCGAACCCGAGGGCGCGCCAGAGCTTGCGGGCGCTGAGCAGCGAGACGCCGACGGCCCGCGCGACCTCGCGCCGGCGCCAGCGGCGGGGACCTCCGAGCAACCGGAGCTGGAGGTTGTTCGCGGGGGTACCGGGTTCAGGGTCGAACGCCGTCGGCCGGGCGAAGGAACCCGTGTGCTCCAGCGGGCCCGGCGAACCGAAGACCGCCAGGTCCGAGACCCGCCCGTTCCCGCCGTCCGCCGCCCCGGAGGGTGAACTCATCGGCGCCCGCCCCACCGGAAGCGTCCGCCGCCCTGCCCGTCGGTACCGTCGTCCGGGTCGTCGGTACCGTCGTCCGGGTCGTCGGTACCGTCGTCCAGCCCGTCCGGGTCGTCGACCGGGAGGCGGGCGGTGCGGTATCCGGCATCGCCGAGCGGATCGCGGGCCTCGTCGCTCAACCGGTACAGAGTGCGTTGGACCTGTTCGACGCGGGGGACGTCGTCGAGCACGAGCTGTCCCCGCTCACCGGCCGACTCAACGATCAAGTCACCGCAGCCGAGCATCCGGTCGATGATGCCGTGCGAGAAGGTCACGTCGTTGAGCCTGGTCAGGGGCATGTCGTGGCCGTGACGGCTCAGGACCCCCCGACGGGTGACCAATCGCCGGTCGGTGATCACGTACACGGTGTTCCACCAGACGAGGAAGGGCCAGAGCGACCACCGTGCGAGGACCAGCGCCGCGGCGAGCGCCACCGACCCCCGCACCCATCCCTGCATCGCCCCCGCCGGGACGAACGCGGCGACGAACGACGCGGCCGGGGCGACGACGAGCAGCAGCGCCACCGGGCCGAGGAGTCGTTTCACATGCGGCCGGAGCTCGAGGATCAGAGTCTCGCCCTCGCCGAGCAGCTTCTTGGGGAACCCCATGACCCGCATCATGCCGCTTTGGGAGGCGCCGGGACCCTCGCCGGGAGGGCGACGTCCGGACCTGGCCGGGGGGGACGACGGCAATGCTCAGGGCACCGGGACTTCGGGCCTGCCCTCGCCGGCGTCCGGCCTGCCCTCGCCGGCATCCGGCCTGACATGGACGACGTCCCCCGCCGCGAGGACGTGGTCCGTACCGGTGTCGTCCCGCACGAGCAGCCGCCCGTCGTCGTCGACCCCTTCGCAGACCCCCGTCAGCCGGGCGGGACCCGGCAGGTGGACCGTGACCCGCCGTCCGATCGTCGTGCAGGCCTCGCGGTAGGCGGCGCCGAGGCCGCTGCGGCGAGGGTCGCCGGCGGCGTCGTCCCACCGGCGCAGGTCGTCGGCGAGATGCCGCAGGTAGGCACGCAGGAGGACGTCGCGATCGGTCGTCGCCGCCCCGGCGAGCCGCAGGGAGGTCGCCTCGGGAACGGGGAGTTCGTCCTGTTCCTGGCTGACGTTGACGCCGGTCCCGATGACGACGGACCGGCGACCGTCCCGGCCCTGCACCGCCTCGGCGAGGATGCCGCAGACCTTGTGGTGTTCCAGTTCGCTGCCGGGAACCGGTACGAGGACGTCGTTCGGCCACTTGAGGACGGCGGGAAGCCCCGCCAGCCGGATCAGGACACGGACGACGGCGACACCGGCCAGCAACGAAAGCCACCCCCATCGCTCCGGGGGCGCGGACGGTGCGACGAGTACCGAGACGGTGATCGAGGAACGTGGTGGAGCGATCCACTCGCGGGCGAGCCTGCCCCGCCCCGCCACCTGGTCATCGGTCACGATCACCAGGCCGGGTGCCTCGCCGTCCCGGGCACGCCCCGCGAGATCGGCGTTGGTCGACCCGGTGCGGGGCACGACCTCAAGCCCTCGCCAGGAGGGAGAATCCCCGGTGGTCAGCGCCCGGCAGAGGGCGGGTCCCCGAAGGGGAGGGCGGGCCAGTTCGGTCCAGGGACCCTGTGGTGCTTCGCTCACCGGGGCAACTTATCCCGTGGCGTGAGATCACTTGTCCCGCGGTCCGAGATGGGCGAACTACGCTCGAAGACCGGATCGACGAGGAGGCAGCATGCCGGAATCGGCACGGACCACCGGACAACGGCACCCGGACGACCGGACGGCAGCCCGTCGGTGTCTCGACGCCCTTCTCGACCCCGGGACGTTCGTCGAGCTGGGTGGGTCGACGGACGCTGTCGTCACCGGCCACGGGACGGTCGACGGCCGCCCGGTCTGCGTGTTCGCCCAGGTGGCCACCTCCCCGGCGAGAGGCCTCGGCGAGGAGACCGTGCGAAAGATCGTGAAGGTGATGGACCTCGCGCTGCGGATCGGGTGCCCGATCGTCGGCATCCTCGGTTCCGGGGGCGAGCCTTCGCCGGACGGCATCGGCGGTCTGGGCGCCCTCGGAGAGATCCTCCTGCGGAACGTGCACGCGAGCGGCGTCGTCCCTCAGATCTCGCTGGTCGTCGGACCGGCCACGGGAGGCATCGTCCATTCCCTCGCCCTCACCGACGTCACGGTGATGGTCGACGGGACGTCGCACCTGGTCGTCAACGCCCCGGACGTCGTCCGGACGGCGACCGGGGAGGATCTCGACCTCGACCGGCTCGGCGGCGCCCGCGTCCACGCGACGTGTTCGGGTGACGCCCACCACCTGGCGACCGACGAGGACGACGCCGTCGAGTTCGTCAGGGAGCTTCTCGCCTACCTGCCGGGCAACAACCTGTCCGAGCCGCCGGTCCTCGACACGCCCGCTGGCATCGGTGAGGACGGCGGGGATGAGCTCGACGTCCCCGGCTCCCCGGACCTGCCCTACGACGTCCGCACGGTCGTAGGGCAGGTTCTGGACGACGGGGAGTTCCTGGAGATCCAGCCGCTGTTCGCCCCCAACCTGGTGATCGGGTTCGGCCGGGTCGAGGGCCGGTCGGTCGGTGTCGTCGCGAACCAGCCGGACCACCTCGCCGGCGCCCTCGACATCGACGCCTGCGAGAAAGCAGCCCGGTTCGTCCGTACCTGCGACTGTTTCAACGTCCCGGTCCTCACCCTCGTGGACGTCCCCGGTTTCCTGCCCGACGCCGACCAGGAGAGACACGGGATCGTCCGTCACGCGGCGAAACTCGTCTACGCCTACGCGGAGGCCACCACCCCGAAGGTCACCGTCATCACCCGGAAGGCGTACGGAAGCGCGTACGCGGTCATGGCCTCCTCACGGCTCGGTGCCGACGTCACCCTGGCGTGGCCGGCGGCGCGGATCGCCGCCACGGGAACGCAAGAAGCCGTCGCCGTCCTCCACCGTGACGAGCTGGACGCCGTCGCGCGGGCGGGCGGGGACGTCGACGCCGAGCGCTTCCGTTTCGTTACCGCGTACGAGGCCGCGGCGGGCCCGGGCGAGGCCGCCCGGCACGGGGACGTCGACGCCGTCATCGAGCCATCGGACACCCGCCGCGAGGTGGCGAGGGCCTTCCGGATGCTGAGGACCAAGCGCGCCCAGCTGCCCCCGAAGAAACACGGGAACATCCCCCTGTGACCTCTAGGTTTCCCCGGCCCGGCCCAGCTGAATGATAGGGTCAGGACGAGACAGTCACGCTCGTGATAATCCCGGAGAGCATGTTGCCCGCGAATGCTACTGTGCAGCCGTGCACATACATCTGCTGGAATGCGCCGACATCCTGGAAACCGGACAGGCACTTCCTGATTTGAGTGGCCAGCGGACCGTTGAACGTGACCTTCACCGGTGAACCGGAGTAACTCCACAGCAAGCCTGCCGGAAGCGCAGTGATAGTAACATCGTTTGCTCTCACCGTAACCGTGTTATTGGAGGTGACGAACTGGCCGCAAATGTCCGACGTGGGGGTCCCCCCGCCCGCGACCGTAGCAAGGCAGTCGCTCAGTACTGGAATGTTTCCACCAATCATGGACAACTTCACCGGGGAACCCTCATGGTGGACGAGGAGAGTGCCGGCGCTGGCGGATGTCGCACCCATCAACACGGCAACACAAGCACTGAGGAAAGCCATGGCCAGACGACGGCGACGCCCAAGAACAGAACGCATACTTGAACTCCTTGTCAGAGATTCCGCGCAGAGGGATGTAGATGAACGGACACAGGTAGCCTGCT
>JAUPKQ010000264.1 GCA_030837345.1 Actinomycetota bacterium | reverse complement strand
TCCCGCCGGGGGTCCCCGGTGGGCCCGCCACCGCGCTGCGCGCCCCGGCGGGCAGCCCGGCGACGAACCCGGACAGCGCCCGGTGCTGGGCGTCGCGGAGGTCCCGGGGCAGGACGGGGTCGGGAACGACGACCAGTTCGAGGTCCTCCGGCCTCAGACCGGTCATCGTCGCCCGGACCTCGCCCGGTGAGGCGCCCCGGACGGTGAGCCGGGAGCGGATCGCGGCCGGACCGGCCGGGTCGTCGAGACCCGACGCCGTGAGGACGGCGCCGATCTCGGGGTAACGCGACACATCCACCCCGGACACCTGGACGGTCACCGGCTCCGGCCGCGGCTCCCCGTCCGGTGAGCCCGACGCGGACGGTGAAGCCGGCAGGGCGGCGAGAAGCACCCCGCACGTCACCGCGAGCAACGAGGTGACCGGACACATGGTCACGGCCTCGCCTCCGCCGGGGGCCGGGGGCCCGTCCGTCTCCGGGGCCAGGCCACGAGGACGAGGAAGAGAAGGAGATAGAACCCGAACGCGCCCCCCGCGACATCGAGGAACACGCGCGCGAGCGCCGCCACCGAGGAGGAAGCCGGGAGACGAATGTCGGTCACTCCCGTCGCCCCGAAGGCGAGGAACAACCCAGGCCCGAAGCCCGCCGTGTAATGCACCATGACCCCTTGAAACATCGAGTGACACGTTGAAATGGCAAGGAGAAGTCGTCCCGCGCGAGCGGAAACAATGCGAGCCGGCAGCCACGAAGAGGCATATACGGGGGACACCGCCCACATCAGAGCGGCACGAACTCACTCACGCCGTACGCCCATGACCACCCCGCTCCTGAACCCGCTCCCGTGCGCTCCCCCCCGGTGAGCCCAGCCACTGCGGTAACCCGTGATCCAACAGAAAGATACAGTACGGATATACCACTCAGGATGTCCAGAAAACCGGGGAAATACCGCTCCACCAGCGGTTACAGAACCGGGACAGGAAGCGGGTAAGGGCGGTGAATACCGTTCTCGGGAAAGTTTGTCAAACACTCACTAGATCCCGTCCGTGCCTGACAACAACAGTATTCGGGGAGAACCTGGGGATTCCCGGGAATCGATCCGGGGAAAACGATCACCCCTCGCCGGGACCCGGGCCGCGGGGAGGGTCCCCTCCGGGCGCCACGGGCGCGTGTCCCCCGAAGGAGAGGCACACCGTTCCGCACCGGTCACATCCAGTCACCTTTGGTGCCCGACGATTGCCGTCAGGCTGACGCCCTGTAGACAATGCCCCCGAGCGGGCACCCGAGCATCCGTGAATATTGACAGTGAGCGACACGAAGGGCGGCTGCACCCATGGTCCTGAGTTCGCGGTCACGATCGGGGCTCGTGGTCGCGCCGATCCTCACCGCCCTTGTCCTCGTCGCGGCGATCGGAGGGAGTCCTCCGTCATGGATCGACCCGAGGATCCTGAAGGGGGCGGTCGTCGCCGTCACGGCCGTGGCCGTCGCCCTGACCGGACGCGCGGCCCTGCGCACCGAGGGCGCCGTCCGGGCCGTCTGGGCGGCCGGTGCGGCGGTCGCCGGGCTCGGAGCCCTCTCGGTACTCGGTAACCTCTCCGGCGCACCCGGATGGCTCGTCTGGGGCCTGCCCCGCGTCCTCATCGTCGCGGCCCTCGCCGCCACGGCGCTGACGCTGCACCGGCTCGTCCGGCGGACCTGGCGCGAGTGGTGCCTGCTGCTGCTCGACGGCTGGCTCGTCACCACCTCAGCCTTCATGGTCCTGTGGGTGCTGTTCGCCCTCGGCGGGTCGGAGCCCGACGTGTCCGGCGGCGTCCACCCGGCGCTCGCCTGGGTACCGGTGGACCTGCTCGTCGCCACCGTCGTCGTCGGGCGGGCCCTGCGGACGCGCCGGGACGTCCGTGTCCCGGCCCTGCTGATGACGCTTGCCGCCCTGCTCGGCCTCACCGCCGACGTCACGTGGGGGCTCACCGGGACCCCGTCGTCCGGGGCGCTCTGGTGGCTGGTCCAGACCGCCGCGCTCGCGGGGTGCGCGGCGCTCGGACCGGCCGACCTCTGGCGCCGGCGGACCGAGGTCGACGACGAGCCTCCCCTGACGCGCGTCCCCCAGGCGGCCGTCGTCCCCGGCCTGATCGCCGCCGTCGTCCCGGCGGGCGATCTCGTCGTCGTCACGGCCGCGATCAGCGTCGTCCTCGCGCTCGCCGTGGAGCTGACCGTGTCGTCGCGGCAGAACCACCGCCTGTGGCAGACGCTGCACAGCCAGGCCCAGCGGCTCGACCTGCTGCTTCGGGAGAGCCGGGACGCCCTCGTGCAGATCGACGGGCGCGGCCTCGTCCGGTTCGCGAACGACGCCCTCTCCGAGCTCCTCGGGTACACCCCGGACGACGTCCTCGGCCGTCTGGCGCTGAACCTCGTCCACCCCGACGACCGGGAGCGGCTGGTCGCCGAGGTGACCCGTCTCGGCGAGAGCGACGCCGGAGGGCGGGTCAGCGGCCGTTTCCAGCACGCCGACGGCACGTGGCGCACCTTCGAGGCCACCGTCAGCCGGCGCAGCGGAGGCGAGGCCGGGTACACGCTGTCGGCCCGGGACGTCAGCGAGCGCGTGATCCTCGAGGACGAGCTGCGCCGCCTGGCGGGGACCGACGCCCTGACGTCACTGCTCAACCGCCCGGCGTTCCTGACGGTGCTCGAGTCCCGGCTGCGCCAGGGCCCGGCCGCCGTCCTCTTCGTCGACCTCGACGGGTTCAAGGCCGTCAACGACATGGACGGTCACGCCGCGGGCGACCGGCTGCTGCGCCAGGTGTCCGAGACCCTGCGCCGGGAGCTGCGCGGCCTCGACGTCGCGGCGAGGCTCGGCGGCGACGAGTTCGCCATCCTGATCGGCACCGACCAGCTCTCCGAGGTGCGGGCCGTCGCCGAACGCCTCGTCCAGCGACTGCGCCGGATGCCGTCGGACCCCGCCCACCGCACCGCCGCGAGCATCGGCGTCGCCGTCGGCACCCGGGTGAGCGCCGAGACGCTCCTCGGGGACGCCGACCTGGCGATGTACGAGGCCAAGGGCCGCGGCGGACGCCGTCACGTCGTCTTCGAGCCGTGGATGCGCGAGCGGATCACCGAGAAGGCCCGGATGGGCGCCGCCCTCGAACAGGCGTGTGCCGGTGAGGGTCTGCTCCTCGACGTCCAGCCGATCGTGGACATGACGAGCGGCACCTGGGTCGGTTTCGAGGCGCTCGCCCGGTGGCAGGACGGCCAGCACCGGCGGGAGCCGCACGAGTTCCTCCCGGTCGCCGAGGAGAGCGGCCTGATCGACCCGATCGGCCGCTGGGTGCTGCACCGGGCGCTGACGTGGCTCGTCCACTGGCCGGACCAGGCCGCGGGCGTGTCCGTCAATGTCGCCGGGTCACAACTGGCGACCCCGGGGTTCGGGGACTGGGTCCACCAGCAGCTCGCGGGCCTCGGGGTCGCGCCCGGGCGGCTGACGCTGGAGATCAGTGAGAGGACCGAGCTCGGGAACCTCCAGCGGGCGACCGCGGTGCTCCAGCCGCTCCGGGCGCTCGGCGTCCGGATCGCGCTTGACGACTTCGGGACCGGCTTCTCCTCCCTCGGTCACCTGGCCGAGCTCCCGGTCGACGAACTCAAGATCGACAGGCGTTTCGTCATCGGCCTGGGACGCCGGGTCCAGGACGACGCGCTCGTCCGGGCCGTCTGCCAGCTGGCGAGCGACATGGGCCTGCGCGTCGTCGCGGAGGGCGTCGAGACCCCGGCCCAGGAGGCGGGTCTCCTCGACCACGGGTGCCATCTGGGCCAGGGGTACCGCTTCCAGCGGCCGACGCCGATCGGCGTCCTCACCGCCCCGGCGTCGTCCTCGCCACAGCGGGACGCGAGTACGGCCAACCCCGGGGAAAGCCACCGTCCCGCGCGCCTAGGCTGAGACCTGATCGGCAGGACACCCGTGTGCGAGGGGGACAAACGGTGACGGATCAGTGGACGTTCGACGGCAGCCCGCCGGTGGACGAGGAGCGGATGGCGGTGACCCTCGTCGAGGGGTCGACGTTCTGCATCGGGCTGCCGACGGGCGACATCCGTCCCGGACCGCCGCACGGGTTGTTCTTCAGGGACACCCGCATCCTGTCCCGGTGGGACCTGCGGGTGGACGGGCATCCCCTGCAGCCTCTCGTCGTCGAGCACGACGACCCCTTCGCGGCCACCTTCGTGTGCCGCGCCCGTCCCCGCCCCGGGCACGCCGACGCGACGATCCTCGTGCAGCGCCGCCGGTACGTCGGTGACGGCATGCGGGAGGACATCGTCCTCGAGAACCTCTCGAACGAGGCCGCGGCGTGCACGGTCGCCCTCCTGGTCGACGCCGACTTCGCCGACCTCTTCGAGGTCAAGGAGGACCGCGCCTCCGACGGCAACCGCCGCCAGGCGAGCCTCTCTGGCGACGCCTTCCACGCCGAGTACCGGTGGATGGGCCAGTCGCGCGGCGTCCGCGTCACCGCGACCCCGGCGCCGGAGTACCTGCCGGGCGTCATGTCGTTCCAGGTGGTCGTCCCGGCGCGGGGGACCTGGGAGGCCGTCGTCCACGTCCAGGCCTCGGTGAACGACGTCCCGATCACGGGGCGGCACCTGTTCGTCGCCCACGACGAGAGCGTGCCCCAGCAGCAGCTGTCCGCGTGGCGCGAGCAGGGACCGGCCTACTCGGGCGGGAGGCACGGCCTCCTCACCACGCTCCGGCAGTCGCAGGAGGACCTCGGCGTCCTGCGCATCTTCGACCTCACCCATCCCGAGCGGGTGGCGGTCGCCGCCGGGGCCCCCTGGTTCATGTCCCTGTTCGGCCGTGACTCCCTGCTGTCGGCGTGGATGGCCCTGCCGGTCGACGCGCGCCTCGCCCTCGGGACGCTCCAGACCCTGGCGCACTTCCAGGGTGAGGCGGCGAACCCCCTGACGGAGGAGCAGCCGGGCCGCATCATGCACGAGATGCGCACGGGCATGCAGACCGAGCTCATGCTCGGCGGCGCCCACGTGTACTACGGCACGGCCGACGCGACGCCGTTGTTCGTCATGCTCCTGGAGGAGGTCCGGCGCTGGGGGGCGGCCGAGGAGGACGTCGAGGCCCTGATCCCCGCCGCGGACCGCGCCCTCGCCTGGATCGAGGAGTTCGGGGACGCCGACGGCGACGGTTTCGTCGAGTACCGCCGGGCGACCGACCGCGGGCTGGCCAACCAGGGCTGGAAGGACTCCTGGGACGCGGTGAACTTCGAGTCCGGGCAGCTCGCCGAACCGCCCATCGCCCTGTGCGAGGTGCAGGCCTACACCTACGCGGCGTACGTCGCCCGGGCCAGGCTCGCCGGGTTCGCCGACGACCTGGCCACGGCGGACCACTGGTTCGCCCGCGCCGACAAACTCAAACGCGCCTTCAACGACACGTTCTGGCTGCCGGAGCGCGGCTACTACGCGATCGCGCTCGACCGGGACAAGCGCCCGGTCGACGCCCTGACCTCGAACATCGGCCACTGCCTGTGGACCGGCATCGTGGACGACGACAAGGCCGCCTCGATCGCCGCCCACCTGATGTCACCGGACATGTTCAGCGGATGGGGTATCCGCACACTCGCCGCCTCCATGGGTGCCTACAACCCGATGTCGTACCACAACGGGTCCGTCTGGCCGCACGACAACGCGATCATCATCGCGGGCCTGATGCGGTACGGGTTCGTCAGTCAGGCGCAGCGGGCCTCCCAGGCCATCCTCGACGCCGCGGAGGCGTTCGGTGGTCGCCTGCCGGAACTGTTCTGCGGGTTCGAGCGCTCCCGCTTCTCGGTTCCGGTCAGCTATCCGACCTCCTGCTCTCCGCAGGCCTGGGCTGCTGCCACGCCGATGCATCTCGTGCGGACCCTGATCCGGCTCGAACCGTCGGTGCCTGACGGTCTGGTGTCGGTGGCACCGGTCCTGCCGGAGTCGTTCCTCCCCCTGCGGATCGATCGGCTGCGGATCGGTCCTCACACGCTGTCCCTTGACGTCGCCGCCGACGGTTCGTGCCGTCACGAGGCGTCCGAGGGCCTCACAGTGCTGCGGCAGCCGCCCGGCGCCCCCGGCTCGTCTGACGCACGTTGATGGTCGGGACGCTGGCGCGGTCGATGAGGCGGCGGTAGAGGCGGAGGTGGTCGTCGACCATCCGCTTCATGCTGAAGCGCCGCTCCAGCTGGCGGCGGCAGACCGCGCGGTCGATCTCGCGGATGTGGCCGAGGGCCTCCGCGAGGTCGTCGATGTCCTCGTGGAGGTACCCGGTGACGCCCGGCTCGACGATCTCGGTGGCGGCACCGTGCGGGCTGGCGACGACCGGGGTCCCGCACGCGAGCGCCTCGGCCATCACGAGGCCGAAGGGCTCGGGCCACTGGATCGGGAAGACGAGGGCCTCGGCCTTGCCGACGAGCTCGATCCGCAGGCTCTCGTCCGGCTCGACGAGCAACTGGGTGTCGCTGCCCATCATCGGCTTGATGACGTCGTTGTAGTACGCGATCTCGTTCTCCTCGCGCATCTTGCACATCATGATCAACGGCATCCCGGCCCGGCGGGACACCTCGATCGCCCGGTGGACGCCCTTGCCGGGATCCATCCGCCCGACGAAGACGGCGTACCCTCCGCCCCCGGGTCCGACGTAGTACTTCTCGGTGTCGATGCCGTGCGGGATCACGGCCTCGACGGGGACCTCGGCGGCGGTCGCCCGCTGCGGGTGCGAGATGGAGATCAGCGACACCCTCTTCGGGAGCCGCGAGTACAGCTGCTTGGCCGTCGGCGAGAAGGGTCCGTGCATGGTGGTGACGACGGGGACGCCGGGAGCCGCGTGCTGCGACCCGAACAGGGGGCCGACGATCGTGTGGTCATGGATGATGTCGACGTCGTGGAACTTCCGGTAGGCGGCCTCGACATGGATGCTCTCCAGCATCGAGTCCTGGATGGGAGCGACGGTCTCAGGGAAGATCCACGACCTCGGAACGTCACACGTCGAGTCACCCACGGTGAAGAGCTCGACGTCGTGACCGGCCTCGCGCAGACCTCTCGCCAGATTGTCGATGACCGCCTCGCTGCCCCCGTACCGGGGCGGCGGAACCTGGATCCAAGGGGCGGCGATCAGACCGATGCGCATGGTTCCTCTTTCTCTCGATCGACCTCCGAGCGGGGCCGCTCGTCGGGGCGATTCGCGTCACTGCACATGAAACGGACTTTCACGCGACTATCCATGAAGTCAGGGCAAAGCTTCGATCAAGGAGAATTGCCGAGACCTGTCAAGAGGTTCGGCACCTTTCGGCAAGACCTAAACTATGTGAGATGCGTCACGTTGTATTCGAGATCCAAATTGAAATCCCGGCTTTCACTTACGGCAAGGTTCTTTTGGGTTGCTTTTGACCTCCTATAGACGGAGCATAACCCCCCACACTCGGGGCGAAAGCACCAGCCCGCATCCGGGTGAACGCTCGCCGTATCGGGTCTGTGTTCTCCGCTTAACGTCAAGGTCAAGAAGTACGCACGGCCGAGGTCACCACGTCGGAGCCGCTCCTGGCGGCAGACCGGTACGGGCAGGACCACCCGGACCCATCCGCACCCGGAATGGTCCAAAACGTGGGTACCGGCGGTGACGAGGAATCGTCACCGCCGGTACCCACGTTCTCGATGACACGCCAGCCGGGCGGGACCGCCCCCGGTGAAGGGGTCGTGCGCCCGGGATCCGGATCCGTCAGGCGGGAGTGAGGACCGCCAGGTTGCAGTTGTGGTCCCAGTCGAAGGCCGCGAGGTAGAGGTTTCCCGAGCGGTCGCGGTGGTTGCTGCCGGTGAACACCTCGACGTCGGTGTCCAGGAGTTTCGTGAACCTGTTCTTCGGGATGCTGTAGGAGGTCAGGCGGGTGGCGTAGTCCTTCGCCCCCGCCGTCGACCCGATCAGGGGGAGCCCGACCAGGGCGGTTCCCCGCGCGTCGAGCGAGATCCCGTAGAAGTAGTTGATGTGGTACTTGCCCGGCCCGTCGCGGTCGGCCTTGTCCAGGAAGGGGCCGAGAGACGTGAACGTGCCCCGGGAGACGTCGAGCGAGTACAGCTCGCCGGACACCGTCGACAGGTAGATCGTGTTCCGGTCCCGCGTGACCGCCTGGCCGTTCCAGAACCCGCCCTTCAGCAGCTGGCCGGTCGCCGTCATCGTGTCGGCGCCGATGTCGTACACCCACACCTCGTTCGTCGTCTCCCTGAGGTCCGGGTCCTCCGGGCCGCGGTAGGTGTAGACCTTCCCCGTCCGCGTGACGACGATCTCCCGGCTCACCATCCGGTTCAGCTGCCACGGGATGCCGGGGACGACCTTCCGGACGGTGTTCTCCCGCGGGTCGAACAGAACGATGTCACCGTGGGGGTGGGCCAGGCCGACGAGCAGCTCGTGCTCCGGGGACCAGTTCAGCGCGACGACCCCCTGGTGCTCGACGAGGACCCCTCCCGGGAGGGTCCGGCTGACGTCGTCGAACGCGCCGGTGTCCAGGTCGTAGCTGAACAGGTGGGCGCCCCGGTAGTTCGGGAGGGTGTCGATGCCCTCCTTGAAGTCGTGGAACCCCTGGGAGGCCATGTACAGCTTCCGCCCGACCTGGAGGATCCGCGTGTGCCCCTTGGGGATCTCCTCGCCGTCGCGGAGGTTCTGCTGCTTCGTCGCGACGTCGATGAAGCTCCCGAGGAACTCCTTCTTCTTCGTCGCGGGCGTGTAGCGGAACAGGGCCGAGTCACCTCGGCCGTCGTCCCGGGTGCTCGTCCAGATGATGTACACGCGGTCCGAGTCGTCCATCCCGAGCGCGTTCCACGACTCGGTCAGCGTCAGGTACGACGGCGCGACGTCCTGGAAGGGGATGTAGGAGACCGAGTACGTGCTCTTCGCGGGATGTGCCCTCGCCGGACGCCGCCTGCCGCCCGGCGCGTCGGCGCAGTCCGATCCGGCGTCCGGTGACCCGGCGGCCGGCGCCACCAGCCACGGCACCGCCCCGGCCGCCATCACCGATCGTCTCGACCAGCTGTTTCTCTCTGACTCACCCATGATGTCCTCCCCAATCCGCTGTTGATCGCCGGTGGCCGACCCCCTCAACCACGCAACGTTTCGTAGATCAGGCACACTGGGCCGACGAGTGGTTCCACGTCAAGAGCAGTTGCCTTCAGCACCAGTACGTCAGGACCGGCGGGCGTACCGGGAGCCGCCGACCTGCCAGCGCAGCGAGCGCGTCTCGGCGTCGTCCAGGTCGAGCAGCAGGCGGTCCGTCGTCCCCGCCCCGGACCCCACGGGTGACCACGAGAAACCACGGTCCTCGGCGAGGCAGACGAACCCGGTCGGGTCCGTGCGGTTGCCGATCGCGGTGATGCGCAGGCTGACCGGACGGCGCTCGCCGCGCTTCGTGACGTACGACCAGTCCTGGGTGTTCGGCAGACCGGAGCGGGTGAGCTCCAGCAGCGGGTCGACGCTCGGCTCGACACCGAGCTCCTGCGCGACGGCGGCGAGCTCGTCGGGGTCGCTCAGCGTCGTCGTCGGCCGCCCGATCATCTCCGAGGCCGTGTACCCGAGTAATCGTTCGGCGGCCCGGTTGAACGCGGTGATCGTGCCCGAGGCGTCAGCGAGGATGATCACACGCTCGGAGACGGCCCGCAGGATCGCCGTGACCTGCTGACCGCTGTGCTCGGCCTGCTGGCGGACACGGCTCAGCTCGGCGGCCTGGCGCCGGGCGCGCGCGTCGGAGGTCCGTTGGGCGGTGAGGTCACGGACGGTCGCGGCGATCAGCATGCGCCGCCCCGCCCTGACGGGCGTGAGCCAGACCGTCGCCGGGAAACGCGACCCGTCGGCACGGACGCCCGCGAGCTCGGTCCCGGGGCCCGCCGGCCCCGGGACGACGTCCCCTCCCTCGATCCGCATCCGCAGGCACGTCACCTCACGGGCGAGATTGGGGACGAGATCGTCGGCGCCGGTGCCCGCGAGGGCCCCGCGCGGCGTCCCGAAGGTGCTCTCGGCCATCGCGTTGGCGAAGATCACGTCGGCGTAGGCGTCGAGACCGAGGATCGCGTCGGGTGAGGCGTCGAGAAGGGTGAGCGCCTCGTCCCCCCGCAGCCGCGCGAGAATCCGGCGCATCGCGGCGTCGGTGACGACGCCGTCCGGGGACTCGCTGTCACCGTGCCACGGCGTCCACGCGCGCACCGCCCCCGACCGTCCACCGAGCTTGCGCACCGGACACCTCCACGTCGAAGCCAGGCCCGGTCATCGGCGTGCGGAAGTACCCGAGGACGGGCCGTGGGGTTTCGAGCCCCCCGGCTCGCCCTCCGGACACTACCTCAAGTACTCGAACGATTACTCGCCGTTGAGTCCGGGCCTGACCGTTCACCTGAGGACATTTTTGGTTCATTGCTCAACCACTTTGTGGTGACGTCGCCACCGTGGTGAGTAGCGGGACGGCGGCACGCGCCGGCACACCTCGGTCCACCACGGAGATAGCATCCGCGACAAGCAACGATCTAGGCCTTCCGTCCCGTTTTGCCTGTTCATCGCGTCGTCAGGACCTTCGACCCGCGACCCCCGTCGGACGCGCTGCGTACCGTGACGACTGCACCCGGCTGGAGGTCGTCTATGACTGCACCCGCGGACAGCCGTCACGGCCCGACCGGGGCCCGGAACGCTTCCGTCGCACCCTCTCTCACCGAGGCCGAGATCCGGACCCTGGGCGAGGCCGCGCGTCTCGCTCCGTCCATCCACAACAGCCAGCCCTGGCGGCTGACCCGGCTGGCTGACGGCATCGGTGTCTTCGAGGATCTGGCACGGTCCCTCCCCGTGATCGACCCCAGCGGCCGCGACCGCCTGATCTCGTGCGGCGCCGCCGTCCTCAACGCCCGGGTCGCCCTGCGGGCCCTCGGCTACACCCCCGAGATCGCCCTCCTGCCCGAGCCGGCGGAGCCGAGCCTGATCGGCACGGTCCGCGCCGTCGCCGAGCGCCCGGCGTCCGATGACGACGACGCGATGCACCGGATGATCCCCGAGCGGCGCACCCACCGCCGGGTCTACCGCTCCCACGCCGTCGCCGAGGAGGATCTGCTCGACCTGCGCCAGGCGGTCTCCGCGGAGGGGGCCAGGCTGAGCGTCGCCGACTCCGCGTCGCGCCGGAGCCTCGCGGACCTCCTGCGGCGGGCCGTCCGCAACCAGGCCGCCGACCCCGAACTGCGCGACGAGGTCGAACGCTGGGTCCGGCGCGGCGGGCACGGCTACGTCGACGGCATCCCGAGCTCCGCCCTGGGCACCTCGCCCTTCCCCGTCGACTCGCTCGTCCACGGCGGCCACCGGGGGGCTCCCGAGGCCGGCGCGGTGGAGGAGGAGCTCGCCCGCAGCACCGTCCTCATCATCTCCACGCGCGAGGACTCCCGCCACGACTGGGTGGTGGCCGGGATGGCCCTGGAACGGCTCCTCCTGACGGCGACCGTCAAAGGCCTCGTCGCGAACTTCACCAACCAGGCCCTCCAGGACCCCACGGTCCGCCCGGAGCTGACCGAGACCCTCGGGATCTGGGGCGAGCCCCAGGTGCTGCTCCGGGTCGGCCGTCCCCTGGTCGAGGCTCCGGCGAGCCCCCGCCGTCCTCTCGACGACCTGTTCGAGCCCGGGACGATCTGACGGCTACCGACGAAACCTGTTGCGCAATCACCGTTATTTCGTCCCGTCCCGACGCCCCGGAAGTGGCCCTATTGTCCTGACACATGTCGACGTACCTGGCAGCAGCATGCCTTGATCTCGCACCGCAGGCACCACCTGATCCGATCATCGCGGAGCTGCGAACACGCCTCGAGGGTCGCCTCGCCCCACCGAGCACCGCGTGGATCACCCTGACGACGGCGCCCGGCGGGCGTCGGCGGCTGCTCGTGTACGGCGACTACTGCAACGTCGAGATCCCCCCGATCATCCGTGACCTGCTCATCGACCGTCCCGAGATCGAACGCGCCCTCCTCGCCGTCGACTGGGACGAGTTCTCCACCGAGCACGAGGTCCTGCGTCAAGGCGGCACGGTCGTCCACAGCGTCGAGGTCGTCGACCTGTCCGTCCTCCCCGAACAGGACCATCCCGGGGACGCCCGGCCCCTGCCGAGCGGCCTCGCCCGGCACCCCGGCCGGCCCGGCGAGTTCGACCCGTCCGACAGCGCCGGCGCCCGGCGGGCCGCGGCCGCCCTGTTCGAGGTCGCCCCCGAGAGGATGGAGGAGGCCGAGCGGCAGCTGAACACGCGCGCGGACCTGATGCTCTGCTCCATCGCGAGCACCTACGGCATGTGGTGGGACGCCCTTCGGGTCCCCTGGTCCGGCTCGGGGACAGCCGGGGAGCAGATCCTCATACGTTGCGACTGAGCGACTCCGATCGTCAACGATCAGTCGACCTGATCGACACGGTCCTGCAAGGCTGTGAGGAGGGTTGGCAGCCCAATGCTCGTAGCGACGGGGCGAGGGCAACGGAGGTGAAGGCGGTGATCTCCTCGCGTACCTCGAGGGCCAGGCGGCTGCCGGCGTACGCGGACGTTGTCAGGAGAGCGGCCAGGTACCGCAGCCGTCGCCCGATGGCGAAGGTGCGGCGCCGAGACGAGGACGCCATGACCTCGCGCAGTTGATCGCAGGCGCCGTCGAGGTCCGCGAGCCCAAGGTGTGCGGCGGCCAGGTCCAGCCGTGCCAGCGACAGTTCGCCCAGGCGCCGTTCGGCGGGCGGGTCACTCAGGTACAGGTCGACAGCACACGCGGCGTCGTCCGCCGCACGGCGGTAGTCGTCCCCCAGCCAGACCCGTGCCGTCGCGGAGTAGTACAACTGGCGAGCCTCGGTGAAGCTGAACAGGCCCGCCGGATCGTCGGGGGCCGTCATTACCTCTCGGGCGGCCTCGGCCCGGGCCAGCGCGGTCTCGACACCCCGGCTGTCGCGCAGTTTCCCGGGCGCACGAAGCCTCTGCGCCGCGATCGGTGATCTCCTCAATGCCACGGTCACGGAAACGTCAGCCTGACGGCTTCTCCCGGCACCGGGTCGCCCACAGGGCGACGGCCGCCGCCGCCGCGACGTTCAGCGAGTCGACGCCACCGGCCATCGGGATGCGGACGGCGAGATCGGCCTCCGCGAGCGCGAGGTCGCTCAGGCCGTCGCCCTCGGTGCCGAGGACCAGGGCGAGCCGTTCGGGGGGCGCCGCCGCGAGGGCGTCGAGGGTCACCGCCTCCGGGGACAGCGCGAGGGCCGCGACGGTGAAGCCGCGGGTACGCAGGTGGTGGAGGGCGTCCGGCCAGGGGGTGAGACGGGCCCACGGGACCTGGAACACGGTACCCATCGACACACGGACGGCCCGGCGGTAGAGGGGGTCGGCGCAGCGGGGGCTGACGAGGACGGCGTCCGCCCCGATCCCGGCGACGGAACGGAAGACCGCGCCGACGTTCGTGTGGTCGACGACGTCCTCCAGGACGACGATCCGGCGGGCCGTGGCGAGCAACTGGCCGACGTCGAGAGGTCCCGGGCGGTGCATCGCGGCGATCGCGCCGCGATGGACGTTGAAACCGGTGATCGACTCCAGGACCTCCGGGGAGCCGACGTACACCGGGGCTCCCGACGCCGCGCACCGGGCGACGAGGTCAGCCAGAGGTTCGACCCAGCGATCGGACATCAGCAGCGAGCGGGGGCGGTGCCCCGCGTCCATCGCCCTCCGGATCACCTTCTCGCTCTCGGCCATGTAGAGCCCGAGCACGGGTTCGCGCCGGGAGCGCAGGGCGACGTCCGTCAGACCGGCGTAGTCGCCGAGCCGTATGTCGTCCGGGCCCTCGACCCGGACGACCCCGCCGGCCGTCACGCCCGCGGTTCCGTCCACGCCCGCGGTTCCGTCCACGCCCCCGGTCACGACGGCGCCAGGAGGCGGACGATCGCCAGGACGCCCACGACGACGATCACCCCGCGGAGGGCGGGCGACGGCAGACGACGCCCGATCCCGGCACCGACGAGGCCGCCGGCGACCGACCCGGCCGCGAGGAGCGCCGCGACCGTCCAGTCGACCAGGGACGGCTCGATGACGAGGAAGGTGACGGCCGCGACCCCGTTGGCGACGGCCGCGAGAACATTCTTGATCCCGTTGACCTTCTGGAGGCCCCCGGCGAGGAAGGACCCGAGCAGACCGAGGAGGAGAACTCCCTGCGCCGCTCCGAAGTACCCGCCGTAGACGCCGGTGAGCAGGGTTCCCACCACCACGACCGGCCCCGCGCCCGGCCCGGCACCCGGCCCCGCGCCCGACGGCGCGCCGACGTCCCCGTCCCGGCGGGCCACGAGGGCGGCTGCGATCCGCGGCTGGACGACGACGAGCACGAGGGCGATCCCGATCAGGACGGGAACGATCATCTCGAAGGCGTCGGCGGGGAGCCGGAGCAGCAGGACCGCCCCGATCACGGCGCCCGCCAGCGAGGCGGGGATGAGCCGGAGCAGCAGAGGACGGGTCCCGGCGAGCTCACGCCGGTATCCCCAGGCACCCGTCAGGCTGCCGAACACCAGACCGACGCTGTTGGAGACGTTGGCGGTCACCGGGGGGACGCCGAGGGCGAGGAGGGTCGGAAAGGTGACGAGTGTCCCCGAGCCGACGATGACGTTGATCGTTCCGGCGGCGATCCCCGCCGTCAGCACGGCCGCCGCCTCCCACATGTCCACATCGGGGAGGCTATCGGCCCCCGGGCCCGGGCCCGTGAGGTGGTACGGGTCAAGGGCGGGCGGCGAGCTGCCGATGACGTCGCCGTGGGAGCCCGCCACCCGGCCCGTCGTCCGGCCCGCCACCCGGCCCGTCTGGCCTCGGTCCCGGCGGCCCGGGCGCTGGTCGCGGGCTGCGTCGTCCTGGGCACCCTCCTCGTCGCGGGGACGGGACCGGCCGCGGCGCGGGCGCCGGATCCGGGGCGGTCCGGGGCGAAGGGACTGCCGGCCGACCCGGGGACCTCGCGGGAGCGGGCCCGGGAGGCGTCGGCCCGGGTCGACCGGTTCACGGCGGAGTACCGGAGGCACTCGGCGGCCGAGGCGGCGGCGGCCGTCGGGCTGACGGTCGCCTATTCCCGTGTCGCCGAGGCGGACGACCGGGCGTCGGCGTCCGGGGCACGTCTCGCCCTGGCCCGGTCGGCCCGGTCGGGACGCGTCCTCGGCATCTACGCCTACGGGCCCGCGGCCCGCCCCGAACTCGCCCTGCTCACCGCGGACACGGCCGAGGACGGCCTGTGGCAGCTGGCGGTCGGCGTCCCCCTCACCGAACGGCTGCTCGCCGCGTCCGCCCGCACCGAGGACGACGCCCGCGCGACGACGGTCACCTCGGACGACGCGGCGGACGACGCGGCCTCGGCGGCCGCCGTCCTCGCCCGTGCCCTGCGGACCCTCGCCGAGGAGAGAGCCGCGGCCCGGCAGTCCCTGGACGCCGCCCGCGCCGAGGTCCGGCGTCTGGAGGCGCAGGCCCGCCGCGAGGAGGCCGTCGCGGCCGAGGCCTCGGCGGCCGCCGCCCGCCTCGCCGAGGCGTCGTCGCAGGTCTTCGCCGCCGGGCTCGCGACGCGGACCCCGGTGACGGCGATCGGGATCCCGGCGGAGTTCGACCGGGCCTACCGTGCCGCCGCCACCACCTGTCCGGGTCTGGACTGGACCCTTCTGGCCGCTGTCGGACAGATCGAGAGCGGCCACGGGCGGAACAACGGCCCGTCGTCGGCCGGGGCGATCGGGCCGATGCAGTTCATGCCGGGCACGTTCGCCGCGTACGGGGTGGACGGCGACGGCGACGGCCGGGCCGACGCCTGGGACCCGCAGGACGCGGTCTTCTCGGCGGCCCGGTACCTGTGCGCGAGCGGGGCCGGGACGGGCGCCTCCGGCGTCAAGAAGGCGCTCTTCGCCTACAACCACGCCCAGTGGTACGTGGATCTGGTCCTGGCCGCGGAGTCCGCGATCAGGACCAGAGCCGCCCGCTGAGAGGCCGTCAGCCCTTCGGACGCCCCAGGCCGGGTTTGGTCGCGCGAGCCTCGTCCTCAGCCACCGCGGCCTCGGCGCGGGCCCGTTCGAGAGCGACCGCCGGGTCCTCCAGGGCCATGTCGCCCACCGCCTGGCCGGGCTGCCCGCCGGCACCCGGCGTCCAGGTCCCCTCGGCGTCGTTCGCACCGCCGAGAGCGCTGCCGATGCCCTTGAGCGCCGAGGTGAGTTCCGTCGGGACGATCCACACCTTGCTGGACTGTCCGTTGGCGATCTGGGGAAGCATCTGGAGGTACTGGTAGGCGAGCAGTTTGCTGTCGGGGTTGCCGCGGTGGATCGCGTCGAACACCTGCTGGATCGCGCGCGCCTCACCCTGGGCCTTGAGGACAGCGGCCTGTGCCTGTCCCTCCGCCCGCAGGATCGACGACTGCTTGTCACCCTCGGCCGTGAGGATCTGGGACTGCTTGACGCCCTCAGCGGTGAGGATGGCCGCGCGGCGGTCACGTTCGGCGCGCATCTGCTTCTCCATCGAGTCCTGGACGCTGTGCGGCGGGTCGATCGCCTTGAGCTCCACCCGGTTCACGCGGATCCCCCAGCGACCGGTCGCCTCGTCGAGGACGCCCCGTAGCTGACTGTTGATCTGGTCACGGCCGGTGAGGGTCTGCTCGAGGTCGAGCGACCCGATGACGTTGCGCAACGTCGTGACCGTCAGCTGCTCGATGCCCTGGATGTAGTTGGCGATCTCGTAGGTCGCGGCCTTGGGGTCGGTCGGCTGGAAGTAGATCACGGTGTCGATGTTCACCACGAGGTTGTCGGAGGTGATCACCGGCTGCGGGGGGAACGACACGACCTGCTCCCGCAGGTCGACGACCGCGCGGGGCTTGTCGACGAAGGGGACCAGGAAGTGCAACCCGGGTTCGAGGGTCCGTGCGTACCGGCCCAGGCGCTCCACGATGATCGAGGAGGCCTGGGGGACGATCTTTATCGTCCGTGTCACCAGGGACAGGACGAAGAAGACGACGAGTACCAGAACGGAAAGGACGACGATGTCTGCAGGTTCCATGGCTCAGGACTCCGGTCGGTCCGTGGGGGTGGCGCCGCCCGGGAGGGCGGCGGGGTCTGGAGGGAGAGGACTCACCACGGCGGTGGCCCCCTCGATCCGGGTGACGTACACGACGCTGCCGATCTCCAGTGGGTTCCCCGTGCCCGCCGTCCGCGCCGTCCAGATCTCCCCGGCGAGCTTGATCTGACCGGACCGCGGGGTCACCGGGACGAGAACCTCGGCCGGGTGACCGACGAGGGCGGCCACCCCCGTCGTCGTCCCGGTGGTGATGCTTCGTGAGTACCGAAGGAGCGGTGGACGGGCGATGAGCAGGAGCGCCCCCGTACTCACCGCGAAGGCGATCACCGCCGCGATCTGGTTGCCCGTCACGGCGGCGACCACGGCCCCCGCCAGAGCTCCCCCGGCGATCATCGCGAACACCAGGCTCAGGGTGAAGATCTCAATCGCGCCGGCCGCGAGCGCCAGAGCGGTCCACAGCAACCACTGCGCATCCATGGACCCATGGTCCCAGGGTCTCGCCCCGGGGCAAGGGCTGGATGACCTGCGGGTTCACTCCCGGATCCGCTCCCGGGCCCGCTCCCGGGTCCGCTCCGGGACCGGCTCCTGGCGCAGCCGGGCGGTCCACCGGTCCCCCACCCGTTCCGCCGACAGGGGGACGCCGAAGACGTCGGAGAGGTTCTCGTCCGTCAGGACCTCGTCCAGCGGTCCCGCTGTGACGGCCGCCCCGGAACGCAGGAGCAGCGCGTGGGTGAAGTGCGGAGGGATCTCCTCCACGTGGTGGGTGACGAGGACGAGGACCGGGCTGCGACGGTCAGCGGCGAGTTCGGAGAGATCCCGTACGAGCGTCTCGCGTCCGCCGAGATCAAGACCGGCGGCGGGCTCGTCGAGGAGCAGGAGCTCCGGATCGGTCATCAGGCTGCGGGCGAGCTGCACCCGCTTGCGCTCACCCTCGCTGAGCGTCCCGTAGGCGCGGTCCGCGAGGTGGCCGACACCGAAGGCCTTCAGGAGGTCACCGGATCGGCGCTCGTCGAGGTCCTCGTACCGTTCCCGCCACCGGCCCGCGACGGCGTACGCGGCGGTCACCACGACGTCCGCCACCCGCTCGTGCCCCGGCAGGCCCTCGGCGAAGGCCGCGCTGGAGATGCCGATACGCGGCCGGAGGTCGAAGACGTCGACCTCGCCGAGACGCTCGCCGAGGATCGTGGCGGTTCCCGACGACGGGTGCATCCGTGCCCCCGCGATGTTGACGAGCGTGGTCTTGCCGGCCCCGTTCGGACCGAGGACGACCCAGCGTTCGCCGTCGGAGACCTTCCATGTGATCGCGTCGAGGAGGATCGCCCCGCCGCGCCGGACCGTGACCGCGTCGAGATAGAGCACGTCACCCATAACGGCGACCCTATGGCACGTACGTCACGAGGTGCGCATCTACGCTGATCCCCGTGCTCGAACTGCCGCGTTCGGTCCGTCTCGCCGCCTGGGGTACCGCCGTGCTCACCGGCGCCGTCCGCACGGCCGACGCGGTCCGTGCCGTCACCGGTGACGACGAACCGCACGACGTCGTCACGGCCCCCGAACCCGGCGGGACGCCCGGCGGGACGCCCGGCTCTCCGCCGGGAGCGGGGGCGCGCGACCTCGGGGCGCTTCTCGCGGAGTTCGCCGCCGGAGGCGTGCCCGGCCTGCGGGTCGTCCTGCCCGTGCCGGGGGACGTCGCCGGGCTGCCCGGGCCGCCCGCGTTCAACCTCGTCGCCCTCGCCGCGGGCGAGTGCGTGCTCGCCGACGCCGGCCCCGCCGTCCGGAGCGGTCCGCCGGGGGCCGGGGTGGTGCCCGAGGTGACGGTATTCGGGTCGGAACGGGAGCCCGGGGCCTTCGTGACCTGGTCGGTCCATCCGGTCCCCTCACGGGTCCCGGCCGTGTACGGCAGCCTCGGGGAGGCCGAACGGGAGCTCCGCGCGGGGCTCGCCGAGGCCGTCGAGGCGCTCGACCACCTCGACGTCGCCCGCTGGCGGGAGGACGCCGCCGACCGCGTCGCCGCCGTCCGTGACGGCGTCCTCGCCCCCTCGGCGTTCCCGCCCGGCGCGCCCGGCCGCTGCGTGCGGGTGGTGGCGACCGCCGCACGGATCCGGGCCGTCGTCGACCTCGCGGTGACGGACGACGGCGCGGCGCTCAGCAGCCACGAGATCCGGCGCCGGGCCGGCACCCTCAGGGTTCTCGACGGCGTCTGCCGGCGGGCGATGGTCGCGGCCGTGGCGGGCCTTCGCGAGCCGCGCCGCGCCTGACACAACCGGTTCAGGCGACCGGTTCAGGCGAGTCCGGCGCGCCGGGCCCGGAGCTGAGCGGCGAACATCAGGGGCCGCAGGATCTCCCCGTGCTTCCTCGGGTCCTCGAAGGCGAGCGCGCTCTCGACCGTGAGCCTCGGCTCGCTCCCGGCGGGCTCCTTCCCGGCGCGTTCCTTCCCGG
>JAUPKQ010000263.1 GCA_030837345.1 Actinomycetota bacterium | reverse complement strand
GCATGAAAACGGGCAATGTACCGTGTCTGCGCATTGGTCCTCAGTAAGTGCGGAACGTCGTTCTGTAGAGTAGTTGCCGATGAGGCGGTTGCGAGAGCTTTTCGTCAAGGATGGTCTTGCCTGGACCGTGTACGTACCCCGTGCAACATAGAGCGACCGGCAATAGGGCGGTTCGGCTCGTGACGACCGGGGGGGAAGGCGCGGACGAGCGACTCCTCCACGACACCAGCATGGCTGAAATACTTGCGGAGGACGGGATCACCCGCCGGTACCGCAGGCGATGCCGAGGCGCTCACGCACTGGAGAAGGTTTACCCGGTGACGTCGGGGAGCAGGTAACTGCGTGCCTCGTCGAACGTGATGCCGACGCGGCAGCCGTCGTCCAGGATCGTTTCGGGGGCTGGGGAGGGGACGCTGGCCGTGAGGATGCCGGCGAGGGTCTCGACCTCGTACTCGACGGTGGTGCCCAGATAGCTGGAGGAGAGAACCACGCCGTCCGCCTTCTCCTGCGAGGGGGCGAGGGCGATCCACTCCGGGCGCAGCATCAGCAGGGCAGGGTCGCCGGAGGCGATCTCCGACCGGGACGGCGCGAAGACCTCACGACCGAGGACGCGGACGGCCGTCCCCTGAGAGGTGACGGCCCCGGCCGTGCAGGGGAGGAAGCTCGCGCGTCCGATGAAGTCCGCGACGAACACGCTCGCGGGCCGAAGGTAGATCTCCGGCGGCGTCCCGACCTGTTCGACCTTGCCACGGTTCATGATCACGATGCGGTCGGAGAGGCTCATCGCCTCTTCCTGGTCGTGGGTGACGTAGAGGCTCGTGATCCCCATGCGGCGCGCCAGCACCCTGATCTCCAGGCGCATCTGTGCCCGCAGTTTCGCGTCGAGGTTCGAGAGAGGTTCGTCGAACAACATCACCGTCGGTTGCATCACCATCGCGCGGGCGAGCGCGACGCGCTGCTGCTGCCCCCCGGACAGTTGGTGGGGCATGCGGTCGGCGAGTCCGGCGAGGTTCATCGTGGTCAGGGCGACCTGCACGGAGTCGTCGAGGGTTGCGCGCCGGGCCCGCTTGAGCCGCAGACCGTAGGCGACGTTGTCGTACACCGTGAGGTGCGGGAACAGCGCGTAGCTCTGGAACACCATCGCCATCGGGCGTTTGTTCGGGGGTACCCCGTCGAGGTCCGAGCGGTCCAGCAGGATCCGCCCGGCCGTCGGATCCTCGAACCCGGCGACCATGCGGAGCGTCGTCGTCTTGCCGCAGCCCGACGGCCCGAGCAAGGTGATGAACTCCCCGCTCTCGATCTCGAGGTCCACCCCCTCGACGGCGGGGACCGAACCGGGGCCGGAGCCGAAGGTCTTGCCGAGTTCGCGCAGGCTCAGCCTGCCGGGAGCGTCGGCGGTCACGGGATCTCCTCGGGGCGGGCGGCCGACCGGAACTTCTGGGCGGTCGGCAGAACATCGGGTTCTTTGAGTACCAGGCGAATGACACCGATGATCACCAGGACGATCACCATCAGCACGCAGGAGTAGGCGAAGGCATTGCCGAAGCGCCCGGCGTCCACCTCCGCGAGGATCTGGGAAGTCATGATCTTCGTCTCGGGGGTCGTGAGGAACACGATCGGAGACAGGGTCGTCATCGACCGGGCGATGGCGAAGGTCAGCCCGGCGAGCAGGGCGGTCCGGATGAGCGGCAGAGTGATCTTGCGGAACGTCGTGAGGTCGCTCGCCCCGAGGCTGGTCGATGCCTCCTCGATCGCCGGATGGATCTGCTGGAGGGAGCTGACCGCCGCGCGGACCGACGCGGGCAGGCTGCGAACGGCGAAGACCATCACGATCGCGACGGCGCCTCCCGCGAGCGCGCTCCCCCCGGCGAGGGACGGAATGACCGTCACCCCGGCGACGAGGTTGTCGGGCCGGAAAGCGATGAGGTAGCCGATCCCCAGCACCGTGCCCGGGACGGCGATGCCGAGCATGGCGGCGAAGTCCATCAGTCCGCTCGTCCGCCGGAGTTTGCGGACCGTCAGCCACCCGATGAGCATGCCGAGCAACCCCGCGACCGGGGTCGCCGCGACGGCGAGAACCGTTGTGTCGATCATCGCCTGGGAACCGATCCCGAGGAGCACGAACTCGAAGTGCTCGACGGTGAGCCCGTGGTTCACCCCGGGCACGATCGTGAAGGCCCCGACGACGATCGTCGTGTAGATCACCGCGATGACGAGCGCGATCAGGCAGACGACGGCGAAGAGGGGCCAGCGCAGGGCCCCCCGGTAGAGGCGGGGGCGGCCGGCGGATTTGCCGGTGATGCTGAAGACGACACGCCTGTCGATCCAGTACCGCTGCAGGAGGTAGACCATCAGCGCGGGGGCGAACAGGGAGAGCGAGAGAACCGATCCGGTGAGGACGTCGAACTCGCCGATGATGGACAGGTAGGCCCGGGCCGCGATCACCGAGTAGTCCCCGCCGAGGACGAGCGGGTTCGCGAGGTCGGCGATCGCCTCGACGAAGAGCAGGAGGAATCCGCTGGCGACCCCGGGAATCAGCATGGGCACGGTGACCGTCCGGAAGACGTGCCATTCGCTGGCCCCGAGGTTGGTCGCCGCCTCGTCGAGGGCCGGATCGAGGCGCTGCAACATGCCGAGCAGGCTGAGGTAGACGACGGGGAAGAACGACAGCGACAGGACGACGACGAGGCCGTCGAGACCGTAGATGTCGTAACCGACGCCGAAGACGCCCTTCGAGATCAGCCCGTTCCTGCCGAACAGGACGATCACCGCGGTGGCGAGGGCGAACGGCGGGCTCACGACGGGCAGGACGGCGAGGACGTGCAGGGTCCGTTTGAACGGGACGTCCATCTTCGCCTGGAGGACGGCGAACAAGAAGGCGAGGAGCACGCCGACGGTGGCGACCGATAAGCCGAGGACGACGGTGTTCATCGCCGTCGTGCGCATCATGGCGTTCCCGACGAGGGACCGGCTCACCTCCATTCCCTCCGACGAGAATGCCTCGCCGAAGACGCGGAAGAGGGGAAGGCCGAGCGTGACGAACAAGGCCGTGACGGCGACGGCGACAGCCAGGGCCAGGGGGAGGTTCAGCCGCCGAGCGGCCCCGCGGAGGGGCGGGAACGCTCGGCTCGGCGTCAAGAGTGGGAAGGGGGCCACGGAGTTACCTGAAGGTGACCGTCAGCCCTTGGGGGCGCCGGCGACGTCGGTCTCGAAACGGCCCACGAGCTTCCGTTTCGCGTCACCGGCGGCGGCGGCGTCATAGTCGACGAGTTTCACGTCCGAGATTTTGATCGACTTGCTGGACACTGTCGCCTTCGGGTTCGTCGGGAGCTGGTAGGCCTTGACTCCGGCCGCGAGGTTCTGGGCCTCGGCGCTGACGGCGAAGTCGAGGTAGGCCTGGGCCGCGGGGGTGTTCCGCGTTCCCTTCACCATCGCCACGCCGCCGATCTCGTAGCCGGTTCCCTCGTTCGGCACGGTGACGACAAGGTCGGTGAGCCCTTCTTCCTGGTTCTTGACGCAGTCGTGGGTGAAGACGACGCCGGTGGCGATCTCACCGCGTCCCGCCTGCTGGGCGGGGGCGCTGCCGCTCTTGCTGTACTGGAGGACGTTCGGGTGGAGTTTCCGGAAGTACGCGAGGGCGTTGTCCTCGCCGCTCCTCAGCTTCACCTGGGTCCACAAGGCGGTGTACGCGGTTCCCGAGGTGGCCGGGTGGGCGACGGCCACGAGTCCTCGCAGTTTCGGGTCGACAAGGTCCTCCCAGGAGTCGGGTGGCGTGATGTTCTTCGCGGCGAGGACCTTCCGGTTGGAGCAGAAACCGAGGACTCCGACGTAGACGCCGGTCCAGGCCCCGTTCGGGTCCTTGTAGCGGGCGTCGATCGCCGCGGAGTCCTTCGGGGTGTAGCGCTCCAGGAGCCCCGACTTGTCGGCCGCGATGTAGCCGTCGGACGGACCGCCGTGCCAGACGTCGAACTCGGTGTTCTTTCCGACGGCGCCCAGGCGGGCAAGTGCCTCCCCGCTCGACAGACGGACGAAGGTCGTCCGGACCCCGGTTCTGGTCTCGAATGCCTTCGTCATCGCCTGACACCAGTCCTCCTGGGCGCCACATGCGATGTTGATCTTGCCGCTGACTGCTGATCCCGAGGCCGCGACAGATGTGCGGACTTGTGGGTCCGCGGTCGAACACGACGGCAGTGCCAGCAGGATCACACCGAGTACCCCCGTGCCCAGTGCCGTGGTCTTGCGCATCGTTGATCTCCCTTGTCCACGTCGCGAAGTCGCCGCTGTCGCGGCCTCGGCCGGGCCATGCCGAGAAATCTACGGAAATGATCCACGTATCTCGTCACATCGGAGTTTGCGTTCGTGACAGTACCGTCACAGGTGGCTCCCCTGGGACGATGTGTGACTTACCAGTCGATACCCGACACCTCGGACGGTGACGATGTAGCGGGGGTCGTGGGGGTCGTCGTCCAGGCGCTGACGGAGCCGGTAGACGGCGGCTTTGACCATTTCCCGGCCGCCCGTCCATTCCTCGACGTGCCAGGCCTCCCGCAGGAGGTCCTGCCACGTCACGATGACCCCGGGACGGGTCGCGAGAACGGCCAGCAGCCGGAACTCCGTCGTGCTCACCGCCACCGGGGTCCCGGCCACCATCACCTCGTAGGTGCTCGTGTCGATCCGTAGGTCGCCGACTTCGAGGACGGTGTCGGGCTGGGGGGCGAGAGCCGCCTGACGCCGGCGGATCAGTGCCGAGACACGCAGGGCGAGCTCACGCGGATGGAACGGTTTGACGACGTAGTCGTCGGCTCCCGTCTCGAATCCCTCGACGACGTTCTCGTGCTCTGCGAGGGCGGTCAGGAGCAGGACGGGGATGCCCGTCGTCCGGCGGATCAGGCGGCAGAGGGCGAGGCCGTCCATCCGGGGCATCATCACGTCGAGGACGGCGGCGTCGAACCGGTGTGTGCCGAGAAGCGCCTTGGCCTCCAGCCCGTCGTGGGCGACGAGGACGTCGAAACCCTGGGTCTGCAACGCGTAGGCGACGATCGTCGCCATTTGCGGTTCGTCGTCCGCCACGAGCACGCGGGGCCGGTTCACGGAAGAGTTCCTTTCGGGAGAGTGCACAGGACGGTCGTGCCGTGGGCGAGGCGCGTATCGACAAGGATGCGGCCGCCGTGCAGCTCAATGATGCGCTTCGTGATGACCAGGCCCAGGCCGGTGCCGCCGTCCGGCGATCCGCTCGTGGTGAATCGCTCGAACATGTGCGCGCGCTCGGTGGAGGACATGCCGGATCCGTCGTCGGTCACCGAGAGGGCGACGGCGGTCTCGTTGTCGAGGACCCGGACGACGATGTGCCCTCCGAAGGTCGTGTGACGGCTGGCGTTCGTCAGCAGATTGGTGACGACCTGTGCGATGAGACGTCCCTCCGCCCAGGCCCGGGCGCGCTGCGGGGTGTGGACCGTGATCCGTTGCTGACGCTGGTCGCAGACGGGCCTGATGGCGCGGGCGACGTCGCGCACGAGGCTGGCGACGTCGAGAGCCTCGGGATGGAGCCGGAGCTGACCGGTGTCGATGCGCGCCTGGATCAGAAGGTCCTCGGCTATCGAGATCGCCTGGGAGCACTGCTGCGCGATCGTGGTGAGGAAGATGCGCTGCTGGGCCGTCAGGGGACCCGGCGCGCCCTCGTCGAGCAGGTCCGCGGAGGCTTTGATCATTGTCAGGGGCGTGCGGACCTCGTGGCTGACGGCCGCGACGACGTCCGCCCTGGCGAGGGCGAGGGATCTCCACCGTTCCGCCTCGGCCTCAAGGTTCCGTCGTCCCCGGGCCGTGCTGCGCGCCAGCCAGGCGAGGCCCAGGCAGACGAGGACGACGCAGGAGATGGTCCAGTGGGGGGCGAGGAGCGACAGAGCGGTGAGGATACCCAGGGCTACGACAACCGGGCCCCAGCCCAGCGCGCGAGCATGCCAGGACCCCAGGCCTTCCACGGCGTCATGCTGCCGCTATAAACCCCGGCAGCCAAGAGCCGGAGAAGCCCGCGTCGCTGAACAGGTATCCGCTGGTGCCGGGAAGGGTCGCTGAACCCGCCTCGTCGGTCGCGAAACCCCGGCGGCTCGCTTCGGGTGCCTTGTGAAACGTTTCTCGCGAAACCCGAGAGGTCATTTTTCCTAACCCCACCTCGGGGTCGGCGACACCGGTCCGTCATGGCTCCCTTTAACGGATCCGCCGGAGTCATAGCCGGGACTTACGGCGACCTTGACCGCTGGTCAGCGAGCCTCTCCTTTAGACAGAAAAACTAGCGAAAACCCCTCCGTCGTCTTCCGGCCGGTCACCCCGGCCGGTCACCCCGGCCTGTCACACCGGCCCTCGACCTCGCTCTGGAGAAGGTATGTCCGCTCACGCCTACGCCGGCCAGGACGCCCCCGGTCGCCTCGGCTCGGGCCGCCGGGCCGCCGGGCCCCCCACGACGGGCCGCATCCCGATCGCCGAGAGACGTGGGGGCCCTCCCGCTCCGCCCAAGGTCTCGTCGACACCGCTCTTCCTCCGGGCCACCGTGGCCGTCGGTCTTCTCGCCGCCGTCGGCGTCAGCGCGGTCCGTGTCTTCGAGGGAGGGGGCGTCGCGGCCGCGGGCCTCGCCATCGACGGACGCGGCGTCACCACGGTGGCGGCGGCAGGAGGCGCCGTCCCGGAGGCCTCCTGCCGTGTCCGGCACGCGGTCACGTCCCGGACGGCGGGCCGCTTCACGTCCGTCGTCACCGTCAGCAACACCGGTTCCCGGCCGATCGAGGGCTGGACCCTCACCTGGACCTATCCCGGGGCGAAGACCGCCCCCCGCCTCACGGACGGCTGGAACGCCGACGTGAGCTCCGACGTCAACGGTGGCCAGGCCACCTCGACGGACCTCAGCCGGGTCATCGCCCGAAGGAGCAGCACGACGATCGGCTTCGTCGGCAGCGCCTCCGGGCAGGTTCCCGCCCCGGCCACCTTCGCACTGAACGGGGTGACCTGCCGATGACCGCGATGACGACCTTCCCCCTCGCCGAACCGTGCCCGTCCTTCAGCTACCTCCAGGCCGCCGGGGACCGGGAGCTCGCGGAACTGTCCCAGGTCCACGCCGAGGCCTTCGGAGTGCTGTACGGGCGCTACTCGCGTCAGATCTACCGGATGGTGTACCACCGCCTGCGTGACCAGGCGGACGCCGAGGACGTCACCGCGGAGGTGTTCGTCAAGGCTCTCCGGGCGATCGACGGGTACCGCCCGGCCCGCGCCCCCTTCTGGGGCTGGCTTCACCGGATCGCCGCCAACGCCGTCATCGACCACGTGAGGGCGCGGCGGCCGACCGTCTCGCTCGCGGTGGTCGCGGACGCCGCGGACGCGTCGACGGACGTCGAAGCTTCGGTCATCGGGCGTTCCGAGGCGATGCGGGCGTGGGTGGCCGTCGCCCGGCTCTGCCCGACGCAGCGGACGGCGGTCACCCTCCGCCTCGCGCACGACCTTCCCATCGCGGAGATCGCCCGGCGCATGGATCGCTCCGAGGGAGCTGTCAAGCAACTGATCAACCGGGGTCTTGGCGCCGTCCGGCTGCGTCTCGCCGAGGAGCAGAAGCGGGAGCAGGCGCTGGAGCGCCCCCGCGGCGACGTCCAGCTGATCGGTTGAACGGAATCGATCGTCTAGGAGGGCGTCACCGTCAGGGGCGGCACCGGGACCGGCGTCGCCGGCACCAATGACGCCGGTCCCACCGAGACCGAGAAGAAGAGGAGAAAGAACGTCAGGACGATGGCCAGGGCGAGACCCCCCGCGGTGATGCCCCGCTTCTGTTGGCGAGTGAGCCGAGTGGAGGTCCAGGTGAGGATCAACCCGGCGGCCGGACCGATCAGGATCAGCAGGCTCCCAACGGTGAGCAGGGCGACGGCGGCGATCTCGTGCAGCCCCCAGCGCGTCGCTCCGGAGGCGGCGGTACCCGTCTCGCGGAGTTCCTCGGCGACGATGTCGGCGGGGTCGCCGAGCCGGTCGAGGAGCTCCCGGACGGCGGCCGGGTCGTCGTCCGGGATATCGGCGAGCCCTTCGGACAGGTGGGTGCGGATATCCGTGATCAGTTCGTCACGAGGCCCCACCGGCAGCGCCGAGGCCGCCTCCTGGAGGCGGGTGACGAAGTCCATGACCAGGGGGTGGTCGAGTTCGACCGGCATTTACTCGCTCCTTTCCGAGCGTGGGGGCGACGACCGCAGCACGGTGTCCACGGCGTCCCGGAAACGGCACCAGTCCTCGGTGAAACGGTCGAGGGCCGTGACGCCGTCCGGGGTCAGGGCGTAATAGCGCCGGGGCGGCCCGGCGTCCGACTCACGCCACGTCGTGGTGACGACGCCTTCGCGACGCAACCGTGACAGCAGCGGGTAGATGGTCCCCTCACTGGTCAACAGGCCACCGGCCTGCGACAGGCCCCGGACGAGGTCGAAACCGTAACGAGGGCGCTCACGCAGCAGCGCGAGCACGCAGTACTCCAGGACTCCCCGGCGCAGTTGGGGGAGAAGCGGTCGTGTCACACCCGGATCCATGCGGTACAAGGTACTCCCGCGAGCGTCGTGAGGGAAGGTGCTGCGACGAAGGACCGATCAGGGGCGGGCCGACCGGAGAGCCGGGAGCGACGCGGCAATGTCGTCCAGCACCGATTCCGGGGCGTCGTAGACCGGGGCGCCCGGGACCGGCCAGTGGACGACGACGTCGGTGAAGCCGAGCGCCGCGGCTCGCCCCACGACCTCCTCGAAGTACGCCGGGGACACGAGTGAATAGGTCGTCGCCGCGTCGACGGAGAGCAGGCGGTCGATCCCGGCGGGGTCGCGGTCCGCCGCTGCGAGCACCTCGTCGAAGCGCCGCGCGAGCGAGCCGACGCCCGACCACCAGGCGTCGTCCCCGTGCTCGCGCCGTGTCGTCCCGGTCGTCGCCCACCCCCGGCCGTAGCGGGCCGCGAGCCGCATGGTGCGAGGCCCGTTCGCCGCGACGACGAACGGCAGGCGCGGCCGCTGCCGGCACGGCAGAAGGGTCTTGGCGCCCACCGCCCGGTACCAGGTGCCCTCGTGATCCGTGACCGGCGAGGTGAGCATCCGGTCGAGGACGCCGACGAACTCCTCCAGGCGTGACGCGCGGTCCGCGGGGCTCAGGGCCGGTCCGCCGAGCACCCGGGCGTCGCTCCCCGAGCCTCCGGCCCCCACGCCGAGGACCGCCCGCCCTCCGCTGATGTCGTCCAGGGCCGCGAGCTCGCGGGCGAACGGCACCGGGTGACGGAGGTTCGGGGAGGCGACCCACGTACCGAGCGGCGCCGTCCGGGTCACGGTCGCCGCCGCCACCAGGGTCGGCACCGTCGCCCCCCAGGGGAGGTCGCCCAGCGGGTCCCAGGTGAGGTGGTCGTATGTCCAGAGGTGGTCGAAGCCGTACTCCTCCGCCCGGCGCCAGCGCTCGGCCTGGTCGGGCCAGCGGTCGACGGGCAGGACGACGATCCCCACGCGCATGGGGACACCGTACGTCGCCGGTCGCGGGGGAGCGTGGAGGCATTCATGCATCAGGCCGATTACACAGAGCTGCCGCGTCGCTACCCTGAGTGCGGATCGGGGTAGGGAGGACACACTGGCCAGGCCAGCTCGCAAGGATGGCGCCCGGTGGCGCGCGGTTCGTCGATCGCTGGGTCTCCTGGTCGTTCTGGCGACCGTCGGCTGCTCGGCCGGAGGCGCCGTCCCGCAGCATGTGGCGAATCGCGACATGGCGAATCGCGACATGGGGAAGTCCGACGCGGGGAAACCTGACGCGGGGAAGCCCGGTGCCCGGCGGACGGCTGCCGTGGCCCCTTCCCCGGCGGCGTCCACAGCGGCGTCCACAGCGGTGTCCCCGGTCCCCGTCGTCCCCCGCGGTCCCTCGACCCGCACCGAGCCCCGGATCCTGGCCGCGGCCGTCCGGCCCGGCCGTCTCGTG
>JAUPKQ010000262.1 GCA_030837345.1 Actinomycetota bacterium | reverse complement strand
TGATCCAGATCAACTCACCGTCGACGGTGGCCTCTTTCCTCCAGCGTCTGGGGCGCACCGGACGACGCTCCGGCACGACGAGCAACGCACTGTTCCTCGCCCTGACCCGAGACGAACTGCTGTGGGCGGCGGGACTGCTGCACCTATGGGGTACCGGATACGTCGAGCCCGTCGTCGCCCCGCCCGAGCCCCGTCACATCGTCGCCCAGCAACTGCTGGCAGTCTGCCTGCAGGAACACCGGATCGGCGACCAGCTCTGGGCCGAGGCCTGGAACGGCCTCGCGCCGTTCGACCGCAGCGCTCACCCGATCCTGCGTCACCTCGTCGATCAGGGCTTCATCGACGCAGACACCGGCCTGCTGTTCATCGGCCCTCAGGCCGAACAGCGTTTCGGGCACCGCCACTTCAGCGGCATGACCGCCGTGTTCACCGCCCCGCCGCAGCTCAGCGTTCTGCACGGGCGGGAAGAGATCGGCCGCACCGACCCCATGCTGCTCACCGAGAAGGTCGACGGCCCCCGGCTGCTCCTGCTCGCCGGGCGAAGCTGGAAGGTCACCGGGATCGACTGGACGCGCCGCCGCTGCTTCGTCGAACCTGCCGAACGCGGCGGCACGGCACGCTGGATGGTCCCCGGCATCTCCGGAGCCAGCTACACGCTTACCCGGGCCGTCCGCGACGTCCTGCTCGGCGCCGACCCGCCCGTGGCCCTGACCGACCGGGCACGCCGCATCCTGTCCGACGTCCGCGAGCAGTACCTGCCCGGCGTCCACCCCTCCGGGACCGTCATCACGCGCGACGGCGACGGCGACGACGTCCGATGGTGGACATGGGCTGGATACCGCGCGAACGCCACCCTCGCCGCGACCCTGTCGGACCTCACGGACGCCACCCAGCGTTTCGACGACACCGGCATTCGCCTGCGCGCCGGCCTCACCCTCGACCTGTGGAGAGCCGGCACCTCCGGCGCGGTCGACCGCCTGTGCCTGCCCGACGTCGACCAGAGAGCCCTCGCCGGGCTGAAGTTCAACGAGGCGCTGCCCGAACGACTCGCCACCGCCACCCTCGCCGCGCGCCTCGCCGACCTCGACCACGCCGCCGAGATTCTGCACGAACCGGTCCGTTTCCTCGGCTGATCGACCGAACGCCGCGCCGCCTCAACTCGCCGTGACCAACGCCGAGCGCCCACGCACCCGGTCCAAGGAATCAGTTGGCGCAGGACGCCGCGGTGCAGGACAGGTCGGTCTTCGGGAGGCGACCGGTCGCGAGGAAGGTCATGACCAGGGCGTCGAGGTGGGGGTTCCAGCCGAGGACCCCGTGCCCTCCGGCGTCGACCGAGAGCATCACCGCACGTTTCCCCAGCGTCTGGCGCATGCCGAGCCCTGCCTGGCGGGAGGTGGCCGGGTCGCGCCGGTTCTGGATGATGAGGATGTTGCGCGGCCCGGTGCCCGTGATGACGACGGGCGGTTCGACGGGTCGGTACGGCCAGAACGCGCAGGGCAGGAGGTTCGCCGGCATCCCGGCGGTAAGAGGACTGCGACGCCGGTCACGGGCTACCTGCGTGGCGTAGCGGTCGAGGTCGCGGGACCACGCGGCGTCCGAGCAGGTGATGCTGTACATCACCGCCAGTTCGTTGTCGGCGGGGACGCCGTCCGCGACGGCGGCGTGTGCCGTCAGCAGGGCGATCGCGGCGAGGACCGGCCGGTTGTCCGCCCGGGTGACCGCGGCCTTCCAGGCCTCGGCGGCGCTCTCGAAGGAGTCGTCGCTGTAGAGGGACACCCGGATGATCTCCCGGAACAGGTTGCCGGTGAGTACTTGACTGTCCGGCAGCGTCCACGGTCGCCGGTCGAGTTCGGCCGCGAGCCGCAGGTACTCGGCGGTCACCGCCGCGTCGTCCTTCCCGAGCCCGTAGCGGGCGTTCCGCTGCGCGATCCAGGCCGCGAGGTCGGGGAAACGCTCGGCGACCGCCTCGGACCAGGAACGCCAGAAGTTGGGCCACTGACCAGGATCGACGGCGCTGTCGAGCAGCATGCGGTCGGTGTGTTCCGGGAACAAGGACGCGTAGACGGCTCCGAAGTAGGTGCCCGTGGAGAAGCCCAGGTACGACAGCTTCTGCTCGCCGAGGGCGAGGCGGATGCTGTCCATGTCCCGCGCGATATTGGCGCTCGTCAGGTAGGGGAGGACGTCGCCGGAGTGCTCGGCGCAGCCGGCGGCCGTCCGCCGGGCGAACTCGATGTTCCGCTCGATCGAGCCGCCGGCGTCCGGGTACGGCATGAGCAGGTCGAGAGAGGCGCCGAGCGGGATGCCGCAGGTGATCGGGTTGCTGTAGCCGACGCCCCTTGTGTCGAATCCGATCAGGTCGTACTGGTCCTGGACCTCCTTCGACAGGATCTGGGTGGCGTCGCCCGACAGGTCGAGGCCCGACAGACCTGGGCCGCCCGGGTTGAACAGGATCACGCCCCGATGCGATCCCGGTTTCGACGTCACAACCCGGGAGATCATGAGGTCGATGGTCCGCCCGCCCGGGTTCCGGTAGTCCAGCGGGACCTCCAACGTCGCACATCTCATGCCGGTCTTCGGGTCTCGCTCGCGGCCGGCGACCGGCGGGGGACAGTCCTTCCACGAGAGCGACGGTGACGAGATCGACGGTGACGAGGTCGACGGCGACGGCGGGACGGCGTGCTCCGGTCCCGGCGAGGGATGCGCCTCCGCCCCCGGGAGGAGTACCGCGACGGCGACGAGCGGCACGACGGCGACGAGCGGCACGAACCGCCCCGTCACGA
>JAUPKQ010000045.1 GCA_030837345.1 Actinomycetota bacterium | reverse complement strand
TGTCCCCGTCGACGAACCCCCTTCCCCTCCTTCCGCCCAGCGTGATCGACCTGGATCAGGGGACGCGCCAGCCGACTGAGGCTGAGGCTGAGGTGCCTACGCGGAGGTGATGCTCGGCCCCGCCCCGGAGAGGCCGAAGACCTGGTCCTCGACCGGGGACCGCTGCTGGTGCGACCACATCGCCCCGGTGATCGGGCTCGGGATCTCGATCCCTTCCGCCTGGTACCGGCGATGGAGCCGCTTGATGAACTCGTGTTTGATCAAGAATTTGTCGGCGTACTCCTGTGCCCGCAGGATCACCGAGAAGTTGATCGCGAACTCGCCGAAGGTGTGGAACCGGATGAACGGGTCGTGCTCGGGAACCCCTCCGGCGACCTCCAGCATCACCTGCTTGCCCACCTCGGCGGTCACCCGCTCGACGGCGTCGAGGTCACTGTCGTAGCCGACGCCGACCTGGACGACGACCGACATCTGGGGCGCCGGCCGATGGAAGTTGACCATGATCGCGCTCGCGAGCTGGGCGTTCGGGACGATCAGGAGGTTGTCCGGGATCTGCCGGACGACGGTGTTGCGCCAGTTGACGTCGACGACGTAGCCCTCCTGGCCGGTGCTCAGCTGGACGTAGTCGCCCGGCTGGACCTTCCGGGACGCGAGGAGGTGCACGCCCGCGAACAGATTGGCGAGCGTTTCCTGGAGAGCGAGGGCGACCGCGAGACCTCCGACTCCCAGCGCCGTCAGCAGCGGGGCCACCGACACGCCGAGGGTCTGGAGCAGGACGAGAATTCCCACGGTCATCACCGTGATGCGCACGATGTTGACGAAGATGCTCACCGATCCGGCCACCCCCGCGCGCGCGAGGGTGAACGAGCGGACGACGTCCGCGGCGACCTTCGCCGCGGCGAACGTCGCCGCGAGGACGAGGGCGGCCACCGCGAGGGACCAGGCCTGGCGGTCCCCGGCGGCGTCGAGCGGGAGCCAGGCGGACGCCGTCCACAGGCCACCGACCAGCGCGGCCCAGGGGACGAACAGCAGCAGCCCGTCGACGACGATGTCGTCCCCGGAGGTCTGCGTTCTGCTCGCCTGTTTCTGCAGCCTCAGCAGCACTAAGCGGAGCACCATGTGCGCGAGTACTCCGGCGGCGGCGGCCACCCCGGCGTAGACGACGTCCTGCAGGCAGAGAGCCCGGATCACCGTGCGCCTCCTGTTCGTCGATGGTGCAGCCCGAGGTGGGCGCGGTGCATTCTGCCGTAATCCGGCCGGGTCGGGGCGTCTGGTCCCGATATGCGAACCTCCCACCGGTTACCTCGGACATTCATCCTGACCGCCCTTGTCCGGGCGGGCGGCCGAGGTGTTCCCTGGGAAGGTCGTCCTGGCGCGATACCTCGCAATGACGCGTGGCACGCCGGGTGCTCCGGCGGTGGAGGTTCGTGATGGCGAACACGACAGCGGGAACAGACCCCCCAGGAGCCCCGGGTATCCCCGGTCAGCGGCTCGCCGGTGCCCCCGGACCCGGGCTCAGCGGTGCCTCCGGACCCGGGTTCGCCGGTGCTCCCCGACCTGCGGCGGCACCGCGGCGACAGGGCCCGGCGGTCGCCGTCGCGGTCGTGGCGGCGCTCTTCGTGACAGCGGGTGTCCTGGTCTGGAGCCCGTGGAGCGGACCGGGACCCGCTCCCGTCGGGCTCGCCACCGGTGAGCTGACGAGCACCACCGCCGCGCTCACCTGGTCCGGGCCGTCGCCGGACGCGAAACCCGAGCGGTACACGATCCGCCGGAACGGGATCGAGGTGGCGAGCGTCCCGGGGACCTCGCCGTCGTTCGAGGACTCCGGGCTGACGGCCCTGACCACCTACCGGTACAGCGTCCTCGCGGTGGCCGACGGCCGGCCGTCCCTCCCCACCGCCGAACTCGCCGTCACGACGCGCCCGTCGAGCCCGGGCGCCCTGACGAAGGCGGCCGTCAGCAGCACCGGCGTCACCGTGACGTGGACGCGCCCCGAGGGGAAGACCCCTGACCACTACCTCGTCCGCCGGGACGACGCGGAGGTCGCCACGGTGCCCGGCTCGCAGTCGTCGTACGCGGACTCCGGTCTCGCCCCCCTGACCGACGTGTCGTACTCGGTCGTCGCCGTCACCGAGGGCCAGGAGTCCGCCCCGACGGCGGACCTGAAGGTCACGACGTCCGCCCCCGCCGTCGGGGAGGGACGGCTCCAGGGAGTCTGGAGCGTCAGCACGCGGGTGACCACGGCGGGCGGAGGCAGCATCGGGGTCGGTGACACCGCCGAGCAGGGGTGGACGTTCACGCCCCGGTGCGCGGGCGGCGCCTGCCCCGTCATGCTGGCGGGTAACCTCGGCGGCCACCCGTTCACCGCGACCCTCAACCGCTCGGGGGCCGCCTACACGGGCTCCGTCACGGCGCACATCTCGCACTGCCGGACCAAGGACGTCCGCAACACGGTGAGCATCGCGCTCACGGTCAAGGGTGCCGCGATGGAGGACGGGATCTGGGCCGCCACCACGGCGGGCGGAACCCTCCGCCTCGTCAGTCCTCGGGTCTCAGCGGGGAGCTGGTACTGCCCGGCCCAGACCGTGACGTTCGCCGTCTCGGGCACGGACCTCGGGCGGTCGTGAACCGGTTCAGCGCCTGGCCGGGGGAGCGGGAACGCCTGCGGGAACCGGGAGCGCGACGTACACCCGCGTACCGATCCGGTGTGCCTCGGCGAGGATCTCTCGGTGCCAGGCCGCCCACACTCCCGCCAGACGGGAGGTGATCACCACGACGTCCGCCGAGCGGTCGGCGAACGGGGTCCTGATCCCTATCACGTTGGCCGTGCGGTGGTCGCCCGAGACCGCGGCCTCCTCCAGGAGGGCCGGGTCGAAGTCCGCGATCGACGCACCGGGCGGCAGGGCGTCGGGCAGGGTGCCGCCGCAGCCGAGGACGACGACATCAGCCCCCTCCGGGAGGTGCTCGACGGCCTGCTCGATCTCCGCCGTCACGGGTAGGTCCCGGCAGCGTTCGGTCCAGGCGAGCAGCCGGGTGAACTCGCCCTCGATCCGTCCCCTCCTGTCCTCCCCGGACAGGGCCCACGTCAGTTCGACGGCCGGATGCGGGTGGCCGAGGAGGAAGCGGAGGGCGTTCTGACGGGCGTCGCGTGCGTCGTCTGACGGAGGGCCAGCCGGGCCCGGGACGTCGGGAGACCCCGGGACGTCGGCCGGGCCGGTCGCCGGGCCGGAAGGCTGCCGACGGCGGGGCCGGGCCCCGAGCGCCCAGGCCGCCGGGCTGAGGACGAACGGGATGCCCCGGGCGAACAGCCTGAAACCGAGTTCGATGTCCTCAACGCCGCGACCGCGGAAACTCTCGTCGAAACCGCCGGCCTCCCAGAAGTCCGCGGTCCGCAGGGAGGTGTTCACCAGACGGAACGAGAGCCACGGAGCCACCCCGGCCGTGACGCCGCTCCTCGCGCGCGCGAGGTCACCTCTTCGGCATTCGCGGAAGGGCGAGGCGTCGCGGTACTGGCGCAGGATCTCCTCCGGAGGCAACGTGCCCGCCGCTTCCGCGAGCTCGGCGGCGTCCCCGTCGGGCCGCCGGCCCCGGACGTCGCCGATCGCCACTCTCCCCGCGCTCGCCTCGGTCTGGACCGTCAGATGGCTCGCGAGGAGGTCGGGGCCGGCGAGGACCCCGGCCTCCAGGAAGACCAGTACGGGGGCCGAGGCGAGTCTCGCGCCGGTGTTGCCCGCCTGGGCCGCGCTGAGGAATCCGGGACCGTTCTCATGGTGGTAATGGAGCGTCAACCGGTCGGAGAAGGACCTCACCATCGCCGAGGTTCCGTCGTCGAGTCCGTCATCGGTGACGATCACCTCGAAACCGCCCTCGGGGAACCGCTGCGCGACGAGGCTCGACAGGGTGAGACGGAGTGGCTCACAGCGGTCGCGGGTCGCCATCACGACCGATACCTCGGGCGGCTTGTGCGACCCGGTGGACATCATCGTCTCCTCGGACGTCGGCGAGCGGGTGGCCGATGGGCCGTCCGGAATCTGGTTATAGCTGGATAAAGCCCAATATTCCGCTTGACTGTAGGTGCACGTTCACAAACCCGCAACATGGCATTCTTCACACTTCGCCGTGCTGCGCCGTTTCTCCTCCGGCCGGAACACCCGGCCGATGGTCAGCAGTCGGGTTCGTCCCCGCGCCGCAGCGGACCGTCCTCCGGGGCCCAGGCGGCGTCCGAGCCCACGGTGACGGGGTGGTTCCGTTCGTCGACGAACACGACGGCGGGGGCGAGGGCGCGGGCCTCGGCGTCGTCGACGAGCGCGTAGGCGATGATGATGACGAGATCCCCGGTAGTGATCAGCCGGGCGGCCGCGCCGTTGATCCCGACCACGCCCGACCCGCGCGGTCCCTCGATCACGTAGGTGGTGAGCCTGGCGCCGTTGTCGATGTCGACGATGTCGACCTGCTCGCCGGGCAGCAGGTCGGCCGCCTCCATCAGATCCGCCGCCAACGTGACGGAGCCGACGTAGTGCAGATCGGCCTGCGTGACGGTCGCGCGGTGGATCTTGGACTTCATGATGGTCCGGAACACGGGCAGGTTTCCTGTCCTCCTGGAGGTGGCATGCCTGAAAGGGACAGTAGCCGACGGTCAGGAGGGACTGTGAGACACCCGGGCGAGGAGCTCGTCCAGGAGGTCCGGGGCGACGGCGACCACCCCGGTCCCGAGTTCGGCGACGGCGGCGCCCGCCTCCGAGGCTATGAGCGCCCCGGCGGCCCAGTCCCAGAGGGCGAGTTCGTCCTCGTAGTACCCGTCGCACCGGCCCGCCGCGACCCAGCACAGTTCGAGGGCCGCGCTGCCGTGGCTGCGGATGTCCCGGACCGCGGGCAGCAGGGTCCGGAGCGTCTCCGCCTGCCGGGCCCGTGAGGTCGCCTGGTAGGAGAAGCCCGTTGAAACCAGGGCACGGCTGAGTGACGCCGGCCGGTTGACCGCCAGAGGCGTGTCGCCGAGGAACGCCCCTCTCCCCAGCCCGGCGGTGAAGGTCTCCTCCCGGGCCGGGTGGTGGACGACGGCGGCGACGGTCTGCCAGCCGTCGTCGCCGAGGCGCTGGCAGGCGATGCTCACCGTGCTGTGAGGCAGGCCGTAGAGGTAGTTCACCGTGCCGTCGAGGGGGTCGATCACCCAGCGGACCCCGCTCGCCGACGGGCGGTCCGCTCCCTCCTCGCCGAGAACGCCGTCGGCCGGCCGGGCCGCGAGGATCAGGTTTACGATCGCCCGTTCGCTCGCCCGGTCCGAGTCGCTGACGGGATCCGTCTCGGACGACTTGTGCTCCACCCCTGTGATCTTGTCGGCACGGGCGAGCAACTCGGCCCCGCCGGCGCGCGCCGCGCGCTCGGCGAGTCCGAGAAGCTGCCCGGTGCTGTCAGGCACGGATGCCGGCCGGGTGATCGGCAAGGTGATCGGCGGCCTCTCCCGCGACGACCAGCCGGGCGACCCGCCGGGTCTCCGCGAAGACGCGGTCCCGGTACGTCGGCCCGAGACGTTCTACCGGCGGGAGGACCCGGCACTCGTCGACGCCGTCGTCGGGCCAAGGGAGGCGCAACCCGATGAGGGGCAGGACCTCCGGCTCCGGGGTGGCGTCGAAGATCGCGGCCACACCGGGGTCCTCGAACCTGCCCCGAGCGTCGACGACGGCCCCGACGACGAGCGTGCTGACGCCGTCCACCGTCCCTGAGACCACGGCCAGCGAGGCGTCGTCGGACCCGGTGGCCTCCCGGACGTCGTCCAGCACCGGGTGAAGGTGGGCATTCGCCTCGAAGTCACCGAAGGCGCAGGCGAGCTCGACGTCGACGGACGGCCACTTCCGCAGGAAGTACCGATAGTTGACGTCCTCCGTCGCCCGGTTCGACGCGGTGCTTCTCGGGTGGGGCAGATGGATACCGAACAGGTCGGGGGCCATGACGACGGGTGTCCCGGTCGCGCTGATCCGGTACGCCCACTCGAGGTCCTCCACGCCGTAGCCGTGGAAGTTCAGGTCGAACCACAGGTCGTGCCGTTCGACCAGGCGCCGCGGAAGGGCGATGAGCGCCGTCCACGCGAAGGACCACGGAATGACGTGCGGCGTGTTCAGGCGGGCGTCGAGGCGGACCTCACCCGCGCCGTCCAGGTCGGCCAGCAGACGCCGGTAGTGCTCGAACGGCCGGACGACCACGGAGTCGACGTCACTGGTGTTGTTGTCGTAGTCGATGAGCTGCCCGACCGTGCAGACCGCGTCCTCGCCCTCGCCAAGGCCGGCGGCATGACGTTCGGCGAGGGCAGCCAGAGCGCTCGGGGGGAGGACGACGTCGGCGTCGAGCAGCACGAGGACGTCGCCCGTCGACTGCCGGAGGGCGAGGTTCCGTGCGTACCCGACCTGCCAGGGTTTGTCCGAGAGAACCGAGAGGACGTTCAGGCGGCCGGTGAACTCACGGCAGACGGCGAGGTACTCCTCGCCGTGCTCCTCGCTGTCCTCCAGGACCCCGAGGACGACCTCGAACCGGTCCCGGGGAAGGGTCTGCTCCGCGAGGGACTCGAAGACGAGCCGGAGGTTGTCGGCCCGTCGGCGGTAGGGGATGACGATGCTGAAGGTCGGCCCGGACGCGGTACCGCCCGTCGTCGTCACTCGCGCCCCTCACCGGTCGAGGCACCGGTCGAGATGAGGACCTTGCAGCTCGGCGTGCTGGTCGGCGCGTAGGACTCCGACGCGATGTCGCAGCCGAGCGCCGCGAAGCCCCGGGGGAAGTCGGCGAGCGGGACGACGTGACTCACCAGGCGCTCGGTGGGGATCCGCCCCGAGACGATGAGGTGCAGGGCCTCCACGAAGGACCCGTGCAGCGAGTCGATCGATCCCATGACGGTGAGGCTGCGGTCGGCGAGCTGCATCCCGTCGATCGTGAAGTCCTTCTGCTTCAGGCCGATCGACATCAGGGTCCCGCCGGGCGCCATCCGCGGGTACAGGTCAGCCAGGAGCACGGACGTCGTGTCGACGACGACGTCCAAGGGCGCCTTCGCGTCGCCGAAGAACCCCTGGCGCGCGTCGTCGAGCGAGGCGTACGACTCCACGCCTTCCGGCAGGCAGTTCTTCGCGAACGAGCGCCGGGCGTCCGAGGTCTCGACGACGACGGGCGCGAGCCCCTTCAGCCAGAGGGCCCAGGTGTAGAGGAGGCCGAGCGGTCCGGCACCGAACACGTAGGTCGTGGCGGCCATGGAGGGCGGAACGATCTTGCGGACGCCGGACAGCACGCAGCTCAGCGGTTCCGTCAAGGCGGCGGCCTCGAGCGAAACATGGTCGGGCAGCTTGTGGATGAAACCGGACGTCGTCCGGTACCGATCCGCGTAGGCGCCGTCGTAGCTCACCCCGGCCTCGGTGCCGTGCTTGTTGACGCAGTGGTTGATCCGGCCGGTGAGGCACATACGGCACGTTCCGCAATACGGGGTCGGGTTGATCACTACCCGGTCGCCCGGTCGCACGGTGGTGACCTCGCTGCCGACCTCGGCGACGATTCCGCTCGCCTCGTGGCCGAGGGTCACCCCGGAGACGGCGACCGGATAACTGCCGGAGACGATCCCGAGGTCCGTTCCGCAGATGCCGCAGAACGCGATGTCCACGACGACGTCGTCGGGACCCTCCGCGGTGAGGTCGGGGACCTCTTCCAAATCGAGGTTCCAGGGGGAGCGGTACTTCAGGGCTCGCACGGTCACATACCCTTCTCAGACTCGGTCGGTGCGGTGAACTCGGTTGGTGCGTTGAACTCCGTTGGTGCGTTGAACTCGGCCAGCGAGGCACGAAGGCCGAGGAGAATCTCGTCGACGTCGTCCTCGGAGACGATGAGCGGTGGACGGACCTTCACGGTGTTGCCGAATCCGTAGCGGCTTCCGCGCAGGATCAGGCCGTGGTGGCGGGCGATGCCGATGAAGGCGCTCACGTCCTTGGCCGAGGGAAGGTCGAAGGCGAGCATCAGCCCCTTGCCACGGACGTTCATCACCGGCGCGAACTCCGCCTCCAGCTCGTGGAGGCCGTACTTGAGGAGCTTCGACATCCTCGTCACGTTGTCGAGGATGTAGTTGTCGCGGATGTACCTGACGGTCTCTTCCAGGGCGACGAGCGCCAGCGGGTTCGCCCCGGACGTCGACGAGTGCTCCCACGGCTCCAGAACGTCGAGTTCGTGGCGCATCAGGACGCCCGCCACCGGGATGCCCACCCCGCCGGCGCCCTTGGCGAACGTGATGATGTCGGGGCGGAGGGCCTTCGCGTAGCCGGTCGAGGCGAAGAAGGAGCCCGTCCGGCCGAAACCCGTCTGGACCTCGTCGGCGATGATGACGATTCCGTGCCGGTCGCAGATCTCGCGGATCACCGAGTAGTACTCGGGGTCCGGGACGACGTTCCCGCCGTTCCCGAGGATCGGCTCGATCACCATCGCAGCGACGCGCCCGCTGGAGGCGTACTCGATGAAGTCCTCGACCCGGCGCGCGCAGAGCATGTTGCAGCGGTCGCGGGTCTGGCCGAAGAAGCAGTGGTTGCAGTCGGGGGCCGGAACCTTGATCGACCCGACGAACGGCAGCGAGAACGACTGCTGGCGGAAGGCGTTCCCCGAGAGCCCGGTCGCGGCCGCGCTCTGCCCGTGGTGGGAGAGGAACAAGGAGATCACGTCGGTCCGGCCGGTCGCCTTCTGCGCCATGCGGACGGCGGCCTCGTTCGCGGTCGAGCCGGTGATGTCACGGAACCAGAAGCTGTCGAGGTGCTCCGGGAGGACGGGCCGCAAGAGGTCGAAGATTTCCTGGGACTTCGACCGGGTGAACTCGGACGAGAGGTGGAGGACCCGGTCGAGCTGCCGGTGCAAGGCGGCGACGACGTCCGGGTTGTCATACCCCAGCGAGAGATTGAACGTCCCGGAAGCACAGTCGATGTGCTTGACGCCTTTGATGTACAGGTGGGCTCCGCGACCGACGTAGTCGTCGAGTGCCGAGACTGGTATGGCTGATGAACTCACAGTGAATACCCCCGGGCGCCGAAGGAACGGCGTGTGTTTCGAGCATGCGGTGGACTGATGAGACAACCGGTGAATCCTGTTCGGTGGTGGGGTCGCGCGCCGGTGAGTGGACGTGCCGACGGTGAAACCGCACCTCGAAAGGATCGGCGGGCGCCGAGAATTCCGTGCGACATCGCTGGTCACGGTTCACGCGGCACCAGATACGGGAGGGGGCGGCAATGACCCCTGACGTCGTGAGGGCGTGAAACCCTCCGATCCTGCTGAGAACTCCCGCTCGCGGACGCCCCCCAGAAGCTCATGACCGCGAACACCATGCACCGGATCCCCGCGCTGACGAATACCCTGGGTCGTGTCCATCGACAGGGCGATCCCGGAGCCGTCCGTCCGTGGAGGGGGCCGTGTTCTGAACATATTTCAGGGGTGTCGCCTCGTCAACCGAGACCGCGTGACGGTCAGAACTGACCGTCATTTCGGTTCATAGGTCAATACAATCCGAAATTCGCATTCCCGCTGGCCACGCCGGGGATAGGCGCCCCCGGAGAGGGGTCTGCCATTCGCAGATGTCTGCGAATGGCAACCAGATATTTACGGTGATTCGACGCCGAGGTCAATGTGAAACGCGTCACACTATAGTGGATCAGGCATCTTGCGTGGCGAAAGTGTTGTTATAGGGCCACGTTTGGCGTCCGCAACCGTCGTCGCGGTGGGCGGGAGCCATGATCGTCACTCCCGCCCACCGGACGTCAGGGTGCGTTCCCCGCTCGTCAGCTCGCCGAGCGGGTCCGGGCCGGAGATGTCACCGTCGGCCTCGGACCGTCGAACGAGTCCACCACCGCCGTCAGCGGGCCGAACCAGGCGTTCGCCAGCGATCGGGGACGAGGACCTGCATGAAGGGATTGCTGGCCCGCATCTGGCCGACGAGACCGCTGAAGGTCAGGAGCAGGCTGCTCGCCGGGATGTTGTTCCACACGTCGTTGGTCCCGAGACGCATCATCACGACATCGGGGCGGGTGCCGGATAGCCAGCCGGGCAGCTGGTCAGGGGCAACGCCCATCAGCCGACGGAATGACGACCCCATCGAGCCACCGGGTGCAGTATCCCGTTCTCGGGCACACGAGAGGATGCGACCGTGGCGACAGCGCTCGTGGCCGCCCCCACAATCATTCCCCGCTGTCCATGAACCGGGTCCACGACCTGAGTCCTCGGCTCGTCCTCACCCGACAAGGCCACCCACAGCACCACGAACGGTTCACGCTCCCGAAACCCACCTGGCCCACCCGAGAACCTCGCCAGGAACGCCTCCCTCGGCAGCGACAGCCCCGATCACGGCAGCAACTGCACACGCTGATCACTTCGTCCAGGGTCCCGAACCGCCTGATCAGGCCATGCGGCTACTCACGGTCATAAGCCGTTACTTGGAATGACTCAGTCCCGGGCGGTCTGCGAAGAGTTGATGCTCGCTATATCGGGCCTTTGCGTACCTCACGTGGAGGAATAGGCACCACACGATAGGATGAATTGGTCCGGACCGACTTCTGGGTTTGTTTCATGGAGGATTGATGAAAACGATCTTCTCGGGCGTCGCCACGGTTGTCGCGGTACTGTCGCTGGCCGGATGCGCGGACTTGAGCGGAGTTGTCGACGACGCGGGGCGGAACGGTTACGACAAGGTGACGTGCGCCGATTTCAAGAGTCTGGCGATGGATGTCCAGTACGCCGCGGTGTCTGAGACGCAAGGGAAGGCCCGTGTCCGGGAACTGGTCGAGGAATCCGCCAAGGCGTCCGACGAGGTGATTCGCCGGGGGATCCAGGACTATGCGGCGGCCTATACGTCCCGGAACAAGGACCGTCAGGCCGCCGCTGTTTCCTCCCTGATGCGTGTCTGTCGCTTCTGAAGGGGAGCGACCGGGATCTGAGGTGATCCCGGTCGCTCCCCTTCAGACCATGGCGAACTGCTCCGTGTGGACGTTCTGCGGAGGGACGCCCAGTTCCACGAGCGTCCGGGTCGTGTCCTCCATCATCTGGGGCGGACCGCAGATGAAGACGTGGGGCAGGCCGGGGCCGAACTCCTCCAGGACGCTCTCCAGCAAGTCGGCGTCCACGCGCCCGGAGACGCCCCTCCAGCTCGGCGGGGGCTTGGAGACGACCTCGATCACGTCGAGGTCGAGTTCGGTGCCGAGCAGGTCGAGTTCGTACCGGAACATCAGTTCCGACGGGTTGCGGACGGCGAACAGGAGGATGTGACGCCGGAGGTCACCTCGGAAGGCGTGGGAGCGAAGGATGCTCATCATCGGGGTGACCCCGACGCCGGCGCCGATCAGCAGGAGGCTCGGGGCCCCGATGTGGTCATCGCTGAACGATCCGTACGGGCCGTCGACGAAGACCTTCCGCCCGGGTTCAAGGTTCTTGATGCTGCCGGTGAAGTCCCCGACGTTCCGGATCGTGAACTCGAGGGCATCCGGGTTGTCGATCCCGGAGGCGATCGAGAAGGGGTTGGACTGCAACGGCCCGAACGGGCTGTCCAACCGGATCCAGGCGAACTGTCCGGGGCGGAAACTCAGCCGGGGCTGGCGCCGGTGGGCGGGGACGAGGACGAGGGTGCTGACGATGTCGTTCTCGATCCGGACCTGCTCGATCACATAGGCCTGGCGCCACGACACCAGCGGCCGGCGGATCCAGCGGTTGATCATCACCGCCCCCACCCCGACGAGGACGACCAGGAAGACCGTGCGCTCGGCGGCGTCGCGCATCAGGTGGTTCAGCCAGATGACGTGGAGGTACGAACCGGCCAGAGCCCCGATTCCCATCATGGCGTGGACCCAGCGCCAGACGTCGTACCGCGTGCCCATCTTCCGCCGCCGGAACGCCAGCACGCAGAGAAGGATCATGGCGGCGAAGGCGAGGAACCCCGCGCGGGCCCGGGGAACCCCGGTGGGGCCGGGGGAGATGAGAAGGATGCTCCGGGGGTTGTCGATGAGGATGAACGTCAGGTGGGCCCCCACGATCACCGTCGTCGCCACCGCGAGCCACCGATGGGAGCGAAGGACTCCCTCGATCCCGAACGCCATCGTGATCGACTTGACCCGTGACGGGAGGACGATGGTCGCAGCCAGTGTCGAGAGCCCGAGGAGCCCCGTCGTCAGGCACAGCTCCACCCAGATCCCGCCCTCGCTCCACGGACGCCGCGACCCGGCCGCGGAGGGCGCCAGGGCGAGGGGGACGAACACCAGGGCGAGGAAGACGAGGATCCACAGCACCCGCAGGACCCGCACCCTCAGCCGGTGGGCGAGGAACTCGAACGACGCGGGCGTCATCGTCGGCCAGGGACGGCCACGGTTCGGCGAGCCGCCGTAGGGCGGTTCGCCGAACCGTGCGTCAGAGGAGGTGAAGGGCTGCTCGTCGCGGTAGGTCACTGATCACTCCGACGGGATCCGGGGTCCGACACCTGTGCCGTACGTCCGGGTCGGCCGTCGGTTATGGGAGGCCGGCCGGTCGGAAGCGAGTCAGAGGCTGTCTCCGAGGTCGCGGCGGAACGCGGTGACGAGTTCCTGCTGCCAGTCCGACACCGGTTCGAGCCTGCCGTAGAAGAACCGCAGGACCTCGGGTTCCTCGACGAATCGCAGACCTCCGACGAGCCGCCGGTTCTGGTACAGCCAGTCGATGCGGTCGATCGCGTACCGGATCTGGGACAGAGTGAACACCCTCCGGGGGAGGGCGAGGCGCAGCAGTTCCATCTCCGCCAGGCGTTCGGAGCCATCCGGTTCGCGCTGCTCGGACAGGGTGCCTCGCTCCATGCCGCGGACCCCCGACACGAGGTACGTCGCGGACGCGAGGGCTCCGGCCGGGTACAGCTCCTGCGGGATGTGGTCGAGGAACCGTTTCGCGTCGAGGTGGCAGCCGAGGCCGCCAGCCGGGGTGATCACGGGAATGCCGCGCCTGTCGAGTTCGTCGACCATGTAGGCGATGAACTGCGGTCCCTGGCTGATCATGTCTTCGTCGAGCGTCTCCTCGAGCCCGACGGCGAGTGCCTCCATCTCACGGATGGACATCCCGCCGTAGGTGAGGAAGCCCTCGTAGAGCGGGACGAGGGGACGCAGCCGCGCGTACAGCTCCTGGCTGCGGACGCACAGGCCTCCGCCCCGGGCGCACCCGAGCTTGCGGGCGGAGAAGTAGACGACGTCGCAGAGGTCGGCGATCTCCCGGGTGAGGTCGGCGATGCTCCTCTGGGTGCACCCGGCCTCCCTGGTCCGGATGAACCAGAGGTTGTCGGCGAGCAGGCTGGCGTCGAGCACGAGCAACAGGCCGAACTCGTCGCAGGCCTGACGGACCTCACGGAGGTTGGCCAGCGAGAATGGCTGCCCGCCGATCAGGTTGGTCCCGGCCTCCATCCGCACGAACGGAATCTTCTCGGCTCCCAGGTCGGTCGCGAGTTTGCGCAGTGCCGCGACGTCCATGTTGCCCTTGAACGGATCGGTGCTCGTCACCTCGAGGCCGGACGGCGTCAGGAGCTCCTCGACCACCCCGCCGTTCATGACGATGTGGGCCTTGGTGGTCGTGAAGTGGTAGTTCATCGGAACGGTGCTGCCGGGAGTGACCAGGACCTGGGCGAGGAGGTTCTCGCAGGCCCGTCCCTGGTGCGCGGGGAGAAAGTACGGCATACCGAAGATGCTCTGGAGCGTGTTCTCCAGCCTGGTGAAGGTGGCGCTGCCCGCGTAGCTGTCGTCGGCTACGAGCATCGCCGCCTGCTGGCGGTCGCTCATCGCGTTGACGCCGCTGTCGGTGAGCATGTCGAGGAAGATGTCGGCGTTCTTCAGCAGGAACGTGTTGTTGCCCGCGTCCGTGATCGCCTCCAGACGTCTCTCGATCGGCTGGAGGGTGATTTTCTGTACGATCCGGACTTTGTGCATCTCCAGGGGGAGCTGCTCGCCGCTGTAGAACGCTACCGTGGTCATGATCACTCCGTACCTGCTGGCACCCTGGTCGCAGGTGCTGATCCCCGCGAAGCCTCCTGTCCTGGCTCCGGTCCGTCGGGCAGATTAATGGGCGATCGCCGCCGGTCCAGCGACATACGTCTCGGCCGCGGACCCCGTCCGGTCCTCCTGTGGTCCGGTGGCGCGCTCCTGCTTGTCCAGTGAGGTGAGCATCGTGGTGACGTAGGCCTCGATCTCGGCGCGGTCGGTGATCGTGACACTCGTGAAGATCAACCCGATTTGCGCCCCCGTCCCCGTCCGGTTGTGCCAGCGGACCGTCGTCGGCAGGCTGAGGACGCGGTCCTTCAGGGGGACGAGGGCCTCGACGGGCGAACCCTCGCTGAGCACCGGCCCGTTGCGGACCTCGCACCGCAGCCCTCCGCCGCTGATGTCGAGCAGATCGGCCTCCACGACGCCGTTCGCGGTGCGCAGGGTGATGCGGCTGGTGGCGGCGATCCGGGGGAACTCGCGACGGTCGACGTCGTGTGACAGCGCGAGCAACAGGTCGATCTGCGAGATCGCCTCCTGGACCGTCGTGTCGAGCACCTTCGTCGTCGCCATCTGCTGGCTGACCAGTTCTTCGACGACGGTCGTCGCCTCGCCGACGCCGACGATGCCGTCGATGACCGTCCCGATGACCGAGGCCATGCGGTTCGCCTCGCTCTGCAGCGATCCGATCGTCTCGGAGATCTCGCCGGTCGACCGGGCCGTCGTTGTGGCCAGGTCCTTCACCTCCTGCGCCACCACTCCGAATCCCTTACCGGCCTCGCCCGCGCGGGCCGCCTCGATCGTCGCGTTCAGGGACAGCAGGTTCGTCTGCTCGGCGACCGTCGCGATGAATCCGGCGATGCCGCCGACCCGTTGAAGGCTGCCGTTGAGGGCGCCGATGACCTCGTCGGCGGTCCTCGTCCGCTCGACGACGTTGCGGGTGACGTCGTGCACCGAGTGGACGCTCTTGTCGATCGTCGTCGTCGTGTCGAGCACGGCTCTCGCCTGCTCGAGCACCTGCCGGAGCAACGAACTGACCAGGTCCGCCGTCTCGTCGAGGATCGCCTGGGCCTGCCGCCGGAGGTACTGCTCGCTCAGCCGCTGCTGGGCGAGGTTCGAACGGTGCTCGTCGGTGCGGGCCACGGCCTCCGTGCGGCAGGCCTCGGCCGTGATGGCGGCGAGCATGCGCCCGATCTCGTCCTCCACGGCCTCCGGCAGACCGGACGGCGAATCCGCCCAGGTGCCCACGGCCCGCGACGAGGTGACCGCCTCCACCTTCGCCAGGAGAATCTCGTCGCGGCGCTCGATCTCCCTGCGGTGCAGGGCGAAGGCCGCGAACGCCGTCACCGAGGCGGTGATCAGGATCAGGAGGGCTTCCACGCCTCACTGATCGGCGCGTGGATCCGGTGACTTGACCCGGATGGCGGATCCGGCGTCCGTCTCGTGACTCAGACGACACGCAAGGTGTGCTCAAGGAAGCGACAGGAGGACCGGGCTACAGTCAGGAAAACACGTAGAGTCAGATTGTCTTCACGCCAGGTAGTGTCTGTGGGGACTGTTCGCCGAGGGGGGTGCGGTGACCGAGACGACGGCGGACATCGTGATCGGCTTGGGCAACGTCACCCTGACCGACGACGGCGCCGGTCCGCTGGCGGCCCGGGAGGTCGCCCGGCGACTGGCCGCCCGTGAGTCCGCCCGTGAGGACTCCCGTGAGGACTCCCGCCGGGCGACGACGGTCGTCGAGCTGGGCCTCGGCGGCCTCGCCCTGATGGAGGCGATGGTCGGACACCGGCGGGCCGTCGTCCTCGACGCGCTGAGGACCGGCCGTGTCCCCGTCGGCACGGTGGTCGAACTGCCGTTCGACCACCTCGGAGGCAGCCTCCACGAGACGTCGGTCCACGATCTCAGCCTGTCCGCGGCGCTGGAGATCGGCCGGATCGGCGGGTTGCCGCTGCCGGACGACATCCACGTTCTCGGGATCGAGGTCGAGGACGTCACCACGTTCGGTGAGACGCTCACCCCCGCCGTCGCCGACGGGCTGGACGGGCTCGTCGACCGTGTCCTCGACCTGCTCGCCTCGTCGGATCGCCCCTCACGCCGGACCCGGCAATGATCAAAAAGGAGATCGCTCCCGGGGACGCCGTCACGGTCCTCGCGGACTGTCCGACCTTCGAGTCCGAGGTGAGGAAACAGTGGCCGCATCAGTGGCCGTCGTCGTCGAGGGACTGACGAAGGCCTACGGCGGCGTCACCGTGGTCGACGGGATCGATCTTCATCTGGATCACGGTGAGGTCGTCGCCCTTCTCGGCCCGAACGGCGCCGGGAAGACGACGACGGTGGAGATTCTCGAAGGGAACCGGCGCCGGGACGAAGGGCGGGTGGAGGTTCTCGGTTTCGATCCCGCCCACGGGACGAGGGCGTTCCGGGAGCGGATCGGCATCGTCCTCCAGGAGGCGGGCTTCGAGGAGGCGTTCACCGTCGGCGAGCTGGTGCGGCTTCACGCCGGGTACTACCCCTCGCCGAGGCCCGTCCGTGAGGTGATCGAGGTCGTCGGGCTGACCGACAGGACCGACGTCAGGGTCAGGTCGTTGTCCGGCGGGCAGCGACGGCGCCTCGACCTCGCCCTCGGGATCGTCGGGGATCCCGAGCTCCTGTTCCTCGACGAGCCGACCACCGGGTTCGACCCCGCCGCGCGGCGCAGGGCCTGGGATCTCGTCGCGCGGCTCCGCGAGCTCGGGACGACGATCTTGCTGACGACCCACTACCTCGACGAGGCCGAGCATCTGGCCGACCGTGTCGTCGTGGTGAACCACGGCCGGGTGGTCGCCTCCGGGACACCGGCCGAACTCGCCGCCGGGTCCGGGAACAACGCCGTTCTGACCTTCCGCCTCCCGGGCGGTGTGCCTGAGGACGGGCTCCCGCCGTTGACGGGGACCGTCCGGTTCCCGGGCACCGAGACCGAGGTGGTGACGCCCGACCCGACCAGGGACGTCCACACCCTGACCGGTTGGGCGATCGAGCGCGGTATCAGGCTGGAACGGCTCTCCCTCGCCCGTCCCTGCCTTGAGGATGTCTACTTCGACCTGGTGGGACGCCACGACGAGGACGGCGGAACGGACCGTGCGTGACGGCTCCCCGGGTCCTCCGGCGGGGGTCCGCCTGCTGGGGCGCCAGATCCGGCACGAGATCGACGCCATGCTGCGGGAACCGATGATGGTGTTCTTCGTCGTCGTCTTCCCCTTGCTGTTCTTCGTCATCGTCACCACGATCACCGGAAACGCGATCATCGAAGAGCGGTCCGGCGTCCGGGTGGCGCAGTCCCTCTTGCCTGCGATGGTCGCGTTCGGGCTCGTGATGGGGGGCTTCTCGAACCTGGCGATCATGCTGACCCAGGCCAGGGAGGACGGCGTCCTCAAGCGGCTGCGGGGGACGCCTCTGTCGCCCGCCGTCATGATCGGGGCGAGGGTCGCGGCCGGGGCAACGGCCTCGTTCGTCGCCGTGGTGTTGCTCGGGGTCGTGGGAGTCCTGCTGTATGACGTCCGGATCGTCTGGCGGACCCTTCCGGCGGCCCTTCTCACCCTCGTGGCCGGTGTCTGCTGCTTCAGCGCGCTCGGACTGGCCGTCGCGGCCGTCGCCCCGACGACCCAGGCGGCGTCCGCCCTGACGAACGGGATCGTGCTTCCCGTCTCGTTCGTCTCCGACATCTTCACCGTCGGGGAGAGCAAGCTGCCCGCCTGGATGGACGCGATCGGCTGGTTCTTCCCCCTGCGGCACGTGGCCCACGCGCTCGTCGACGCGTCCGACCCCTCGGGGTCGGGCCCAGGCCTCTACCCTGGCCATCTCGCCGTGATCGTCGTCTGGGGCCTGGTGGGGGCGGCCGTCGCCGTCCGGCGGCTCGGGCCGGAGCCCGGCGGTCGTTCTCCCGGGAGGAGGAACCACCACCGGGCCGGGCGGGGGAGCGACGCCCTCCCCCGGCGCCGCGCCGGCCGGCCGTCAGTCCCCGTGCTGCTCCTTCACGAGGTGCGGCACTCCAACGCCGCGCTGTGGCGCGATCCGGCGTCGGCGTTCTTCACCGTCGCCTTCCCGGCGCTGCTCGTCCTCCTGATCCCCGAGCTCTACGGACGGCACGTCCTCCTGCCCGACGGGACGCCCCTGCCCCGGTTCTACGCCCCGACGATGGCGATCTACGGTGCCGCGGTGACCACCTACATCACCATGCCGGAAGGCCTGGTGCGGGCCCGGGAACGCGGTGTGCTGGAACGCCTGGTGGGGACTCCCCTCCCGATCGGCCTCCTGCTGATCGGACGCGTCCTGTCGAGCATGTGGATCTCGTTCGTCACCTTCGTGACGGTGATGGTGCTCGCCGGGGTGGTCTTCGGCGTCCCGGTCCCTCCCGACTGGCCCGTGGCGGTCGCCGCCGTCCTGGCGGCCTCGGGCTGCTACGCCGTGTTCGGGCTGGTGCTCGTCTCCTTCCTGTCGAGCAGCCGGGCCGTCACCGCCGCGGCGCTCGGCACGCTCCTGCCGCTGTCCTTCGTGTGCGAGGTCTTCGTCGTCGGTCTGGACCTCCCGCCGCTCCTCGACACGATCGGGTGGCTCACCCCGCTGCGGCACGCCGCCCTCGCGGCGTCCGAGGCGTACTCCGTCGGGGGAATCGGGCCGGTCCACGCGCTGGGGCACCTCGGGGTGCTCCTCGCCTGGACCCTGCCGAGCATCGCCGTCGTCGTGTGGCGGGTCCGGGTCGGCGACCTCACCCGCCGTCCCCGGTGAGACCGGCGAGACCGGTGAGACCGGTCGCGGGTCAGGCTCCGGCGCCGTCGAGGTGGGCACGCTGCGCGTCGGTGAGCCGGACGCCGAGCGCGGGGAGTGTGGCCTCGTACTGTTCCCGGGTGCGCGGCCCGATCAGGGGCAGCACCCGCGGCCGATCCTGGTGGAGCAGCCAGGCGAGGACGAGCTGGGTGGGCGTGACGCCAACCTCGGCGGCGACGGCGTCGACGGCGGCGAAGCGCGCGTCGGCGTCCGGCCCCGAGTAGGACTCGTCGAGGATCCAGTGCCCGGCCCGCTTGGCCGGGGCGTAGACGCCCTTGGCGAGCGGGGAGTACCCGACGAGGGTGAGGTCGTCCCTCTCCCTCAAGTAGTCGAGCAGCTCGGCCTCGACGATCGAGGCGTTCCCCAGCCCCGCGCGGGGCCGCAGGTAGGTGTGCTGCTGCTGGAGCGCGACCGGCTGCGGCCAGCCGTGCTTCTCGCAGAGGGCCCTGATGCGCTCCATCCGCCAGACGCGCACGTTCGACCAGCCGAGATACCGTACCTTCCCGTCGGCGACGAATCCGGCCAGCGTCTCCAGCGTCTCTTCGAGGGGGGTCGACCGGTCGTCGACGTGCACGTAGTAGAGGTCGAGGTGGTCGGTGCGAAGACGGCGGAGACTGGCGTCGAGCGAGTCCCGCAGGATCTGCCGCCCCGCGCCGACGAACCGGCCGCGCGCCAGGGCCCAGTCGGGCTCGGCGGACTCACCGGGACCCCAGACGCCGTCCAGATCGCCGATCAACGCGGTGCCCTTCGTGGCGAGGAACACGCGATCGCGCCGGCCGGGTGCGGACAGCCACCGGCCGAGCAGCTCCTCGCTGTCCCCGCCGGAGCCTCCGCGATGCCTCCACCAGGCGTAGCAGTCGGCGGTGTCGATCATCGGCAACGCGGCCGGTCCGCCCTCGGCGGCGAAGCGCGGCGCCACCTCGGAGGTGAAGTGGTCGAGGATCCAGCGGGATTCGTCCTCCGGGGTGTCCGTGCCCATCAGCATGCAGCCGAGGGCCATCGGGACCAGGTGCTGTCCGGTACGTCCGAGTTCACGGGTCGTCGTCATGGCGGGAACGCTAGGACCTGGAGCGCGCTCCAGGTCAAGCCCGGTCCGTGTGCTCCCCGAAGGGACCTCCGGGATTCGCCCGCCCGTCTCCGGGGACCACGAAACCCGTCTCGTAGGCGGCGATGACGAGCTGGGTGCGGTCGCGGGCCCCGAGCTTGTCGAGAAGCCGTCCGACATGGGTCTTCACGGTCGGCAGGCGCAGCCGCAGTCGTTCGGCGATAGCGGCGTTGGTGAACCCCCGGGCCACGAGGTGCAGGACCTCCCCCTCACGGTCGGTCACCCCGGGCAGGAGCGCGGTCCCCCGCTCCCCGGCCGGGGCGCCGTGCCGCTCCGGCCGGGCGAAGGCCTCGATCAGCCGCCGGGTGACGCCGGGGGCGAGCAGTCCGTCGCCGCGCGCGACGACGCGCAGACCGTGCAGGAGTTCCGCGGGAGGCACGTCCTTCAGCAGGAACCCGCTCGCCCCCGCCCGGAGCGCGGCGAAGACGTGCTCGTCGAGGTCGAACATCGTCAGCACAAGGACCTTCACCTCCCGTGTCCTCGCCGAGCCGCAGATCAGGCCTGTCGCTTCGATGCCGTCCATCCGGGGCATCCGGACATCCATCAGGACGACGTCGGGCCGCAGCTCGTGCGCCAGCTCCACCGCCCGGACGCCGTCGCCCGCCTCACCGACGACCACCAGATCGGGTTCGGACTCGATCAGCACGGTGAAGCTCGCCCGCAGCAGAGCCTGGTCGTCGACGACCAGGACGCCGATGGGCCGGGTCACGCCGACGTCACGCTCCCCGCCGGTGGCAAGGGGATCGTCGCCCGCACGCCGAACCCGCCGTCCGGCCGGGGCCCGGTGGTCAGGACGCCGCCGTGTCCCTCGATCCGTTCCCGCATCCCGCGAAGACCTCGTCCCCCGGGCGGGAGGGGCGGCACCTCTGGCGGGGACGGCTCCCCGGCCGGGCCGTCGTCCCGTACCTCGACCGTCACCGCGCCGGAGGTCACCTCGACCGTGACCTCGCACCGTGCCCCGGGGGCGTGCGTGACGACGTTCGTCAGAGCCTCCTGGACCAGGCGGTGGACGGACAGCCCGGTGAGGGGATCGAGCGCGGCGTCCGCGCCGTCGATTCGCAACGTGACGGCGACTCCGGCGGCGCGGGCGCGTTCGGCGAGGCCCGGAAGGGTCCCCAGGCCGGGCCCGTGTCCGTCGTCCCGAAGGACGCCGAGCATCCCGCGCATCTCCGCGAGCGCCTCGCGGCTCGTCGCCTCGATCACCTCCAACGCCGCGCGCGCCTCCTGCGGCTGCCTGTCCGCGACGTGGTTCGCGACCCCCGCCTTCACGGCGATCAGACCGAGACTGTGGGTGACCACGTCGTGCATCTCCCGGGCGATCCGGAGCCGTTCGGCGAGGACGGCGTGGCGGGCGAGCTGCTCGGCGTGGCGGGCCGCGTTGCGGCGGCGGGCGTGCGCGGTCCGCCCCAGCGCGACGGCGACCGTCGACGCGGTGACGCCGACGGCCAGATCGCGGGTGAGATCCCCGCCGTCGCCGTCCACCCCGGTGACGAACAGGAACACCAGCAGCACGCCCACGATCGCCAGCAGCCAGGTCAACGGGACGCGGGAACGGCCCGTCGGCTTCTGGACGACGAGGTACAGCACGAATGCCGTGGCGAGGAAGGGGTCGTGGACCGCTCCGGTCACGGACCCGATCACGGTCGCGGCCAGGACGGCCGCCAGCACCGGGACCGGGGCGAGACGCCGGGCCGCCGGAGCGAGGCCCGTCACCAGGACGAGACCGGTCGTCACCGGTCCGGGGACCACCGGCGCGGCGGGCCCGGCGGCGGGCCGGTCGAGCAGCAGGAGCAGCGTGTACCCGACGGCGAGGACGAGGTCGGCGGCCACGAGTTGCCGCCGGGTCCAGGGACGCGCGACGGGGGACCTCAGATCCGTCTCGTCGTCGCGACCGGGGGCGGAACCGGCAACGGCCATGCGTCGACCGTAACCGGACCTCGCGTCGTGGTCATCGATCCGGGGTATGACGTCCCCTGGCCCGATGCGGGCGGGCCCGGGGCGGGCGAAGAGTGTCCGTCGTGATCGAAGTCAACGAACTGACGAAGCGGTACCGGGGGCGGGTGGCCGTGGACGGCCTGTCCTTCCAGGCGCTGCCGGGGGAGGTCACCGGCTTCCTCGGGCCGAACGGAGCGGGCAAGACGACGACGATGAGGGTCCTGCTCGGGCTCGCCGCGCCGACCTCCGGCACGGCCCGGATCCAGGGGCGCCGGTATGCCGACCGGCCGCGTCCCGGACGGGAGGTGGGGGCGTTGCTCGACCCTGGCGCCGGGTATCCGGGCAGGTCGGCGCGTACGCACCTGAGATGCCTCGCCGTCGCCGGCGGGATCGCGGCCCGGCGCGTCGACGAGGTGCTCGGCCTGGTCGGCCTGCCGGACGTCGCCTCGCGCCGGATCGGGACCTTCTCCCTCGGGATGCGAGCGCGGCTCGGCCTGGCGGGTGCTCTGCTCGGTGATCCCGGCGTCCTGGTGCTCGACGAACCGACCGGTGGGCTCGACCCCGACGGCATCCGTTGGCTCCGCGGGGTGCTGCGGGATCTGGCGGGGGAGGGACGCACGGTCTTCGTCTCCAGCCACCTGATGTCCGAGATGGAGCGGACCGCGGACCGGTTGGTCGTCATCGGCCGGGGGCGCCTGCTCGCCGACCTGACGGTCGCCGAGCTCACGCGGCGGAACGACGGGGGAGTCCTGGTGCGGTCGCCCCGGGCGCCGGATCTCGCGGCGGTGCTCGGCGGGCGTGGCGGGGATGTCCGGCCGCAGGGGGAGGACGGTTTGATCGTCACCGGGCTTTCCGTCGCGCGGATCGGCGACCTCGCCGTCGAGGCGGGGATTCCGCTGTGGGGCATCTCCGAGCGCCGGGCGTCGCTGGAGGAGGTCTACCTCGACCTGACGAGGGAACGGGCCGGGCCTGCGGCCTCTGGCGCCTCCCGCGCTCCGGAGACCGGCGCGGGGAGGTCACGATGAGCGCGACGATCGCCGCCGAGTGGCTGAAGCTGCGTTCGATGCGGGGGACCGCCCTCAGCCTCGCGATGGTGGCGATCGGCGTCGGTCTGACGGCCCTGCTCGCCTGGTACGTGGGGCAGCAGTGGGACGCGGCCACCCCGCCGCAACGGGCCCAGGCGTCGATCGTTCCGCTGGAGCATCTGACCACGGAGATCGTGCAGATGGCGATGGGAGTTCTCGGCGTCCTCGCCGCGACGGCCGAGTACGCGGACGGCACGCTGCGGCTGACACTTCTCGCCTCCCCGCGCCGGGGACGGCTCGTGGCGGCGAAGGCCCTCGTCGTCGGCGTGGTCGCGGCTCTGGCCGGTGGTACGGCGGTGCTGACCACCTACCGGGTCACTCCGCTGATCATGGAAGGGCGGGGGATCGCCGGGCTGACCGATCCCGCCGATCCCCGCACGCGGTGGATGCTGCTGGCATGGGCGCTCGTCGTCCCCATGGTGGCGCTGTCAGGTCTCGGGCTGGGGCTGTGCCTGCGGTCGGGGGCCGGGGCGATCACCGTGCTCGCCCTCGTGCTGTACGTCGTGCCGATCCTCGCGCAGGTGATCCCGGGACCTGCCGGCCTCTGGATCCGGTCGGTCCTGCCCGGGGCCCTGCCCCTTCAGCTGTCCGGGAAGGGCACCGCCAACTCGGTCTACCGCGATCTGCTCGGGCCGGGCGGTGCCGCCGTCGCGATGCTCGCCTATCCGGGTGTCCTGCTCGGCGCCGGTCT
>JAUPKQ010000044.1 GCA_030837345.1 Actinomycetota bacterium | reverse complement strand
CGCTGAACACCGCCGTCTGGTCGGGCGGGTCGTTCATCTACGTCCCGAAGGGCGTGCACGTCGAGATCCCGCTACAGGCCTACTTCCGGATCAACACCGAGAACATGGGCCAGTTCGAGCGCACCCTGATCATCGCCGACGAGGGCTCGTACGTGCACTACGTCGAGGGCTGCACCGCGCCGATCTACAAGTCCGACTCCCTGCACTCGGCCGTCGTCGAGATCATCGTCAAGAAGGACGCCCGCGTCCGGTACACGACGATCCAGAACTGGTCGAACAACGTCTACAACCTCGTGACCAAGCGCGCCGCCGCCCACGCGGGCGCGACGATGGAGTGGGTCGACGGCAACATCGGCTCCAAGGTGACGATGAAGTACCCGGCGGTCTACCTGATGGGTGAGCACGCGAAGGGCGAGACCCTCTCCATCGCGTTCGCCGGGGAGGGTCAGCACCAGGACGCCGGGGCGAAGATGGTCCACGCGGCCCCGCACACGTCCTCGTCGATCATCTCCAAGTCGGTCGCCCGTGGGGGAGGGCGCACCTCCTACCGGGGACTGGTCCAGGTCCTGGAGGGCTCCCACCACTCACGCTCGACGGTCCGCTGCGACGCCCTGCTCGTCGACACCATCAGCCGGTCCGACACCTACCCGTACGTCGACGTCCGCGAGGACGACGTCGCCATGGGCCACGAGGCGACCGTCTCGAAGGTCAGCGAGGACCAGCTCTTCTACCTCATGTCCCGGGGCCTGAGCGAGGAGGAGGCCATGGCGATGATCGTCCGTGGCTTCGTCGAGCCGATCGCGCGCGAGCTGCCGATGGAGTACGCCCTCGAACTCAACCGCCTCATCGAGCTTCAGATGGAAGGGGCCGTCGGCTGATGTCAGCCACCACCGTCGCACCGAACCCCCACGGGCAGCACTCCCACGGGCCGGGTGCCCCCGAGCGGTCCCGCGCGGACCGCGTCTCAAGTTTCGACCCGGCCGACTTCCCGCCCGTCAGCGGGCGGGAGGAGGACTGGCGTTTCACCCCGCTCGACCGGCTCCGCGGGCTCCTGGACGGTCCGCCGCCGGACGGCGCCCTGACGCTGTCCGCCGACCTGCCCGACGGCGTCCGTCTCGACGTCGCGGCCCCGGGCGACCCCCGCCGTCTCGCGGGTCCCGCCCCGGCGGACCTGCTCGCCGCGCTCGCCGTCACCCGTAGCGCCGAGGGCGCGACCGTCGTCCGCGTCGAGCCCGGCGCCGAGCCGGACCGGCCGGTCGTCCTGCGCCTGCGCGGCGAGGGGGGCACCGCCTGGGGTCACCTGATCGTCGACGTCGGCGCCGGGGCCCGGGCGACGGTCGTCGTCGAGCACACAGGGTCCGCCGTCTACGGGTTCGCCACGAGCGTCCTGGTCGGGGACGGCGCCCAGCTGACCTTCGTCAGCATCGCCGAGTGGGAGCCGGACGCCGTCCACGCCGGGCACCTCGGTTTCCGGCTCGGCCGGGACGCCTCGCTGCGCTCCACGACCGTCACCCTCGGCGGCGACCTCGTCCGGCTCGTCGAGACCGTCGAGTACACCGCCCCCGGCGGGAACGCCGACCTTTCGGGCCTGTACTTCGCCGACGCCGGGCAGCACCTGGAACACCGCCTCTTCGTCGATCACGCCGTACCCCGCTGCCGCAGCAACGTCGTGTACAAGGGCGCCCTCCAGGGCGACGACGCGCACACCGTGTGGGTCGGCGACGTCCTGATCCGCGCCGCGGCCGAGGGCACCGACACCTACGAACTGAACCGCAACCTCGTGCTGACCGAGGGCGCCCGCGCCGACTCCGTGCCGAACCTGGAGATCGAGACCGGGGAGATCGTCGGGGCGGGCCACGCGAGCGCGACCGGCCGTTTCGACGACGAGCAGCTGTTCTACCTCCAGGCCCGGGGCATCCCCGAGAGCCAGGCGCGGCGGCTCGTCGTCCGCGGGTTCTTCAACGAGCTGATCCAGCAGATCGGGGTGCCCGAGGTCGCCGAGCGGCTCCTGGCCGCGATCGAGGCCGAGCTGTCGAACTCGATGGGCCTGCCGTCGTCCGTCAGCGCCGAGGATCAGGACGAGGCAGACCGGTCCGAGACAGACCGGTCCGAGACAGACCGGGAGGCTACGGCGTGAGCGGCGTGTTCGCCGTCCGGCTGTCCGAACTCGCCGAGGGAAGCGTCGTCAAGGTGGTGCTGAAGGACGTCCCCGTCGCCGTCGTCCGCTGCGACGACGGGACCGTCCACGCCGTCGGCGACACGTGCACCCACGCCGACGTCTCGCTCTCGGAGGGCGAGGTCGACGGCTGCACCCTCGAGTGCTGGATGCACGGGGCACGGTTCGACGTGCGCACCGGCGAACCCCTCGCCCTGCCCGCGACCCGGCCCGTCCCGGTCTTCCCCGTCACCCTCGACGGCGACGACGTGCTCGTCGACGTCACCACCACCCTCGGTGAGGCGCCCACGCCCGTGGCCCACGCCGGTAAGGAGAGCTGAACCGTCATGGCCACCCTCACGATCCGCGACCTGCACGTCAGCGTCGACACCGAGCAGGGCACGAAGGAGATCCTGCGGGGCGTCGACCTGACGGTCCGCTCCGGTGAGACGCACGCGATCATGGGACCGAACGGGTCGGGCAAGTCCACCCTCGCCTACTCGATCGCCGGGCACCCCAAGTACACGATCACGGGCGGGACGGTCGACCTCGACGGCCAGGACGTCCTCGCGATGAGCGTCGACGAGCGTGCCCGCGCCGGAATGTTCCTCGCGATGCAGTACCCCGTCGAGGTCTCCGGCGTCACCGTGTCGAACTTCCTGCGTACCGCCAAGACCGCCGTCGACGGGCAGGCCCCGAAGCTCCGCACCTGGGTGAAGGACGTCCGCACGGCGATGGAAGCTCTGCGGATGGACCCGGCGTTCGCGGAGCGCAACGTCAACGAGGGCTTCTCCGGCGGCGAGAAGAAACGCCACGAGATCCTCCAGCTCGAGCTCCTCAAGCCCAAGATCGCCATTCTCGACGAGACCGACTCCGGGCTCGACGTCGATGCGCTGAAGATCGTCTCAGAGGGCGTCAACCGCGCCAAGGCCCCCGGCGACCTCGGGGTCCTCTTGATCACCCACTACACCCGCATCCTGCGGTACATCACCCCCGACTTCGTCCACGTCTTCGTCGGGGGCCGGATCGTCGCGGAGGGCGGCCCCGAGCTCGCCGAGCGCCTGGAGGAGACCGGCTACGACCGGTACCTCGCCGGTGCCGGTGCCGGTGCCGTTCCGGGGGCGACGAACTGACCATGGACACCCTCCGTTCTCTGGCGCCCGCCGGTGAGGCCGCGCCCGTCGGCGAGGCCGCGCCCTTCGACGACGCCGAGCTGGCGGTGCTGCGGGCCCGGTTCCCCGTCCTCCGGCGAACCATCGGGGACCACCCCCTCGCCTACCTGGACTCCGCGGCCACCGCCCAGCGACCGGTCGACGTCCTCGACGCCGAACGTGACTACCTCGAACGGTCCAACGCCGCCGTGCACCGGGGGGCCCACACCCTCGCCGAAGAGGCGACCGAGGCCTACGAACAGGCCCGCGTCGCCGTCGCGGGCTTTGTCGGCCGTGCCGACGACGAGCTCGTGTGGACCCGCAACGCCACCGAAGGCCTCAACCTCGTCGCTTTCGCCCTCAGCCAGTACGGCACCGGCGGGGCGGACGCCGGGGACCTCACGCTCCGTCCCGGTGACGAGGTCGTCGTCACCGAACTGGAGCACCACGCCAACCTCGTCCCCTGGCAGCAGGCCTGCCTGCGCACCGGGGCGCACCTGCGGTGGATCGGCCTGACCGACGACGGCCGTCTCGACGAGACCCAGCTGGACGACGTCATCACCGACCGCACGAAGGTCCTCGCCTTCGCGCACGCCTCCAACGTCCTCGGGACCGTCCTGCCGGTCGAACGGCTCGTCGAGCGTGCCCGCGCCGTCGGAGCCCTCACCGTCCTCGACGCCTGCCAGTCCGTCCCGCACCTCGACGTCAACCTCGTCGACCTCGATGTCGACCTCGCCGTCTTCAGCGCCCACAAGATGCTCGGCCCCACCGGCATCGGCGCGCTCGCCGGTCGACGGGAGATCCTCGACGCCCTGCCGCCGGTTCTGACCGGCGGTTCCATGGTCGAGGTCGTGACGATGGAGTCGAGCACCTTCCGGCCCCCGCCGCAACGTTTCGAGGCCGGGACGCCTCCGGTCAGCCAGGCCGTCGCCTGGCACCGGGCCGTCGAGGTTCTCGACGATCTCGGGATGGACCGTGTCGCCGCCCACGAACACGCCCTGACCGAGCGCCTGCTCGCGGGCGTCACGAAGATCCCGGGCGTGCGGGTCCTCGGCCCGGAGACCGCCACCGATCGGGTCGGTGCCGTCAGCGTCGTCGTCGACGGCGTGCACCCCCACGACGTCGGCCAGGTGCTGGACGCCGCCGGGGTCGCCGTCCGGGTCGGGCATCACTGCGCCCAACCGGTGCACCGCCGGTACGGCGCCACCGCGAGCACCCGGGCCAGCGTCTACCTCTACACCGCGCCCTCGGAGGTCGACGCCTTCCTGGAGGCCCTCGCGGGCGTGCGGGCCTACTTCGGAAGGCGATAGGACATGGGATCGCTCGACCAGCTGTATCAGCAGGTCATCCTCGACCACTACCGCGAGAAACACGGGTTCGGCATGCGGGAGCCGGGGACCGGCACCCGCACGGCCCAGAGCCACCAGCTCAACCCCCTGTGCGGAGACGAGGTCACCGTACGCGTCGCTCTCGGGCGGACCGGTGCGGACGACGTCGTCCAGGACGTCTCCTGGGTCGGGGACGGTTGCTCGATCAGTCTCGCCTCCACGTCGACGCTGCACGATCTCGTGGTGGGGGAGACCACGTCCGAAGCCGGTGCCCTCGTGGGCGCGTTCCGGGCGATGGTGCGCGCGAGGGGAGCTGCCGAGCCCGACGAGGAACTCCTCGGCGACGCCGCCGCGTTCGTCGGCGTCGGCCGGCACGCGAACCGCGTCAAATGCGCCATGTTGGGGTGGACCGCGTTCGAGGACGCGCTGAAGCGGGCCGTGGTCGACGGGCAGCTCTCGCCAGGCGGCAGCACGGTGAGCGATGACGAGGAGACAGCATGAGCGAGACCTCCGTGAGCGAGACTCCCGGGACCGCCACCCCGGCGGTTTCCGCCGCCGCTGAAGCTGAGGCTGCTGCCCCCGCCGCCGAGGTCGCCGCTGAGGCTGAGACTGAGACTGAGACTGCGGCGGGACGGACGGCCCTGGCCGACGTCTTGGACGTCGAGGAGGCCCTGCGTGACGTCGTCGACCCCGAGCTCGGGATTAACGTCGTCGACCTCGGCCTCGTGTACGGGGTGACGATCGACCAGGACAACTCGGCGATCATCGACATGACGCTCACCTCGGCCGCCTGTCCGCTGACCGACGTCATCGAGGACCAGGCGGTGACGGCCCTGGAAGGCCTCGTCGCCAGGATGCGGATCAACTGGGTCTGGATGCCCCCGTGGGGCCCCGACAAGATCACCCCGGAGGGTCGTGAGCAGTTGCGGGCCCTGGGATTCAATGTCTGACCCCGTGGCCGTGGGCTCAGCGTGACTCCGGGCTCAGCCGCGACCCGGCAGGTTGAGGTCGGAGTGTCCCGGGTCCACCGCTGGTGCGCCGGGTTCGGTGAGCGCCACGGCGAGCCGGTCGTCGTCACCCTGGACGGCCCGGCCTTGAGGCTGAGGGCTCTGGACGGCGCGACGGCCTTCCTCACAGCGCCGTTCCCGCCCTCCGGCGGCGAGGCGGCACCGGGCCTCGATGCCCTGGTCTCCTCGCTGCTCGCGCATCGCCGGTGCGCCGTGCTGCTCGTTCGGCGCGGTGGCTACGCCTGCGCGGTCGTCGACCTCGCGGACGGCCGGGGCACGGTCACCACCTCGAAAACCGGATCCCGCTACGTGCAGAGCCGTACCGCCGCCGGGGGCTGGTCCCAGCAGCGGTTCGCCCGCCGCCGTGAAGGTCAGGCCCGTGATCTCGTCGGGGCGGTGTCCGACGTCGCGGCCCGCATCCTGCTCCCCGCCCTGTCTCCCGCGCGGCCGTCCGGTCGTCCGCCCGTTCCCCTCTCGGCCGGTCCCTCCGGAGAGCCAGCTGCCGGTCCCTCCGGAGAGCCAGCTGCCGGTCCCTCTGGGGGGCCGGTTGCCGGGGCACCCTGCTGGCTCGTCACCGGCGGGGACCGTCCACTCGTCGACGCCGTCCTCGCCGATCCCCGGCTGCGGCCCTTGTTCGCTCTGCCCGTAGGCCCGCACCTCGCCATCGGTGACCCGCGTGCCGACGTCGTCAAGGCCCTACCGCAGCGCCTGACCTCGGCGCGCATCACGATCACCGATCCCCCCGGCCCCTCGTGACCAGGGAAACCCCTGCGAGACCCACGCCGGACTCTCCCCGCTGAGCCAGCAGGGCCAAATGGAT
>JAUPKQ010000261.1 GCA_030837345.1 Actinomycetota bacterium | reverse complement strand
CCGTAGAGGTGGACCGGCAGGATGCACCGTGTCCGCGGGGTGATCGCCGCCTCGACCCGGTCGACGTCCATGAGGAAGTTGTCCTCGTGGACGTCGACGAAGACGGGAGTCGCCCCGATCTGGTCGATGGCGACGACGGTCGGCGCCGCCGTGTTCGACACGGTGACGACCTCGTCCCCGGGGCCGACGCCCAGCGCGCGCAGCCCGAGGACGAGGGCGTTCGTGCCGTTGTCCACCCCCACGCAGTGCCGCAGGCCGTGGTAGGCCGCGAACTCCTCCTCGAAACCGCGAACGCTCTTGCCGAGAACCAGCTGACCGGAGCTGAAGACGGTCTCCACGGCGTCGTGGATGTCGTTCCGCTCGTCGTGGTACTCGGGGAGGTAGTCCCATACCCGCACAGTCATCAGATCTTCGCCCTCCAAGGCTGTCTCGCGGCTGGCTCGCGCGGCGTCACGCCCTCATCGGGCCTGATCAGACAACCGCCGGGGCAAAAAGCCGTCAACCCCTAGCAGCATGGGGTGAACAGCGAGATGTCGCCCCTCGGGGTACTGGTCCGGATAAACAGGGGTATTCGGTGGAGGCATCCCCTAGCTACACAGGCCCTGACAGGGGCGGCACGGATCCCGCTCGTCAGTACCCCTCGTTCCGGCGGGTGCCATTTGTCATTGCACTTCTCGCGACATTCGAGCTATGTGCCCGTTCGCTCCAGGAGAAAGGCTGAGGGACATGAACACGATCGCCGACAGCGTCTCACTGCGTGAGGACCGCCCGCGGTCCGGCGGCGACGCCACCGCGGGCGCCATCGCCGTCCGTGGGGTGCGGAAGCACTACGGGGAGGTCCGGGCGGTGGACGGAGTGGACCTCACCCTCGCTGAGGGCGAGGTCGTCGCCCTGCTCGGGCCGAACGGCGCGGGCAAGTCGACCCTTGTCGACATGATCCTCGGTTTGACCACTCCCCAGGAGGGGATCGTCGAGATCTTCGGCCGCGCCCCGGCCGAGGCCGTCCGGGCCGGGGACGTCGGGGCGATGCTCCAGACCGGCGCTCTCCTCGACGACGCCACCGTGCGCGAGACCGTCGCGATGATCGCCTCGCTTCACCGTTCGCCGATGACCGTCGACGACGCCCTGCGCCGCGCCGGCGTCGCGGACCTCGCCGGTCGCCGGTCGACCCGGCTGTCCGGGGGACAGCGTCAGCGTGTGCGGTTCGCCGTCGCCATCGTCAGCGACCCCCGCCTCCTGATCCTCGACGAGCCCACCGCGGCGATGGACGTCGTGACGCGCCGCCAGTTCTGGGAGTCGATGCGGGAGTTCACCTCCTCCGGTCGCACCGTGGTGTTCGCGACCCACTATCTGGAGGAGGCCGAGGACTTCGCCGACCGGGTCGTCTTCATGAAGGCCGGCCGGATCGTCGCCGACGGCTCGGTCCGCGAGGTCGAGGCGCTCGCCGCGGGCCGCACGATCCACGCCACGCTGCCGGGCGCCGACGAGCGGGAGCTCGCCGGGCTGCCCGGGGCCGCGTCCGCCCAGGTCCGCCGCGACCAGATCGTGATCGTGAGCTCCCGCTCCGACGAGACGCTGCGTGCCCTGGTGGGCGGCTATCCGGCGGCGCGTGACATCGAGGTCGTGGGAGTGAGCCTTGACGACGCCTTCCTCGCCCTCACCTCGTCCGAGTCCTGATCCGAGAACCGAACGGAGTCTGGCATGAGCCTCGGATACCTCGTCCTCGAAGTCCGGCGGGCCCTGCGGTCGCCGGGAACCTTGCTGTTCACCATCGGTTTCCCGGCGATGTTCTACCTGCTTGAGATGATGCTCTTCAAGGACGCCGCCGGGGGCGCTCTCACCGAGGACTACCCCCTGACCATCATGGTCGGCCTGAGCGCCTGGGGCCTGATGACCGCGGGCCTGCTGCTCGGGACCCGCGTCGTGCACGAACGCACGGTCGGCTGGCAGCGGCAGCTGCGCCTGACGCCCCTCAGCGGGGCCGGTTTCCTCCTCGGCAAGGTCACGGTCGGGATGGCGGTCGCCCTTCCCACCGCGCTCGTCGTCCCCTTGGTCGCCGTGCTCGCCGAGGGCGTCACGCTGACGCCGGGGGGCTGGCTGTCCGCGACCGTGGTGATGTGGCTCGGCTCCTTCCCGTTCTCGGTGATGGGCCTGTTCATCGGCCAGCTGGCGGGCAAGGACAACGTGCAGAACATCGTCATCGTCGCCATGCTCCTGTTCGCGATGTTCGGTGGCCTGTTCATGCCCCTTGAGACACTGCCCTCGTGGTGGACGACGGTCGCCTGGTTCGTCCCCAGTTACTGGCTCGCCGAGATCGGGCGGGCGGGTGTCGTCCCGGGTACGGGTGACGCGCTGCTGGCCGCCGCCGTCCTGGCGGGTTGGAGCGCCGTCCTCGCCCTCGGTGTCATCCTGCGGTACCGGCGGGACTCGGCGCGCGTGTGACGATGCCGACGGTGGCGGAGGCTCCCGCCGGGTCGCGCGGCGATCCGGCGGGACCGGCAGGGCAGGCGGGACTGGCAGGACTGGCAGGGCAGGCAGGACGGTCGGGGCAGGCAGGGGAGCAGGGTATGGGCCGGTGGAGAAGCCTGGTCGAGCGGTTCCGCGACGAGAACGACAGCCAGCTGGTCGGTCCCGTCCTGGCGACGGCCTTCAGCCTGGTGCTGCTCCCCGCGTGGGCGAACGCCGTCTCCCAGGTGGCGTCCCCCGGCTGCCGGTGGGCGGCGGTCCTGGTGAGCTGCGCCTACACGATCGGGTGTGTCATCGCGATCCCGGTGTCGGAACGGGTGCCCGGCGGGGCCCCGCTCACCTGCGCCGTCCTGCTCGTGCTCGGCGGGGTCTTCGTCGTCCTCAGCGGGCCCGACAACTCCTGGGTCCTCATCGGGGCGCTCGGCATCGTCGCCGCGATCCTTCCCGGCCTCCCCGCGATGGTGACGGCGGCGGCGACCATCGTGACCGTCTACCTCGTCACCTCCCTCGTCTCCTCCTCGTTCGACGGCTACTCCGACGCCTACGTCCTGGCGTCGGTGACCGTCTCCACCGCCTTGGTCGTGCGGCTCGCCCGGGCGTACGACGACCTGCGGGAGGCCCGTCACCAGATGGCCACGCTCGCCGTCGGCCGCGAGCGCGAGCGCATCGCCCGGGACCTCCACGACATCCTCGGCCACAGCCTGACCACCATCACCCTCAAGGCGGGTCTCGCCCGGCGGGTGCTGGAGACCGGTGACGTCGACGCCGCCCGCGCCGAGATCGGCGGGGTGGAGCAGCTCGGGCGGCAGGCCCTGCGCGACATGCGGCAGACCGTGACGGACTTCCGCGAGGTGTCGCTGCCGTTCGAGATCGCCACCGCCCGGGACGCCCTGGCGACCGCCGGGATCTCCGCCGAGCTTCCCCAGGCCGTCGACGACGTCCCCCCGTCGCTGCGCCCGGTCTTCGGGGCGGTGCTGCGGGAGACGGTGACGAACATCCTGCGGCACTCGGGGGCGCGGACCGTCCGGGTGCGCCTCGGGGCCGACCACCTGACGGTCACGGACGACGGGCGGGGCCCGGTGGGGACGGAACCGGGCAACGGGATCCGGGGCCTGCGCGAACGCCTGGCTCAGGTCGGCGGGACACTCACGGTGAGACAGGGGCCCCAGGGTGGCTGTGAGGTGCACGCGTACGTCCCACCGGGACCGGCGGAGCGTCTTTCGGCCTGGTTCCGCCCCGAGGCGGACAGCACCGGACGAAGGAGTGGACACGCGTGACGGATCCGATGGCGGACCGGACGATCAGGGTGCTCGTCGCGGATGACCAGTCGCTCGTCCGCGGGGCCCTGGTCGCCCTGCTGGACCTGGAGTCGGACCTCGAGGTCGTCGCCGAGGCCGGGTCGGGGGACGAGGTGGTCGAGGTGGCGTTGCGCGCCCGCCCGGACGTCGCCCTGCTCGACATCCAGATGCCGGGGCGCGACGGCATCGCCGTGGCCGCCGAGTTGAAGGAGAGGCTCCCCTCCTGCCGGGTGATCATGTGCACGACGTTCGCCCGCCCGGGGTATCTGGTGCGGGCGATGGACGCCGGGGCCGTGGGGTTCATCGTCAAGGACGTCTCCCCGGAGGATCTGCTGGAGGCGGTGCGCCGCGTGTACCGGGGGCTGCGCGTCATCGACCCGGCGCTGGCCGCCGAGTCCGTGATGATCGGCCCGAACCCCCTGACCGCCCGCGAACGTGAGGTTCTCGCGTCGGTCGACCGCTTCGGGACGATCAGTGAGATGTCCGCGGCGCTCCACCTCACCGAGGGGACGATCCGTAACCACCTCTCCTCCGCCATCGGGAAGACGGCGGCGCGGACCCGCGCCGAGGCCTTCCGGATCGCGGAGGGCCGGGGCTGGCTCACCTGAGGTCCGGCCCGTGCCACCCAGACCGACACGACGACAGGGGAAACATGATCACAGTTGCTGGGCTGAAGAAGCGTTACGGCTCCACTCTCGCGGTGAACGACCTCTCCTTCACCGTCCGGCCCGGTCACGTCACCGGGTTCCTCGGCCCGAACGGGGCGGGGAAGTCCACGACCATGCGGATGATCCTCGGTCTCGACCGGCCCGACGCGGGATCGGCGACCGTCGACGGCCGGCCGTACTCCGATCACCCGAACCCCGCCCGCGTCGTCGGCGCCCTGCTGAGCGCCGAGCGCATGCACCCCCAGCGGACGGCGCGGGGTCAGCTCGAGTGGATCGCCCAGGCAACCCGTGTCCCCGACGCCCGTATCGACGTCCAGCTGGAGGAGGTCGGGCTCGGGGGAGTGGGGGAGCGCCGGGTCGAGCAGCTGTCGCTCGGCATGCGGCAACGACTGGGGATCGCCGCCGCGCTGATGACCGAGCCGCGGGTCCTCATCCTGGACGAGCCGCTCAACGGGCTCGACCCGGAGGGCATCCTCTGGCTGCGAGGGCTGCTGCGGGACTTTGCCAAGGACGGGCGGGCGGTCCTCGTGTCGAGCCATCTGATGAACGAGATGCAGAAGACGGCGGACCATGTGATCGTCATCCGCAAGGGGGAGCTCGTCGCCGACAGCTCTCTCGCGGAGCTCGAACGGCACCTGACCACCTCGGTGGTCGCCCGGGGCCCGGATCTCTCCCTGCTCGCCGACGCCCTGCACCGCGAGGGGGTCACCGTCGAGGTGAACCCCGGCCAGACGGAGATCGTCGCCCACGGCGTCGAGGCCCGTCACCTGAGCGAGCTGAGCATCCGTCACGCGGTGGTGCTCGACTCCCTGGGGGCCCAGGGCGGATCCCTGGAGGACGCGTTCCTCGCCCTCACCCGATCCCCGAAGGAGTCCTGATGACAGACCAGGTCGACACCCCCTCGCGGCCGGCGCCCCCGCTCCCCGACACCCGGCGCACGACCCTTCGTGACGCCGTGCGCGCCGAGCGGACCAAGTACGGCTCGGTGCGGACCCTCGGGCGGATCACCGTCGTCGCGGTCGTGCTCGCGTCCGTCCTCGCGATCGTGTTCTGCATCAGCATCCCCGTCACCCGGGGAACGGCCATCTCCGCGATGAAGCCCCAGGATGTCGTCTCCGCCGGGCTGCTGGGTATCGACGTCGCCGCGATCGTGCTCGTCGTGCTGGGGGCGATGTTCGTCGGCCAGGAGTACTCGACCGGCGCGATCGAACAGACGTTCATCATCACCCCGAAACGTGCGAGGGTCCTCGTCGCCAAGACGTTGATCATCGGCCCGATCGCCTTCGGTGTCGGCGTCGTCGCCGCGGTGATCGGTCTCGCCGTCGGAGGCGTCGTCCTGCTCGTCGCCGGGTCGGACGTCGCGGCCGGGTACACGGCCGCGACCTTCAGGCTGGCGGCGGGCAGCGTCGCGATGCCGATGGTCTACGCCCCGCTCGGGGTGTTCGCCGCCTTCATCTTCCGCAGCACCTCCGGCGGGATCCTCGTGCCGATGACGATGGGTATCCTCGGCGGGATCTTCGGGTGGCTGCCGGCATCCATCGCGGGGTGGCTCATCCCGTTGGTCCCCTTGGCCGCGGTCCACACCCTGAGCGGCGCGGCCCAGCCCGGTGGCCCGGAGGACCTGGGATTCGGTCCGGCGATCGTCTCGTTGGCCCTGTGGCTCGTCGTCCCGTATCTGATCGCGCGGTGGCGGCTGACCCACAAGGACGCCTGATCACCGCTCCCACCATCACGTTGGGTGAAACCCCACGACCACGAAGGGGATGTCATGCGCAGGCTGCTCGTGACCGGAGGCGCCGGGTTCATCGGCGCGAACTTCGTCCGGACGGCGCTCCGCGACCCGTCCGTCGCCGTCACCGTCCTCGACAAGTTCACGTACGCGGCGGACCCCGCCTCGCTCGACGGGCTCGACCCGGCACGGCTGACAGTCGTCACGGGCGACGTCGCGGACGGTCCGCTCGTCGATGACCTGGTGGCGCGGCACGACGCGGTCGTGCACTTCGCGGCCGAGTCGCACAACGACAACTCCCTGGCCGACCCCGAGCCGTTCATCCGGACCAACATCGAGGGCACCTTCCGCGTGCTGGAGGCGGTGCGCCGCCACGGGACCCGGTACCACCACATCTCCACGGACGAGGTCTACGGGGATCTACCGCTCGACGACGGCTCCCGCTTCACCGAGGCGAGTCCCTACCGTCCGTCCAGCCCGTACTCCGCGACGAAAGCCGGGTCGGACATGCTCGTGCGCGCCTGGGTCCGTTCGTTCGGGATCCGGGCGACCATCAGCAACTGCTCGAACAACTACGGTCCCTACCAGCACGTCGAGAAGTTCATCCCGCGGCAGATCACGAACGTCATCGACGGCGTGGCGCCCAAGGTGTACGGCAGCGGGACCAACGTGCGGGACTGGATACACGTCGACGACCACAATGCCGCGGTGTGGGAGATCCTCGAACGAGGCCGGATCGGCGAGACCTATTTTATCGGCGCCGACACCCAGCGTGACAATCTGACGGTTGTACAAATCCTCCTGGAAATCATGGGGCTTCCGAAAGACGCGTACGAACATGTGACCGATCGTCCCGGCCATGACCTGAGGTACGCCATCGATGCCACGAAACTACGCGCGGAGATCGGTTGGTGTCCCCGTTACCCGGATTTCCACCGTGGTCTCGAAAACACAGTGCAATGGTATGTTGACAATGAGTCGTGGTGGCGGGGGCGGAAAGCGAAAACCGAAGCCCGCTATCAGGAGATTGGTCGCTGAGGCACCTGGTTGCCCCATCCCCCTCGTGGCACCCACTCGTGACCATGCCCTGACGCTCCGCGCCAATCCCACCGCACACCGCGACTTTCGCTTCGACATTCGAAGAGATAGGACGGCGATCTCTTTCCGTCACAACTCCGTGACAGGCCCTTCCCCAGTTCTGTCGCCTGAGCCAACCATTGGCGTATGGTTCGAACTGTGGCACCATCGGAGGTGCTGTGCGGGAGAGGCGGGAAGGCAATATCTCCGGGTCGCGGCTGTTCGACGTGTCCGTCCAGCGCGTTTCTCGCGGGCGTCGGACGGCTCGTAGCACTCATTGATTGTCATGTCAATAATGCGTCGTGTCGGTCGATTGGTTTCCTTGTGGATTCATCTGAGCCACCCGCCGTTCATCTGGCATTCTGAGCGGAACATCGATCAAGGTCGACTTCTTTGGGGGAGAGCCGATTTGGTGTCACCTGGCGGTCATTGCGGGAACCGTGGTAGGAGCCTGTGGCGGGAGGTTTCCGCGTGAGGAGGGCGACGTATCCGGAGACCCTGTCGGAGCTCCAGGAGGCCCTGGACGGAGCGAGCCGGCGCGGAGGTGAACTCATCGTCGTCGCGGGCGGCCTCGCCTCGGGCAAGACAGCAGTGATCACTCGCTTCCTCCAGGCCGCCGCCGACACAGGGGCGGTCACCCTGACGGCGACCGGGTACCGCGAGGACTCGTCGGTGCCGCTGGTGCTCATGGAGCAGCTGATCCGCTCCGGAGCCCTGCCGCCGGAGGTCGAATCCCGGATACGGACCAGCCTCCACGCCGTCCGTCCGTCGCTCGATCTGGAGGAGACCGGCCTCTGCCGGACCTCCGACGCCGCGCTCGCCGACTTCGGGCACGAACTGTGCGACGCCCTCCGTACCGCCTCCAGGGTCCGCCCCGTCGTCGTCGGCGTCGACGACGTCCACTTCGCCGATCCGTGTTCCCAGCGCCTCCTCCTCTACCTGTGGAGGCGTCTGTGCTCGGCGCCCGTCGTGTTCGTCCTCGGAGAATGGGTCTGGCCCCATCCGGCGACGACGACGTTCGACGCCCATCTGAGGCGCCTGAAGCACCGGCGTGTCCGCCTGTCCCCGCTCTCCACCGATGAACTGCGGGAGCTGGCCGTTCGTTCCCGGGGCGAGGCCCTGGGGGAGATCGCCGCCCGCCGCCTCGCCGGGCGGCTGGAGGAGCTCACCGGCGGGAACCCCCTGCTGGCCACGGCGCTCCTCTCCGAGCAGCGCACGGGGGACCCGTCACCCGCTCCCGACGGTCCCTTCGCCCAGGCGATCCTCACCGGGCTGGTCCGGTGGGGCGACGAACTCCTTGAGGTGGCGCAGGCGGTCGCGGTCCTGGGCGACCAGGCCGAGGTCAAGACGATCGCCCGGGTGCTCGACCGGGACCCCGCCCGCGTCGGCGACGTGCTGGGTGTCCTGCAGGACGCGGGGTTCCTCACGGGGTGCGTCTTCCGCGCCGAGGCGGCCCGCCGGGCCGTTCTCACCAGTTTGACCTCCATCCAGCGGGCCGCGCTGAACGAACGGGCCGCGAGCGTCCTCCTCCTGGCGGGCAGCCCGGCGACGGCGGTGTCGGGGCACCTGGTCGAGGCGGGCACCGTGTCCGGGGACGACGGGGTGGCGGCGCTGCGGATCACCGCGGAGCAGCTGGTGGCCCGGGGACACCCCGAGGACGCCCTCCGCTGCCTGGAGCTCGCCCGGGAGGCGACGGAGGACGACGAGATCCGCTCCGCGATCGAGGCCGCGGCCCTGCGATCGGCGTGGCGGGTCCGTCCGTCCGCCGCGGACTGGCGGCACGCCTATCTCCAGCCCCTCCTGCACGACGGACGCCTGTCGTTCGCGGACGCGATCGGCGTCCTGCGGCACACGACCTGGCAGGCGCGTCCCGG
>JAUPKQ010000260.1 GCA_030837345.1 Actinomycetota bacterium | reverse complement strand
CTCTTCCGATCTCGGCCGGCGCCCGCCCGCCGGTCGGCCGACCGGCCGGGGCTCCCGGCGAACGCCGTCCGGCCGGTGGCCCCCCGCCCCCCGGACCCCCTCGTCCCCCTCGCCCTGCCGGTCTTCTTCGCCCTCCTCGCCGCGCTTCTGCTCGGCGAGGCGCTGTGGACCACCGACGGCGTCTCCTACTGGTGGGCCGGTGGCTCCTGCCTGGCGGCGGCGACGCTGACGGAGGTCTGGCGGGAGACGGGACGGCACACCGACCGGGCGGTCCATTGACCGGATCCGCGCGACGGGCATCCCGCTCGGGCGTTCAGGCGACGGTTCCACGAAGCTCCTGCCAGCGGATATGACAGCTAGTAGTTTCTTGAACACAAAGGGTGTTGATGTCTGAGGGGCGTGGAAACGCTCCCTGGACGGCGCCACGACGACGTTCGAGGGATTCCGAGGGACACAGCATGAGCGACAGCGGTACGGGAGGTCACGGGCGGACCCCGGGGACGACCTCCACGGGCGGCGTCTCCTCGACCCCCACGACACGGCGTCCGCACCCCGTCGCCATGTTCGTCGTCGGCGCCGCGACCGGTGAGGTGACGGCGGCGAGCCCCGCGGGCCATCGGTACCTCGCGGGAGCGGACGGCACCGGGCTGGCGGGATGGCTCGCCACCCTCGCGGAGGGGCCCGGCCCGCTGGACGACGTCACGACCGTCAGAACGTGGCGCGGGCCGCGCCCGGGGCCGGACGGCGACGCGGGGGGCGAACGGGGCTGCGAAACGGACGGTCGTCCGACGCCGTGGGCGCACTGCACCTCGATCCAGCACCGCCTGGGCCTCAGCCTGCTCGTCGTCCTGCGGGACGACGCGCCCCCGGCCGGTGGCGCGACGGACCGGGCGATCCCCGACCGCACGTGCGGCGTGTTCACGCTCGACGCCGTGGGCCGGGTCGACTCGTGGGGGCCGAACGCCCAGCGGTGGACGGGGTTCCCTCCGGAGTGCGTGCTCGGCAGCGACACGACCTTGCTGCACCCGGTACCGGCCCGGCTCGCGGGCGAGCCGCACCGCGCCCTGACCCGCGCCTACCGGACCGGGGAGCACCGGGGCGAAGGCTGGCTCGTGCGCAGTGACGGCCGGAGCGTCTGGACGGAGACCACGACCTGTGCCCTCTACGACGCGCGGGAACGCCTGATCGGGTTCGCGACGGTGATACGCGACCTCACGGCCCTGCGTCGCCTTCGAGCCGCCACCACGGACCACGTGCCGATCCCCCGCCGTCAGCCCGCCGTCCGCCGGGCGCGCCCGGCGCCCGCCCGGCCCCCGTCGGTGACGAGACCCGGGCGGGTACCCGGGCAGCGCCGTCCCCCGAACGGCTGACCCGGACGGTCGGCCCGGACGTCCTCACCATTTCCGCAATCATCGGTTCGCCGGAAGCCGCGTCCCCTAAGGTTTCGGCGTGCCGCCCTCGAAGACGCCGGTCCCCGATCACGCCACTCCCGCGGACGGCCCGCCCGCCCGCGGGAGTGATGACGTCCGGCCGGGCCACCCACCGAGGCTCGGCGCGGTCGTCCTCACCGTGTTCGCCGCCCTCGCCGTCTACCTCGTCCTCGCGGCGCTCCTCGGCCCGGACGGCGACCCCCGCTACAACTTCGCGTTCGAGCAGGGCACCGTCACGATGCTCTCGACGGCCATGCTGATGGCGTCGACCTGTCTGGCGGCCGCGACGGTGTGGGCGACGCGCGGCGAAGGCGGCCGGACCCGTCTGCTGTGGGTGACGCTGACCCTGGTGATGGCGTACTTCACCGTCGACGAGGTCATGGAGTTCCACGAGTCGTTCGGCGTCTTCATGAAGGAGCGCCGCGTCCCCACCGGGCCCTTCCGCAACTGGAACGACATCATCGTCATCGCCTACGGGGTGATCGCGGTCCCCGTCGCGCTGCTCGTCTGGCGTGAGGTGCTGCGGTTCCACCGCCTGTTCACGATGCTGGTGCTCGCGGGCCTCTGCTACGTCGGGACGACGGCCGTCGACACGTTCTCCTCCGACCCGACCACCGTGACCACGATCGTCGAGGAGACCCTCAAGGTCAGCTGCTCGACCCTGTTCGCCCTGTCCATGGCCACCGGGTTCGCCGCCGCGCGGTGGCTGGGGAGCGGATCGTCCGCCGGACGGCTCACGGTCGGGGACGGCGCCATCGCCGTGACCGGTTTCCTCGTCCCGATGTGCCTGGCCCCGGCGGCGATCGTCCTGACGACCAGCGACACCGGCCGCGACCTGATCTCCTGGGCCGGGGCCGTGATCGGAGCCGGAATCGTCCTGCTCGCGATCGAACGGACCGCCATGCGGTCGGACGCCGCTCAGGAACCCGTGACCACCCGGTCGTAGGACCGGGTCTCCGCGCCCCCGCCCGGGCCCTCCGTTCCGGCCGTCAGGTGCGGGAGGCGGGACCCGGTGACGAGCAGGTGCCGCGCCGCGTCCGGCGGCACGGCCCCGGACACCAGGAATCCCTGACCGAGATGGCAGCCCAGGCCCGCGAGCACGACGCGCTGCCCGGCGTCCTCGATGCCCTCGGCGACCACGCTCAGGCCGAGCGAGTCCCCGATCGCGAGGATCGCCTGGACGAGACCGCGGTCGACGTCCCGCTGGTGGCCCTCGGCCATCACCCCGGCGACGAAGGAACAATCGATCTTCAACCGTTCGACGGTCACGTGCCGCAGGTGGCTGAGGTTCGAGTAGGACGTCCCGAAGTCGTCGAGGGAGATGTGGACACCCGCTTCCCGGAGCGTCGCCAGGAACCGCTTCGCGTCCGGCCCGTGGACCGTGCCGCTCTCGGTGATCTCGAACCAGACGCCGGACGGTTCGACGCCGCTCTTCCGGACGAGATCGAGCAGATGGGCCGCGAGGGCGGGCCGGTGCATCTGGTGCGGTGAGAGGTTGATGCTCACCGAGAGGTTCCCGGCGGACGGGAGCCGTCTCCACGCGGCCAGGTGGCGGCACGCCTCCTCGACGACCCAGCTGCCGATCGGGATGATGTCGCCCGAGTCCTCCGCCAGGGGAATGAACCGGTCCGGGGGGATCACGCCCCGGACCGGATGGTGCCAGCGCAGCAGGGCCTCGAAGGCGACGATCTTCCCCGTGACGAGCTCGAAGATCGGCTGATAGTGCACGACCAGCTCCCCCCGGTCCAGCGCCAGCCGCAGATCCGACCGGATCGCCAGCTGCTCGCGGGCCCGCAGGGCGGCCTCGTCGTCGAAGACGCGGACCAGGCCGTTGCCCTTGGCCTTCGCGGCGTACATCGCGGCGTCCGCGTCCCGCAGCAGGGACATCGAGGTCGTCTGCCCCCTCCTGCCCGAGACGGCACCGATGCTCAGGCTGACCCGCACCGGCTCCCCGCGCAGGGCGAACGGGCGCAGCATCACCGCCGTCACCCACTCGCCGAACGCGGTGAGGTCGTCGGTGCCCCCGATGCCGTCGAGCACGAAGACGAACTCGTCGCCACCGAGCCTGGCGAGAAGGACGCCGGGACCCCGGCACTCGCGGAGACGGTCCGCGACGAGCTGGAGCAGCTTGTCGCCGACCCCGTGCCCGAGCCGGTCGTTGATCCCCTTGAACTTGTCCAGGTCGCAGAAGAGCACCCCGACGTCCGACGGATCGTTCCGCGCGAGCGCGTCGTCGAGAAAGTCGTTCACCAGGGCCCGGTTCGCCAGCCCCGTCAACACGTCGTGGCTGGCCCGGTGCTTGAGGATCATCTCGTTCTTCTTCAGCGCCTGGTACAACTCCGTATTGATCATCGCCGAGTGGAGGTAGTTGGCGAACATCGCCGCCGCCTCGACCTCTCCCGGGCCGAAGGGACGGGTCGTCTCCCGTACCGCGAAGAGCAGGACGGCCGGGAGACCACCGTTCATCACCGGGACCCCGAGGACGGCGCAGGGACGTTCCGGGGATCTGCCGCACACCGGGGAACCGCATCCGGGCGAGGAGTAGGGCCGCCCGGAGGACAGCCGCTCCCAGCCCGGGAGCGTCGTCACCGGCCGGGGCCAGTCCCCCGGATCCTCTCCGGCGCCGTCCTCCACGGCCTGCCCGGGGGCGGCCGACGACCAGGGGCTCCGGGCCGACGTCCCGTCGATCGTCACCACGCGGACGGCGGCGCCGAGCAGGTCCGCGAGCAGGGCGCACGCCTCCTGGTACAGCGAGGGGTAGCTGAGGTGACGGGCGAGCCGGTGCCCGGAGCGGGCCAGCCGTTCCGCGAGGACGCCGCGGGCCCGGGCCGCCAGGCCGACGGACAGTCTGGCGGCGACGGACTCCAGCCCGCGAAGCTGCGTCGGCGCGAAGGGCGCGTCGCTCCTGCGGTACAGGACGAGGAGGGTGTCCGTGTGCGGCGCGTCCGACCGGACCGGCACCCAGGCCGCCGAACGCAGACGCAGCCCGGCGAGCGAGGCCGGTAGGTCTCCGGCGTCGTCCGGCGCGGAGTAGGTCCGCCCGAGAGCCTCGACACCCTTCACCGCGGTCCTCGCGGTCGGGCCTAGGGGCCACCCCTTCGTGAACACGGGGTCCGCCTCGGGAAGACCACAGGCGTCCAGGACGACGAGACGGTCGCCGGCCAGGCGCGCGATACACACGAGATCGGCGTCGTAGAGCTGGGAGAGCGCCTGGAGGACCTCCTCGGTCAGCGTCTCCGGGGTCGACGGCTGGGCGATGATCGAAAGGACCCGGACCAGCAGGGCGTTGTCCTGGTACGCGGTGCACGCGTGGGCGGCCGCGTCGGCCAGGGCCTTCCGGAGCCGGGCGTTCTCGCGTCGCTCGGACTCCGCGCGGGCGCACGGGGTGCCTCCCCCGGTGCAACAGTCACAGTGCGAGTGCTGTGACTGTTGCATTGTGGACGCCGTCGACGCTTGTGGTTCTCGCGAATTCCCCGTAGGTGTAGAAACCGAAGGTGGGAACGCGGCCGGCGGCCGACTGGAGGCGCTCGGCCTCCTCCGCGGCACGGTCGCCCAGGATCCTGAGACGGGCGACGCAGCTGAAGGCGAGAAGGACCGACGACGTTCTGCCCGCGAACGCGCGGAGCGGGACGTCGTCGCAGCCGTCCAGGAGGTCGTCCTGCGTGCAGGACATGACCTGGACGGCGGAGTACGGGGGAAGCGGGACCCAGGTGTTCATCTCGCCGTCCGGGCCGAGGAACGCCCCACGGATCCGGCGCGAGCCGTCGGGCTCGATCAGTCCGAAGCATCGCCCGGCCTCACCGAGGAGCAGCGGCTCGTCACCGGCGCCGGGCGCCGTCCGGCCGGAGCCCAGGCTCGCGCGGTCACCGGACGCGACGGTCTCGAGGAACACCTCGGAGGCCGGACGCCCGTCGATGGTGCGCACGACCATGCCCTCCACCCCGGTGACGGGCAGGGGAAAACCGAGAGGCCGCCAACCGTGTCCCCGGACGACGGCCAGCGGGTGCCCGGAGTCGACCCACACCGCGACCGCGGCGTCGCGCAGGACCCGCCCGTCGTGGAAGACGAAGGTCTCCCGCATGTGCCGGTCGTCGCTCGCGGCCCCGCCGACGACCGGCACCGCCGCACCCGCCACACGGTAGACGCCGCTGATCAATTGCTGCTGGTCGCCGGTGAGCCCGCAGGAGATGACAACGAGAGCCGCGTGGTCGAGGAGGGGTTCGGTGAGGGCGGCCCTGGCCCGGCGGACGATCGAGGCCCCGACGTCGTTCGGCGCCACCCGCAGTCCCGTCGCGGAACCGACGCCGAACCGGTACGGGCCCGCGCCGAGAACCATGACCGCGACGCCCCGGCCGGGAGCGGTGAGGACCCCGTCGTGGAAGTGCCCGCTGGTCGAACCCCCGAGAAGAGGCGTGTCGCCGGTCCTGGCCCGGACCGCCCCGAGCACAGCCCCCAGGTCGTACCGGACGGACGAGTACACGAAGACGAGAGCGGGTTCGGTGTCGCCCAGTGCGTCGAGGGCGGCCCGGGCCGCCTCGTCGCCTGCGGTCACGGCGTCGTCGTGCTCGCTGCTCCCGCGTCCGGTCCTCAGCTGTCCCATGCCCTCACCACCTGATCCTCAGGGACAGGCGGATCACCACCGGGACGATTCCTACCTCAACCGGGAGATTTGCCGCCGTCCGGGTGATCGTAATGCACCGGGTGGCGTCACGGATATGCCACACGACCCGAACGACGCGTGTCCGGATCGGGACGATCGCCGCCGCGGACCTCCGGGACGGTGAACCCGGTGATCCCTACGGGGAACCCGGAGAATCCCGGACGGGGGCCGTTGACGGCGACCCAGTCGCCGAAGGGCCGCATCAGGGCGAGACCGGGCCCGACGTTCTCGATCGTGATCCCTCCCCGGTGCAGCGCGGCCGAAGACGCGGTCCAGGACGTGTCCGCCGAGGCGTCCGGGCCGAAGGTGTCCGATCCGACGGCACGGATCTCCCGGACGTCGAACAACCAGGCGACCAGGTCGGCGGAGAACCCTGGCGCGGGGTCGTGGTAGCGGCGGGTCCCGTCGGCCCAGCGCTCCGCGAACCCGGTGAGCAGCAGGACGCAGGCGCCGCGAGGGATCGGGCCGTGCTCGTCCTCGAACCGTTCGGCGTCCGGCCTGCCGACGACGAGGTCCCCGCCGCGAGCGCCGGCCCCCGCGCGGACGTCGATCACCACCAGAGGCATCAGCGCCCAGCCCTCGCCGAGCCCGCTGAGCAGCGGACCGTCCGGCACGAAGTGCGCCGGAGCACTGACGTGGGTACCGGTGTGGGTCCCGAGGCCGGTCACCCGTTCGAGGAGGAAACCCTGGTCGGCGATCGTCGCGACGACCTCGTGCGTGAAGGGTGGGTCACCGTCGAACAGCGGGCCGTCGCCGTCCAGCACGTGCCACAGGGGAACCCGGCGGGCCGTGCGCGGGTCGACGTCCTTGTACCCGGTGGGGATGTCGGCGCTCACGGACGGATTCTGTCACCCGATCCGCTCCGGGCGGCGGACGCCGCTCCCGTCCGCGGAGGTGGTTCTTCGCCCAGCGTCGGCGAGAACCGCTCGAACTAGGATCGCGACATGGAGCAGAACCTCCCGGTACGGCTCGGGGCGATCGTCGACGACTTCCGGGAGACCCCGGAGCGGCAGCGTCTGGAGCTCCTCCTCGAGTTCGGCGAGGAGCTGCCGCCCCTGCCGGCGCGGCTGGAGGCGGATCCGGGGTCGATGGAGCCGGTGACCGAATGCCGGTCACCCCTGTTCCTCCTCGCCGAGCCCGACGCGCCGGGACAACTCGACAGCCCCGTCCACCTGTACTTCTCCGCACCGGCCGAGGCCCCGACGACCCGGGGATTCGCCGCCGTCCTCGCCGTCGGGCTCGACGGTCTGCCCGCGGAGGCGGTGCTCGCGGTCCCGGACGACCTGCCCCGGCTGCTCGGCCTCGGCACCGCGGTCAGCCCGCTGCGGCTGG
>JAUPKQ010000259.1 GCA_030837345.1 Actinomycetota bacterium | reverse complement strand
TGGATCCGGCGAACGGTGACGCTCGTCGTCGTCCCCGTCAACGCGAGCGAGGAGACGCGGACCGACGTGGCTCGCATCGCGGCGGTGGAGGTCGCCGGGGTGACGGCGGATGCGATGTTCGAGGGTGCGATGTTCGAGGGTGCGATGGCCGCCGACGAGGGGCCGGCCAGCGCCGTCCCGAGGCCCAGCATCAGCCCGGCCGCGCCGAGGAAGGCGATCGCCCGGCTCAGCGGACGCCGGGAGCGGCCGGGACCCCGGGAGCGGCCGGGACGCCGGGATCGGAGGGATCGCAGGGATCGGAGGGATCGCAGGGATCGGCCTGGACGGAGCAGGGAGGCATTCACGGTCACGACGGACTCCGATGGCGATCCGGGAGCAGAGGGCGACAGCACGGGGCGCCTGCGCCTTTCGGCGGAGGGCGGCCGGACCGGTGCCGTCAGCCTATGCCAAGGTCGCGGACCCGGGACCTCTTCACACCCGACGAATACCCGAATGGCGTGTCACCGAAAGGAGAGATGCGATTACACGCAGCGGCCATTGACTACTCCGCGTACGCATAGTGGGGTGGCTTCGACGCTCTTCAGGGTGAAGGACTCGACACCGGGGGTCCCGAAGATGTGGAGTCGCTGCCCGGCGACGGAGTCGTCGGCGAGCCCGACGACGTCCATGGTGATCTCGCCGAGGTCACCGACCGTCGGCGCGACCGCGACGGTGACCTGGGACGGCGGTTCGGTGGAGACGAAGGCGGCGGCGACGGCCTTGCCGAGGTCGAGCATGGTCTCTTCCGTCGGGCGCCTGCCGAGCAGTTCGACGGCGTCAGCGGTCGCGTCGGCCGTCTCCGCCGCGACGGCGAGGTGGGCGGTCTCGGCCCAGCCGGTGACGCCGTCCGCGACGATCTCGGTCCACAGGGCGGTCCCCACCTGGCGGGCCCGGCCGGTCGCGCGGAGCCGGACGGCGACGGGCGAGAGTGAGGTGACCGTGACGGCGGTCGCGGACGGCGTCGCGGCGGGGGTCTTCAGGACGGCGAGGGTCGATCCGGCGGCCACGCCGAGCACCGCGAGTTGTTGTCCCGCTCGCCAGCCCGCGTCGTAGGCGTGCCCGGGGAGAAAGCCGCGGTCCGGGCCGGTGGAGGACGTGGTCGAAAGGGCCGGGGAGGCCGTCCCGGACCGGGCAGAGGGGGAGCCGTGGCCCGGGACGGCGAGGGTGGGGGGAGGGGGTGACGTGCTGGAACGGCCGCCCGCCTTCTGCGTCCCACCTCCGCACGCGGTCACCGTGACGGCGAGTGCCACGACGACGAGCAGGAGCAGACGTCGTCCGCCGGACGTGAGATGCGCTGCCATGGTCGTCCCGTTCTCGTTCGGCCCCCGTCCCCGGCCTGTGATTCAGCGTAATCGAAGAGTGACGGTTCCGGGTCGTCAGCCTGCTCGCGACGGGGTGCCGGAACGGGTGAGAAGGAGATCCCCGAGGATCTTCGGCACATTGTTCACGCAGAGAGCGTCGACGCCTGCCGCGATCAGTTCCCTGGAGAAACGGGTTCCGGGGCACCAGGCGAGGAGCTCCAGTCCCGTGGCGTGGACCGTCTCGACCACCTGCGGCAACGGGCGTTGCAGGTGGCCGGGTTCGACCCGGTTCGGTTTCAGCGAGCCGCCGTGCAGGGCCAGCACCTCGACGTCGAGGTGGGCCGCGAAGGCGACGGCGTGCCCGACCGGGAACTCGACCCAGGTGAGCAGCCCGCGGGGGACGGCGGGGGCGAGGTCGCGCGCGATCCCGAGGGCCGCGCCGTCGAAGGAGGTCACCAGCGTCGGCCGGCGGCGGGACTCCCGGCGCAGCACCGGCGCGAGCAGGCCCATCGTGGTGAGAGGGCGTTCCCGGGGCGCGTCCTCCAGGGAGGACTTGACGTCGAAGTCGACCCCGACCCCGTCGGGGAGGGCTTCCAGCAGGACGTCGAGGAGCAGGACTCCTGACGCGGACGCCTCCTCGCCGGTGAGGTCCGCCCAGAAGGCCCCGTCGTCCCGCGCGGGGTTGTGGGTGACGATCAGGATGTCGTCACGGGTGCGCCGGACGTCGACCTCGACCCACTTCAGCCCGATGCGAACGGCTGCGAGAAAGGAGCGAAGCGTGTTCTCGTCGAACCCCTCGACGCTGCCTTTCCCGCAGCCGCGGTGACCCAGCACGACCGTTGACGATCCGAAGATGCCGTTGGTGCCCATACGGCGGCCGTCGCGCCGTCCGCCGACCACCGGGCGGAGGCGTCCGGCAGTCAGGCGGCGGATGTGACGGTCTTGCCCACCTCCTCGTTGGCACGCTCGAGGTCGTCGGTGAAGTCCACCTCCACCACGAAGAACTCGGAGATGTCCACCGGCCGAACCTTCAGGCCGACGTCGATCGCGAGTTCGATCCCGCGTTCGAAATAGTCCTGGTCGGTGCAGCGCTCGAGATGCTCGATGAGCGTCGCCTTGTCCGACGACGCGATGTAGTTGATCCCGACGGCCTCGCCGAGGCCCTCGGCCACTGTCTTCGACAACACGGTAACAAAACCGTCACGGTCGACCCGGTACTTGACCTCCTCCTCGCCGACGGCCTCGGTGTTGACGCACACGAAGCTCTCGTCCTGGCGGATCAGCGGAGCGATGCGCAGCAACAGCCCGCTGTCGAACACGACGTCGCCGTTCAGCCACAGCATCCCGCCGGGTCCGGAGGCACGCAACGCCTTGAGGAGGCTCTTGGAGGTGTTGGTCCTCTCGTACCGTTCGTTGAACACGTACCGGACGTCGGGCACGGCTCCCATGATCAGATCAGGGCGGAAACCGACGACGACGGTGACTTTCGCGTCGTCCCCGAAGCACCTGGCGAGGTTGTCGAGCTGTTGCTGGATGATGCTCCGGCCGTTGGACAGCGGCGTCAGCGGCTTGGGGAACGGCATCCCGAGACGGGTGCCGAGCCCGGCGGCCAGGACCGTGACCTCGATCGGCGTGCCCGGCGAGGGATCGCCGTCCAGGATGACGGCGGGGACGTCACGTCCGAGGTCCTCGGCCGGTCCGCGCTTCGTGGCGCCGTAGGCCTCGGGCGCCAGGTACGTCGGCAACGGCACGGCCGAGGTCCGCAGCCACTCCTCCCGGCGGTGCGTCCGGCGGTCCCGTGTCCGGATCGCCGAGCCGATCGACGCGATGAAGTCGCGGGTGCTCTCGCCGACCTCACGGTCACCGAAGTAGTAGCGCCGCATGGCGGCCCGCGCGTGCCGGTGGACGTCGTTCGCCAGGCGCGCGGTGAGGACGGCGGTGAGGTCGTCGACCGAGGACGGGTCGACGACGTCCGCGCATCGGCTGACAGGGGCGTTGGCGTGCAGCCGGGCGGGGTCCGCGTACCGGTCGGTGATCAGCAGCGGCCGGTCGCCGTGGAGGTAGAGGTAGTCGAGCCCGACGGAGGAGACATCGGTGACCATGGCGTCGCAGCCGGGGAAGACGGCGAGGATGTCACCGGTCAGGTCCGCGGTGTGCCCGGCGCCGGGATCCCGGCGGGTGGCGTCGGCGAGCAGGCCGAGGACGGCGGTGTGCCCCGCGACCATCGACGGTGTGGCGCTGGTGGCGACGCGCGGATGCGGCTTGTAGACCACCCTGGTGTCCGGCACGGCGAGAGCGGCGGCGACGATCCTTCGACCCATCACGTCGACGGACGTGTAGTTGTTCGACGGCTCCTCGCCCTCCCAGGTCGGGGCGTAGAGCACGGTCCGTCGAGGGCTCGGCGGGAGCACCGGGGCCGGGCGCAGATCGAGCTGGGGACGGCCGACGGGGATGAGCGCCCGATCGTCGAAACCGATGAGCGTCGCGCGGTGACGGTTCACCGCGGCCTCACCGGCGACGAATACCTGGTCGTAGGCCTTGACCTGATTGCTGACCATGCATATCTTGTCGCTCTCGCCGTGGTTCACATGAACGTGCAGCATGGTGCGCGCGACGAGCGACTGGAAGTTCTTCGCCGAGTTGTTGACATAGATGATCACCTTGTGGCGCCCGAGCCGATAGGCCTCGGTGAGTTCGCCGAAGCCTCGCAGGAGTGCGACCGGCAGCGAGGTGACCTCGCGAACGATCTCATATGTCGCGCGTTCCCGCAGAATCACGTGGACACGGTGGTGACGGTGGAGTTGTTCGAGGACCGGCAACCACTGGCGCAGCTGGTAGACGCGCAGCGGATCGTCTCCGAAATAGATCAGTACTTCGGCGCCGGGATCGACGACGGTCCGGGGTTCGAGCTGGTCAATGTGGTTGCGGGCGGAAGTCATTCCATGAACCCCCGAAACTGATGAAGGACGAAATGTGGGATGACACCGTCACGACGGCCCCAATGGGTGACCGCCCGACGGTGTCAGGAAAGAGGGGTGCCGACGACACGGTGAACCACACCTGCAAACGTCGGCGGGGTCATTGTGGCCCCCTGAGGGCCTCCAGGACAACACGATTCGGGGAGTTCGCGCCGGTGAGCGCCGTTCTCCCCCGAGGGGGGCCGGGTCACGGGGGCGGAGCGGACCGGTGCGACGTCCTTCGGGCCGGCTGGACCGCCGCCGCCTCCTGGAGGGCCTCGACCATCCGGTGCACGGCGGGCTGTTCCGCGAGCACCGGACGGGTGGCCAGCCAGATGTGCCGTGGTCTCGGGGGAGGGGCGAGTTTCCGCACCGCGACTTTGCTCCGGACGGCGCCGAGCGCCAGCAGCGGGAAGAGGGCCGCGCCGAGCCCTGCCGCGACGTACCCCTGGGTGACGGGGAACTCGTCCGCCTCGGCGATGATCCGGGGGCTGAATCCCGCCCTGCGGCAGATCGCGACCGTCGTCTCACGGACATAGTCCGGAGGCGCGACGGTGACGATCCAGTCGGTGTCGGCGAGCGCCTCGACGGGGACGGTGCGAAGCCGGCTCAGCGGGTGGTCGTGCGGCAGGAGGACCCGGTACTCGTCGTCCAGCAGATGCCAACGGTGCAGGTCGTCGTCCGGGGCGTCGTCGCGTGAGTACGACTCGACCATGATGACGAGATCGGCCTCGCCCGCCCGGAGACGGCGCAGCGCTCCCGGCGCCTCGTCGACGATCGGGTGGACGTGCAGTTGGGGGAGCTGAACCCGCAGGGTCGCGATCGCCGGTGGCAGCAGCGACTCGCCCGCGGAGTGGAAGGATACGACGCGTAGGCGTCCCGCGTGCCCGTCGCGCAGGGCGCTGAGGGCCGTCTCGGCCTCGGTGATCTCGTGCAGGACCCGCGACGCGTGTTCCGCGAGGAGCAACCCGGCCTGCGTCGGTCGCACTCCCCGGCCCACTTTCTCGAACAGAGCGACCCCCGCCTGGGCCTCCAGCCGGGCGAGCTGTTGGCTGATGGCTGACACGGTGTAACCGAGGGTCGTGGCGGCCCGGGTCAGGGACCCTTCGGCGACCACGGTCCGGTGGACGGCGAGGAGGTGGCTGCTGAGCATCCTTCATTGTGCAGCACAGCTTAACGATAGTTCAAAGACTGTTGCTGGACCGATGACGGTTCCCGGGGGACCCTGAGAGTGAACGCGCTGACGAGAGTGCGAAAACGACAGGGGTGAGTCACATGATCATGGTGCTGTTCGCCATCCTGCTGGTGACGTGCCTGGTGGCTCCGTGGCTGGGCACCGACACGAGTGACCACCGCACCGAGGACGCTCATCCCGAGACGGGCTGGTATCCGCCGCTCGTTCCCCACTGAGTGGTTCCGCCCGCCCTCTGATCACTCTTCGTAGCCGTCACCCGAATGGGTGCCCGTCTGTATATGCCTTCTTGCATCACTTCTCCCGGACGGCTCGCCGCAGTAGCCTGACCGGACCATGTGCCGGAGTTCGGGGGAGTCGAAGCCCGCGGTTGCCGTTCGTCACCAGCGGTCGCGCTCGTGCGCCGTCGCCGGTCACCGTGTCCGGTCCGTGGCGGTTCCGGGCCGTGCCGAAACCTCCTCGGACCGACGGACGCGGACCGGGAGGTGAGCGTGGACGGACAGACCATGCCGGGCGGCCCTGGCGACGATGACCGCGACGGCGACGGTCTCGAACACGACGGTCCCGGCGAGGGCGTCACCGAGGATCTCGGGGAGGACGTTGGCGAGGACGCTGGCGAGGGACAGGACGCCTTGGGGACGGCGCGCCGTCCCATACCCGCGAACTGGTCGACCGGCGAGTACCGGGCGCCCTCACCGCTGGACGACGTCCCGGAGCCGCTTCCGCCGCTGTCCCTCGACGCCGTGGACGCCTGGTACTCCGATGCCTTCTTGACCCACGGGCACCTCGGCTCCCGGAAGGGCGTGACGGCGGTTCCTCCGGAGTCTCCTCCGACGGTTCAGCACGTCGTCCCTCCGACGGTTCCGTCGGCGGTCCAGTACACGGTCCCCTCGACGGTCCCGCCCGCTCCGGCGACCGCCGCGTCCGGCATTCCCGGGGTGATGTCCCCGCCGACCGTGATGTCCCCGCCGACCGTGATGTCCTCCCTTCCCGAGGGGGACGACCCCGCGTCGTCGTCCCCCAACGAGTTCTCCTGGGATCACCTCCGTCCGGAAGGCTGGCCCCCGAACCCCGAGGCTCTTCCGCGGGAAGCGGCTCCCCAGTACCCGCCCGGCCAGTACCCGCCCGGCCAGTACCCGCCCGGCCAGTACCCGCCCGCTCAGTACCCGTCAGCCCAGTACCTTCCCCCTCCTCCGGGACCGTTCCCCTCGGGCGACCAGCCGTGGAACGTGTCGCCCCGGGCCGGTGAGGACGATCCCCGCCGCAAGCCCCCGGTCCTCGTCCTCGCCGTGGCGGCTCTGGGGGTCGTCGTCGTCACCGCGACCGGACTGCTGTGGCTCAACTCCCGTGGCAGCGCCGAGGTGACGGCGACCCCCTCACCGATCACGGTGTCGCGGGGCACGGCGGCGGGCGGTACCGCCGACCCGGGCGCGATCAGCTCGCAGGGGGCGGCGCCGGCACCCGAGCCGTCAGCGGAGGCGACGTCCGAGGCGTCACCGGAGCCTTCCGGAACCGCCGCGGGCAGCGCGGCCGTCACCTCCCTCGACGCCCTGCTCGACCGCAGCTCGACCGCTCGTGGTCAGGTCGGGGCCACGGCGGCGGCGCTTCAGTCCTGCCGGGTCGAGGCGGGCGAGGCTGCGAAGATCTTCAAGAAGGCCGGTGAGGAACGCCGGGCGCTCTCGACCGAGGCCACCGCGCTGTCGTCCGCCGGGCCGTCGTCCCCGGGGGAGGACGGCCCGGGAGACGCCCTCCGGGCGTTCATCACCCTGCAGGACACCTCCGCCAAGGCGGACGACGCGCTCGCGGCCTGGGCGGACGACGTCGCCACCCGGGAGTGCCGGGCCGGGGCCCCGCGGACGAAGGACCAGGTGGACGCCGACCGGTTCTCCGCCCGGGCCAGCGCGGCCAAGGTGCGGTTCGTCGAGATGTGGAACCCCGTCGCGGAGAAGTACGGCCTCACCTCACGCGAGGCCGGCGCGATCTGAGACCCGGCGCG
>JAUPKQ010000258.1 GCA_030837345.1 Actinomycetota bacterium | reverse complement strand
CGAGCGGGTGGGTTCCGTCGAGAGCGGCCAGCCACGACGGCGCGGCGGTTCCCCACCCCGAGGCGGCCCGGGTCGCCGGGTTCGTCACCAGGACGACGGGGGTGCTGCCGAACGACCCCGCCCCGGTGAGTCTCCACGACCGCACCCGCCCCGCCCACAGGGAGGAGTCACTGATCCACACGTGCGGGGCGCGGCCCGGAGGGAGCACCTCGCTGCCGCCCACCGTGTCCGACGGCACCTGGTCGCGCACCCGGACCTGCGCGCAGGTCCCGTCGGGCAGCTTGCGGCCCCGCACCCCGGCCACCGCCGTCCGGACGGCCCCCACGACCTCCGGGGGAGCGACCACCTCGATCACCGTCACCGCGCAGCCGGGCTCCGGGAACCACGGCACCCGGCTCCGGGCATCGTTGAGGACACCGGGCAGGACGGCGGGTGTGAAGAACGCGACGACCGGCCCGGCGACGACGAGACCGGCGACCACGAGCAGCAGCGGCGACGTGGCGAGACGGGGACGGCGAGGGCGACGCCGTCCCGCCGGATCGTCGTACCTGGTCACGGGGCCCTCCGCTCACCGACGCTCCGAACGTCACGTAGTGTCACTGAACGTGTCGAACCGTGTGTCACAGTAGCTCCGGGTGACCACAAGGGGAATCACCCGAACAGGGATGCCCGGAACGCGTCCGTAACCTCACGGACCGTGACGGCATAACCGGGTGACGCCCGGCCGGCTCTCCACCGGCACGACCGCACCCTTCCGACGGCATATGGTTGTCGACGGTCCGGCGAACGGCGGACCGACGAGGAGGCGGGCGTGAGCGAGGTACCCGGGGACGACCCGGCCGGGACGGCCGGACCCACGGACCCCCCACCCGAGTCACCCGAAGCGGGCTTCGCGGGCCTCGGGCTGCGCCCCGAACTCCTCCACACCCTCGTCGCCCTCGGCTACGAGGAGCCGACCCCCATCCAGGCCCGGGCGATCCCGCCCCTGCTCGCCGGACACGACCTGCTCGGCCAGGCCGCCACCGGCACCGGCAAGACCGCGGCCTTCGCCCTGCCCGCCCTCCAGCTCGTCGGCGCCGCCACCGCCGCCGACCGCGCGGCCCGCGCCCGTGACCGCGAATCCCGTGACCGCGAATCACGCGGCAAGGCCCCCCGCGACCAGGCGGCCAGCGGCCCCGGCGTCCTCGTCCTCGTCCCGACCCGCGAACTCGCCATCCAGGTGTCCCAGGCGGTCCACCGCTACGGACGCGAACTCGAGGCCGGTGTCCTCCCCATCTACGGAGGGCAGCCGATCCACCACCAGATCCGCGAACTCCGCCGCGGCGTCGACGTCGTCGTCGCCACCCCCGGCCGGGCCCTCGACCACCTCGAACGAGGCACCCTCACCCTCGACACCGTCCGGCTCGTCGTCCTCGACGAAGCCGACGAGATGCTCGACATGGGATTCGCCGAGGACATCGAATCCATCCTCACCCGCGCCCCCGAGCAACGGCAGACCGTCCTCTTCTCCGCGACCCTCCCTCCCCGCATCGGTCGCATCGCGGGGGAGTACCTCAAGGACCCCGTCCGCATCGAGATCGAGCGTGAGGCCCCGACGGCCGGCGAGACTCCCAAGGTCCGCCAGACCGCCTACCTCGTCCAGCGCGCCCACAAACCCGCGGTTCTCGGCCGCCTTCTCGACGTCGAGTCACCCGGTGCGGCCCTCGTCTTCTGCCGCACCCGCGAAGAGGTCGACGAGGTCGCCGAGACCCTCAACGGCCGCGGCTACCGGGCCGAGGCACTCCACGGCGGCATGAGCCAGGAACAGCGCGACCGCGTGATGAACCGGCTGCGCTCACAGACGACCGAGCTCGTGGTCGCCACCGACGTCGCGGCGCGAGGCCTGGACGTCGATCACCTGACGCACGTCGTCAACTACACCGTTCCCGCCGCCGTCGAACCCTACGTCCACCGGATCGGCAGGGTCGGCCGGGCGGGTCGTGAGGGCGTCGCCATCACCCTCGTCGAACCCCGCGAACACCGCATGCTCAAGAGCATCGAACGGGTCACCCGGCAGAAGATCACCGTGGCCCAGGTGCCCACGGTCGCGGACCTCCGTGCCCGGAGACTGGAACTGACGCGCGCCTCACTGCACGAGTCGCTGCTGCAGGACGACCTCGAACCGTTCCGCGTCGTCGTCGAGTCCCTCGCCGACGAGTTCGACCTCATGGAGATCGCTCTCGCCGCCGTCCGGCTCGCCCACGCCGCGACCACCACCGGCGCCGACGACGACGCCGAGATCCCCGTCGTCGCCCTCCGGCCCGTCCAGAGCGACCGGTCTGTCCGGAACGGCAGACCCGTCCGGAACGACCGTGACGCGCACCGGGGCCGCCCCCGCGACGATCGCGGCGCCGCCGTGCCGGCCCGCGGCGGACGTCGTCCGGGCGCGCCGGGCAACGGCATGACCCGGCTCTTCGTCAGCCTGGGACGCAGCTCTGGTGTCCGGCCGCAGGATCTCGTCGGGGCCATCACGGGCGAGACCGAACTCGCCGGTCGTGACATCGGCGCGATCGAGATCACGGACCGGTTCTCCCTCGTCGAGATCCCCGACCGCGCCGCGGATACCGTGATCAGCGCCTTGTCCCGCAGCCGCATCAAGGGAAGCCGCGCCACGGTCCGCCGGGAGCGGTAGCCCCGGCGGCTTCCCGGGCGTCACGTGACGCGTGTCGGGAACGTCAGGGACTCCCGGTGCGTCGTGCTGATCGGTAGGGTCCGAATCCGGGTCCTCGCGCTCGTCGCGTCCACAGAAGGGTCACATCAACGTGTTCAAACGCCTCCTGCAGTCCATGGGTGTCGGCGGTCCCTCCGTCGACACGGTGATCAACAATCCCAACGTCCGGCCCGGTGAGCAGCTCGACGGGCAGATCAACATCATGGGCGGTGACCACCAGGTCGACATCGAGTACGTCGCTCTCGGCCTGCTCACCCGGGTCGAGGTGGAGAGCGGCGACTCCGAGTGGTCCGCCGACCAGGAGTTCGCCCGGCTCGCGGTGACCGGCCGGTTCTCCCTCGCCCCGCAACAGCAGATGAGCGTGCCGTTCCAGTTCACCGTCCCGGTCGAGGCTCCCATCACCCACGTCTACGGCCAGCCGCTCCACGGCATGACGATGGGTCTGCGCACCGAGCTCGAGGTCGCGCGCGCCATCGACAAGTCGGATCTCGACCCCTTCGCCATCCACCCGATGCCGGCCCAGGAGAAGATCCTCGAAGGGCTGTCCCGCCTCGGTTTCCGCTTCCGGCGCGCGGACCTCGAGCAGGGCCACGTCCGCGGTGTCCACCAGATGCTGCCCTTCTACCAGGAGATCGAGTTCACTCCGGCGCCCCAGTACGCCGGCGCCATCAAGGAACTCGAGCTCACCTTCATCGCGACCCCGCAGAACCTCCAGGTCGTCCTCGAGATCGACAAGCGGGGCGGGATGTTCACCGAGGGACAGGACGCTTTCGGCAACTTCACCGTCGACTACGCCTCCGCCGAGCAGACCGACTGGGCCCGTGAGCTCGACGCCTGGCTCCAGCGGTCCGCCCAGCGCCGGGGACTCTTCTTCTAGGAGGCATCCCCTCAGCGGAGGCCGCCCGTCTCGGGTACTCCGGTCCGGATCCCACGGCCCGTTCCCTGAGGCGTGGCCGTGTCGGCGCGATCGGCGTCCTGTTCACCGACTCGCTATCCCACGCGTTCAGCGATCCCTACGCGGTGGAATTTCTCGGCGGGCTCGCCGAGGCGGCGGAACGGGGGCGGAACGGACTGTTGCTCATCCCGCTGGGGGACGGTGGCCCGGGGGCGCACGGCGCGGAGGAGACGGTGGGTCAGGCCGCTGTCGATGGGTTCTGTGTGCACTGTGTACCGGACTGGCACCCGGCTCTTCCCGCCCTGACGACGAGGGGTCTCCCGGTCGTGGTGAGTGATCTGCGTCCGGAGGCCGGGACCGCGATGGGGGTGGGGATCGAGGAGGCCGCGGCCGCCCGCGAGATCGCCCGCCATCTCGTCGCCCTGGGCCACCGCCGCATCGCGGTCCTCGGTATCGGGGAGTGTCCCCCTGCTCCCGTCGTCGTCGCTGGTCACTGGCGGGACGTCCGCCACTGGGTCGGTCGGGAACGTCTGCGTGGTTACGCGGAGGGCCTGGGGGAGCGCGGTGTCGGCTGGGACGACGTCACCGTCGTCCACGTCCCTGGCGTGAGCCGGGAGAGTGGCGCCGTGGCAGCCGCCCTGGTCCTGGACCGCGTCCCCCGGCCGACGGCGATCGTCGCGATGGCCGATGTCCTCGCCCTCGGCGTCCTCGACGCCCTCGACGTCCGCGGGCTGCGGCCCGGCGCCGACATCTCGGTCGCCGGGTTCGACGACATCCCTGAGGCCGCGGCGGCGGGTCTGACGACCGTGCGCCAGCCGTCCCGCGACAAGGGACGGCGTGCCGGTGAGCTCCTGCTCGACCCACCGGACGACCCGTCCGCCCGGCGCGTCGTCCTGCCCTTCGCTCTCGTCGTCCGGGCCTCGACCGGCCCGGCACCCACCGGTCGTGAAACCGCGTATCCCGCATCCACCAGGAGGTCTTGATGGAACCGATCGTCTCCGCGCCCTGGGCCGTCCAGGCGGTACGCCGTGAGGTGCTGTCAGCGAGGCCTGATGCCCCGGTGATCCTTCCCCGGCCGCATCGGGAGGAGCCCCGCGCCGTGACCCGCCAGCTGCGCGCCTCCACCGCGCGTGCGCTGCGGCACGCCGCGGACGCCGTCGAACCCCGTCCGAGGCCTCAGCCGTCCCTCGAATGCTGCGGCGCCACCGCCCGGTGCTGACCACACCGTCCGGTCCTGACCACAGTTCGCGTACCCGGTCCCGTCGGGAAAGTAACCTCATAGGGTTACTACCTGCAGAGTGAACGCACGGAAGGACATCGCGCAGCTGGTCGCCCGCGCCACTCAGGGCGTCTCCTACGCCGTGGCACGGAAGTGGTACCGCGAAGGGACACTGCCCATTCCTGCCCGCAAGGTCGGTGGCCTCGTCCTGGTCGGCGACGTCGCAGGGAAAGACGACTCCTCGGCGGGTCAGGCCGGGAGTCTCCCGCCGCAAGGCGAGAGTGCGGCATGAGCGCGCTATCTAACACTCATCCGCAACGGCCGTCGTAGCGTGGGCTCATGTCGATCACAACGCGCCGGGCGGTGGACGTCGTCCAGGCCTACCTGGGGGAGCTCGACGCCTCCGGAACCGTGTCGTCCTCCGTCCGGCGGCAGCGCGGCTGGGCCCTGCGGGAAGCCTTGCTCTTCGCCGCCGTCCGGCAGGTGAGGGACGTGTCGACCGGGCAGGCTCTGGAGGCGGGGGAGAGGAACGCCGCCACCGGACTCCTGCACCGCGTGAGGCTCGCCGAGCTCTTCGCCCCCGAGTTCGCGGGGGAGTGGACGACCTACGCCGACCCCGTCCTGCGGGGCGTCGGTGAGCCGAATGTCTCGACGCAACGGGCCCGGATGGCGTCGCTCCGGGCTCTGGCGGTGTTCGCCGGTGCCGAGGTCCCCGAACACCGGGCGCCGAAACCGGTGTTGCGCGAGCTCCTGAGCGAACCGGAGATCGCCTCCGCGATGGTCGCCCTCACCCGTCAGCTGCCGGGCCGCGGTCCGGACGACCACGTCCGCCTCGCCGCCATCCTGGCGGTGATGTCCGTGTGGCCCGTCCGGTCGGTGGAACTGTCGGCGATGCGCCTGGACCAGGTCCGGAACACCGGTGACCGGGTGCTGGTCGACGTCCCCCCGGACGCCGTGCCCGGCTCGTCCTCCGCGTCCTCCGCCTCGCCGTCCTCCGCCGGTGAACCCGCCGGTGAACCCCTCGTGCTGACCGGTGTCGCGGCGGTCCGCCTGCGCCAGTGGATCGCCGTGCGGGAGTCGCTCGTGTCCGCCCTCCAGGGCGGCACCGTGCGCAGTCTGTGGACCTCGATCCGCAGCAACAGCAAGCCCGGCGGCCCCCGCGGCAGCCTGCCTTGGCCTCCGGGCATGCCGTTGAAACCGCGTGGCCTGCAGCGCGCCTACGCTCGGTCCGTCGTCACGGCGAACCTCGTGTACGACGGGACGACGGGCTTTCCGCTACCGCGCTCGCTCGACCTGCTCCGGCGCTCGATCGGCGGGATCTGAGACCGTCCGTCGTCGTCAGTACCGGAACTGCGAGACCAGCTGGCGCAGGTCGCCGCTCATCGCGGACAGGCGCTCGGCGGCCTGCTGATTGCGCATGATGCTGTCGGTCGTCATCTGGGCGGCGGCGGCGATCCCGCCGATGCGGACGGCGATCTCGCCGCTGCCGGTCGCGGCCTCGGCGACGTTCTGGCTGATCTCGGTGCTGATGCTCGCCTGCTGCTCGACGGCGCTGGCGATGCTGCTCTGGTACTCGTTGACGCGCTCCATGATGGTCCGCACCCCGCTGATGGCGTCGACCGCGCCGGCGGTGCCGCTCTGGATGGTTTCGATCTTGGCTTCGATGTCCTCGGTGGCCTTGGAGGTCTCCTTGGCGAGTTCCTTGACCTCCTCGGCGACCACGGCGAAGCCCTTTCCGTGCTCTCCCGCCCGAGCGGCCTCGATCGTGGCGTTGAGCGCGAGGAGGTTCGTCTGCTCCGCGATCGTGGTGATCAGTTTGACCACCTGGCCGATCTCCAGGGAGGCGTCACCGAGTTCGGAGACGGTCCCGTTGGCGTCCTGTGCCTGGGACACCGCCTGCGCGCCGATCTGGGCGGCCTTGACGGCGTTCTCCGTGATCTCGCGGATGCTGGCGCCCGTCTGCTCGGTACCCGCCGCCACCCGGGAGACGTTGTCGGACACCAGCTCCGCGGTCTGGGCGAGGGCTCCCGCCTGGGCACTGGTCTCCTCCGCGGTGGCGGCGATCTCGCTGCTGACCGTCGACAGGTCCCCGGCCGCGTCGGTGAGCGTGTCGGCGCTGCTGGCCATGGCCGTCACCGACTGCCGGATCTGTTCCGTGGCCGCCACGAGGGCCGAGGCCATCTGCCCGACCTCGTCGCGCTGGGACACCCGCACCTGACGGGTCAGGTCGCCCTCCGAGACCGAGACCAGGACGTCCTGCACCCGGCGCAGCGGCCGGACGATCGACCGGGTCACCCCGACCGCGAGCACCATGGCCAGCAACAGCCCGACCGCGACGAGCCCGAGGAGGCCGTTACGGACCCGGTGGAAACTCCGCTCAGCCTCGGAGGTGACCTCGGCACTCCGCTCGGACTGGATCTTCGTCAGCTCGTCGAGTGCGGCTAAGGCCTTCTTGTACGGCGTGATGGCCACCTCGGTCAGCGCCCGGTAGGCCACCGCCTTGTCGCCCCGCTCGCTCGGGGGGAGGACCTGCTCGTCCCGCAGCGTGCGGTACTCGGCGAAGTTCGTGCGGAACGTGTCGAGCCGGGTTCGCTCGGCGTCCGTCAAGGCCACCGCCGCGAACTCGGCCACGGCGGCGTCGACCTGCACGTCGTTGGCCCGGATCGCGGCGGCGAAACTCTCCAGGCCGGAACCGCTGGCGAGGATGTGGTCCCGCAGATCGGCCCGGAGCGCGACAACCGACCGCTGGACCCGGCCAAGGTTTTCGATCTTGCGACCGGCCGCCGCCACGGCCTCGGTGTCCCGGTAGAGCGACCCCATCCGGAGACTGGCGACCGCGCCCACGGTCAGAGTGATCAGCGCGACCAGGAAGACGGTTCCGGAGATCTTCAGCCCGATCCCGAGATCCATGAACCAGCTCGCGACGAGGCCGCGGTCACCGGTCCTCTCCGGGGATTTCTCGAAACCGCGCATCGTCTCTCCTCGCCGCAGGTGAAAGTCGTACCGAACGGCCCCGGATCAGGGACGAACGGATCTGTCGTACGAGTCGGACGACCGGAGTCGTCCCTTGAGAGGCGTGATCCCCCAGAGTCAACTCCGGCGGTAATAACAGGCCCGGCATCAGGACAACCGTCTACAGTCACACGACACGGCAAGACTCACGGGAGGGGAGCGTTTCCCGCCTTTTCGATCTTGGTGAGGGGACGGTGCAGCTGAGGCCGATGACGCCGACCCGGATCGGGGTTCGGGGTTCGGGGTTCGGGTCACAGCCTCGGCCGGATGATCGCGGTGACCGTCACGGTCTGACCGGGCTCTGGTTCCCAGGAGCGGCGCAGGTCGAAGGACGCCGAGCCGGAGCCGGGCCTCACGGCCCGGAAGGTGAAGATGTGGTCGCCGGGGGCTCCGGGGGGCGCGGGGTCGGTGGGGGAAGGACCGGTGGGTGGGATGAGGACGTCGCCGACGAAGGTGAGTCCGCCGGTGACGGACCGGACCGACCAGGCGTATCCGGTTGATCCGGCGGCTTCGCGGAGGTGTACCTCCAGGCAGGTGCCGAGCCGGAGGCGGATCGCCTCGGTGGGTAGTCCGTCCGGACCGCGAACGCTGACGCAGGGTGCGGCGGGTACCGGTGCGTTCGCCGGTGTGCCCGACGGCTCGGCTCCGGTGGCCGGCAGGGCCACCATGCCCAGGGCTGTGCCGAGGAACGCCGTGACGAGCAGTAGTCGTGTGACGGTGGGTCGTGTTCCAAAGATGGTCATCGCTGCCCCCAAGCTGTCTTCGCTGGCGTTGTCTGCCGATGAAGTGGCCGCGGTCGTCAAGGGTATCCCCGGCGTGATCATCGCGCCATGACCGGTCGGGTGAGTCGTCCGTCCGTGGAGGGCCGGAGCAGGGGCCAGAGACGGCGTAGTTGACATAAT
>JAUPKQ010000257.1 GCA_030837345.1 Actinomycetota bacterium | reverse complement strand
CTTCACCCGGCTCACCTGGAGCTGAGCCGGGAGGTCGGCGAGGAGCTGGCGAAGCGTGGACACGATCTCGTCTCCGGAGGTGGCCGGATCTCGATGATGGGGACCGTCGCCCGCGCCGTCCGCGCCGGTGGGAGGCACACTCTCGGCGTGATCCCGCAGGCGCTGGTCGGGCTCGAGGTCGCTGACGACGAGGCGGACGAGCTCGTCGTCACCGAGGACATGCGGGAGCGGAAAGGCCTGATGGACGCCGCTGCCGACGCCTTTCTCGCCCTGCCCGGTGGCCTCGGGACGTTGGAGGAACTGCTGGAGGTGTGGGTGGCGGCCTCCCTGGGCATGCACTCCAAGCCCGTCGTCGTCCTGGACCCGACGGGGGTTCTCGCGGGCCTGGGTGATCTCGTCGGCAAACTCGTCGCCCAGGGGTTCGTCCGGCCCTCCGCGGCCTCCGCCGCCAGCTGGACGACCAGCGTGACGGAGGCGCTGGACACGATCGAGGCGGGTCTTCGCCGGGGTCCGGCTTCCCTCTCCGCGACAGAACTGGTGGAGGAGTGGCTGGAGGCCGAGTCGTGACCGCCGGCGAGCCCGACCGTACGTACGAGGAGCTGCGCGATCGGGTGCGCGCGGCTCACGACGCCGTGACCGCCCTCGACCGTGACACCGCGGCGCCGGGGGACGGCGAGGCCTCCGCCCGGGTGACCGAGACGGTCGACCTGCTGGTCGACGCGACCGACCAGCTCCTGACCTTCGAAGACCGGCTTCCCGTCCTTCGCGATCTGCCCGCCCGGGCCTTCAGTGTCCAGGTCGTCCGGGCGGCGACGCTCGCCGCCGCGCTCGGCGGGGTGCTGCTCGTGCTCGGGATCTGGCGGGAGGTCCTCGTGCGGTGGTGGGCTCCCGCCGTCCTGCTCGCCGTGGTGGCGACGAGCGGCCTGAGCACGCTCTCCGTCGCGCCCGCCGCCGGGAAACACGTCCGGCAGCGGTACCTCGCCGCCGGATGCGGCATCGCCGGTCTCCTCGTCGGGCCGGTGACGGTCCTTCAGGGATGGCCCGCCGGCATCGCGTGCGCGGTGGTTCAGACGATGTGCCTCACGTCCTTGCTCGATCTGCGAAGAAGCGGCGCGTTCGCGAGGAGCCGCGCATGACGAGCGACTGGGCCCAGATGGGGATGGCGAGCGTCGCGGCGTCGGTCCGGGAGCTCGGCGAGTCGCTGGACGTCGTCGCGGGGCAGCTCCCCGGCATTGTCGAGGCGATCAACCAGCTGGACGAGGACGTCGAGCGCCTCGTCACGGAGCGGGGGGAGACCGGTGCGGCGCTCGGCCGCCACGAGCGGGACCTCCGGGAGCTCACCGCGACCGTCAAGCGCCTGTCGGCGCAGGTGACGTGGATCGAGCAGCACATCCGCAGCTCGGGGACAGCGCAGGTCCTGGACCTCGACCACGTCGAGGAGGAACTGGGGGCTCTCGCCGCGACCGCGGACGCCGGGCACCGGGCCGCCGACCAACTGCTGTCGACCTTCGAGCGTGCGGCCCTCGAAGCCTCCGTCACCGATCACCGGGACGCCGCGGCCCGCAGCCGGGCCGCCGTCCGGTCGTTGCTCGACTCCTGTGTCCGGCTCGTCGCGACGGTCCAGGGGGACCCCGAGCACCGGCAGGCGCGCAGCGACTACCTCGCGGCGAGGGGGGCCCGCGCCGAGGCGCTCCGCGAGGTGGATCTGCTCGCCCCCGACGCCGAGGAGGCCAGGGAACGCCTCTCGGCGGACGACACCGAGCGGGCGAGGCTCGCCCCGACCGTGACGGCGGGTGAGCGGGCGGACGTCGAGCTGCTCACGCGGCTGCGCACGAAGCTGACAGCCGCCGTCGGCGAGGGGGCCCTGCTCCCCGCGTGGCTGACGGAGCCGCTCGGTCCACGGCCACCGGCGGGGGAGTCCCGCCGGTGGATGGACGTCGCTGCCGGGATCATGGCCTACCGCATCACGTACGGTGTCGACGACGCGGAGGATCCCCTCGGTGACCTCCCGGAGAGTGTCGGCGGCTACCGGCGACGGTGGCACGCCGACCTCGGCCGGGGAATCCGCGAACTGCGCCGCTGAGGCCGGAGACCGTGCTGGTCAGCCCTCGACCGTCGTCTCCGTGGGATCGGTGGTCTCCGTGGGGCTGGTCGTCTCCGAAGGTTCGGCCGTCTCCGTGGGGTTGGTCGTCTCCGAGGGCTCGGCCGTCTCCGTGGGGCTCGGGGGAGCTGTCGTCGGGGTCGGCGGAGCGGTCTTGGGCGCGGAGGGATCACTGATGATCAGCCGTGCGGTCGGGTTCGTCGCTCCGTACCCCCAGACGCGGACGAGGGCGCCGACGGTGATGCCCTGGGTCAGGTTCCCGCTCGACGTCGGTTCCGGCGGCGTGGTGGACGTCGGGTCGCCCGTGGACGTCGGGTCCGGTGGCGTCGTGGACGTCGGGTCGCCCGGGGACGCCGTCGTCGACGTCGTGGGGGTGGTGTCCTCCGCAGCCCGGGCACGCCGGGCGCGCGGGAGGACGATCGCGGTGCCTTTCGTGACGGTCCAGGTGAGGGAAACGTCGTCCACCGAGGTCACGACGATGCTCGTCGGCGTCACCGAGCTCACCGTGCCGCGTTGAAGGGACACCGTGGACACGGTGCCGGAGCGGTTGACCGTCACGTACTCACCGCGGACGGTCTTGCCCCACGCCCACCCCCGCCGCACGGACTCCTTCTCGTAGTCCAGCGCGACCGGGACCTTCGAGGGTTTGACCCTCGGAGCGACCCTGACCTTCGGTTTCGCCTTCGGCTTGGCCTTCGCGCTGCGGCCCGCGGGTTTGGCGCCGGGCCCTCTGCCCGCTGCGAGGGCGTCGCCTGCGGGGACCGCGCACAGCGCCACGACGGCGAGAACGGCGAGGGCATGCCTCTTCCGCAGCTTCAGGTGGCGCGTTCCCGGAACGCGGTCGGTCATGGTTCCTCCAGCACGTTGTGAGTTCGATGTGCCCTCACCCTCGTTCGGTTACCTACAGGGAGGCAATCGTCACCCACTGTTGTCACCCTCCTGCGGGCGTGATGTCACTCGGACGGCCTGTCGCTTCCCTGTCACGGTGGCCGTCCGTGGCGCGAGAGGAACGAAGGTCTCAGATCGGATGCGGAGGCGGTCCGCTCACCGGGTACGTGGGAACATCGTCCGGTGACATGGCTCTTTCTCCTGCTGGCGATGGTCGTGCTCGCGCTGGCCGTCGGAGTGGTGACGGGACGGATCTCAGGTGCGATGCGGCCTCCGGAGACGTCCTTGTCTTTCCGGGGTCTGCCGGAGGACGTCGTCCCCGAGGCTCTGGGGACATTGCGGTTCGACGCGGCCCTGCGGGGATACCGCATGGAGCAGGTCGACGCCGTGATCGATCGGCTGGTGGACGAACTCCGGCGTCGCGACGAAGAGATCGCGCTGCTGCGCGGGATCTCGCCGTCCGGTCCCGACGGCATCGAGGGCATGCCAGACCCGGACGAACCGGACTCGGGTGAACCGGACCCGGATGCGCCGTCCCCGGAGGTACTGACCGCGGGGGCGCCGCGCCCGGAGGCGCCGCCCACGGGTGGGCCGTGCCCGGAGGTGCTGGACCTCGACGGACCGGGAGCGGAAGCGTCCGGCCCGGAAGCGTCCGGGGACCGAGGTGCCTGACGCTGCCCCCGCTGCCCGTGCGACCACGGGCGACGACTCGTCCACGGGGGACGGGACCGGCCTGCGGATCGGCCCGGACGGTCTGGCCCGGTGCGCCTGGGCGGACACGACGGACGACTACCGCGTCTACCACGACGACGAGTGGGGACGGCCGGTCCACGGCGAACGGGTTCTCTACGAGCGCGTCACGCTGGAGTCGTTCCAGTCCGGTCTGTCGTGGCTGACGATCCTTCGTAAGCGGGAGGGGTTCCGGGCCGCGTTCGCCGGATTCGACCCGCAGGTCGTCGCGCGGTTCGGCGAGGACGACGTCGCACGCCTGCTCGCCGACGTCCGCATCGTGAGGAACCGGGCGAAGGTCCGGGCTGCGATCACGAACGCGCAGGCCGTGCTCGACCTGCGCCGGCAGGGAGGGTTGGAGGCCCTGATGTGGTCGTTCGCGCCTCCTGCCGGCCGCCACCGGCCTCCTCGGACCCTCGCCGACGTCCCGACGGCCACGTCCGAGTCGGCGGCCCTGTCGAAGACGCTCAAGGAGCACCGTTTCGTGTTCGTCGGACCGACCACGGCCTATGCCGCCATGCAGGCGTGCGGCCTGGTCAATGACCATCTCGTCGGATGCCAGGTCAGGGGGACGGCGTGACGATCCACTCGGGGCCCTTGGTCGTGGACGTGATCTCGGAGCCGGTCGCTCTGCGCCGCCCGGGCGGCCGGGAACGGCGTCGTGATCCCTGGAGCCTGTGGAGGTGTCTGCCGGGGTGGGGACAGGCGCTCGCCGTGTTCGCCGCGAGCCGGGTGTTCTTCACCTTCGTCGCCCACCGGGCGGCGGCGATGGCCGCCCCGCATCCGGACGGGCGCCGGTGGAACTATCTGGAGATCGCCAACAACTGGGACGGCACCTGGTACCACCGGATCGTGCTCGAGGGCTACCCCTCCCCGCTCCCGGTGGACGCGGCGGGAGCGGTCGTCACCAACACCTGGGCGTTCTACCCGCTCTTCCCGAAACTGACCGGTGCCCTCATGAGGGTGACCGGCCTGGACTGGACCCTGACGGCGACTCTCGTGTCGCTCGCCGCCGCCGGTGGTGCCGTCGTCCTTCTCCGGAGTCTCCTCGAACGGGTGACCGGGCCGCGCACGGCCATCTGGGCCGTGGTGCTTCTCAGCTTCTTCCCGTCGTCGCTGGTGCTCCAACTGCCTTACTCGGAGTCGCTCGCCCTCCTGCTGGTCGTAGCCGTCCTGATGTGCCTGCAACGGCACCGGTACGTCTCCGTCGTACCCCTGCTGCTCCTGCTCGGTCTCTCCCGGCCGGTGGGAGTGCCGATGGCCGTCGTGCTGACCGTGCACCTGGGGCGTGAGGTGCTCGCCGTCCGGGGGATGCCCAAGGCCGTGACGATCCGTTCGCTGGCCGGCCCGGTGATGGCGTGGCTCGCCTCCGGGCTCGCGGCGGTGGAGTGGCCTCTGCTCGTCTGGTGGGGCACCGGGGTGCCCGACGGATACACGCGGACGATGGCCGCCTGGCGGACCCCTCGCGAGGTCGTGCCGCTGCGTCCGTGGATCCAGATGGCGCAGAACCTGCTCGGGGAGATCGTCGGACCGGTGGCCCTGGTGATGCTCTTCGGCGCTCTGGCCTGGTGGCTCGCGCGGCGCGGGTGGTCATTGGTCGGAGCGGATCTCACGGTGTGGTGCGGGGCCTATGCCGCCTATCTCCTCGCGGTCCTCGACTCCTTCACCAGCCTCCCCCGGTACCTGCTGCCGATGTTCCCGCTCGGGGCTCTCCTCGTCTCCACCTCGAGGTCCCGAGCGTTCCGGGTGACGCTCACCATTGTGTTCGCAACCGTCGGAGTTGTCTGGATGCTGGCGATCTGGCGTTCCCGCCATTGGGCTCCGTGATGGCGATAGAGATAGGTTTACCCGGGCGGGCGGCTTCACCGACGGCAGGTGGAGACGGGCTTCGCCCGACACGACGGCAGGTTTCGACGTTTCGCCCAGGGTCGGTGACCGGGGATAATGAGCAGTGATGACGCTCCGCATCGGTACGAGGCGGGCGTAGGGTGCCGAGCCGCTCCCTGGCTCATCCAGGGGCGACCGGCCAACGAGGAAGGGGATGCCGCATGGCGGCCATGAAGCCGAGGACCGGCGACGGCCCGCTCGAGGTCACCAAGGAGGGTCGGGGCATCGTCATGCGCGTCCCGCTCGAGGGCGGAGGCCGCCTGGTCGTCGAGATGTCCGCCATCGAGGCAGGGGAGCTGCGAGACCAGCTCGCCCTTGCGGTCACCGCCTGACCTGTCCTTCGGCCTGAGCTCCGAGCTGAAGGATCACGTCCGAAGGCCCGGGCCCAGCCCCGGGCCTTCGGTGTTCTCAAGGGTCCGGACCGGGGTTGTCAAGGTCCGGACCGGGGTTCTCGGGGTCCGGATAGGGTGACGTCGTGTCCTCCTCCGCTCCTTCCCCCCGAGACGTCGCCTCTCCGGGAAACACGGCCATAAGGGTCGTTCCCGGTCAACAGCCGACCCCGGAGTGGGGCGCGGCGGACGTCCTCGCGGTGGCTGTCAGCGAGGGGTCGCCGCCCGTCCCGGACGCCCTGGCCGTGCTCGCCGCCACCTCGTACGGCATCGACCTCGACGTGGTCGTGGCGGCCGAACGGTTCACGGGACGCCCGGGGGAGGTGCTGCGCGTCCCCGTCCAGGCTCCGCCGGGAGTTCCGGCCCGGCTGCTCCTCGTCGGGACCGGCGGTTCCTCGTCGCCGGAGGTCCGGCGGGCCGGTGCGGCGCTGGCCCGCGCGATCCGGGGCCGAGGGACCGTGCTCACCTCCCTGGCTGGCGGACTGCCTCCCTCGGCCACTCGCGCTCTGGTCGAGGGGCTGCTTCTCGGCGGGTACCGGCCCCCGGCGCGCGGCACGAAGAACCGCGACGACACGGCGGCCGCGCGCGAGGTCGTCCTGCTCGGCTCCGTCGACGAGACGGAGGTGGAGCGGGGGCGTAGCCATGCCGTGGCCACCGCCACCGCCCGGGACCTCGCCATGACGCCGTCCAACGTGAAGAACCCTCGCTGGCTCGCCGAACTCGCGGTCGCGGAGGGAGAGCGTGCCGGTCTCGTCGTCCGTGTTCTCACCGGGCACGAGCTGGTCGAGGAGGGGTTCGGCGGACTGGTGGCCGTCGGCGGCGGTTCGGCTGTGCCCCCGGCCCTGGTCCGTCTGGACTACGTCCCCTCCGACGCTGCCCGGGGACGGGAGACGAGGCCCGTCGTCCTGGTCGGCAAGGGGATCACCTTCGACACCGGCGGCCTGTCGATCAAGCCGCGTGAGTCGATGGTCCCGATGAAGACCGACATGGCCGGTGCCGGTGCCGTCCTCGCGGCCCTGCTCGCCTGCCCCGGGCTCGGGGTCCGGCGGCCCGTCACCGGGCTGCTCGCCCTGGCGGAGAACGCGGTCGGCGGAGCGTCGTACCGGCCGGGTGACGTCGTCCGGCACGTCGGCGGGCGGACCGTCGAGGTGAGCAACACCGACGCCGAGGGCCGGATGGTTCTCGCGGACGCCCTCGCCTACGCCGACTCGGCCCTCGACCCGGACGTCGTCGTCGACCTCGCCACCTTGACCGGTGCCGTGACACTCGGGCTCGGACGGCGTCACGCGGCGTTGTTCACCGGGGACGACGCTCTCGCGGCGGAGCTGGAGGCCGCCGGAGGCGAGGCCGGGGAAGCCGTCTGGCGCCTGCCACTCGTCGAGGACTACCGCTCGGCCCTCGACTCCTCCGTCGCCGATCTCCGGCACCTCGCCGACGGCCCGGTCGGGGCGGGGGCCGTGGTGGCTGCTTTGTTCCTGCGCGAGTTCGCCGGGCGACGGCGCTGGGCGCATCTCGACATCGCCGGGACCGCCCGGGCGGACAAGGACGAGTACGAGATCAGCCGGGGTGCGACCGGATATGGTGCGCGTCTGCTGCTGCGCTGGCTGGAGGGCTTGCGGTGATCGGCCCCTCGGCGGCCACCGACCACGTGCTGAGGTAGTCCGGGTCGTGCACGACCTCTCCTGAGGCCAGCCGGTACGGGCCCGGATCCGCCGGGAGGTACGCCCGGGGCTCGGCGGGGAGGATCAACTCGCCGTTCGCGTGCCGCAGGACCACGACCCCCTCGGCGACCTCGCTGACACGCCCGTGGAACTGCACCCGGCGCTCGACGGCACCCGAGGCGTCCCGCAGGGTGATCCCGGCGAGGAGATACGTGCCGACGAGGTGCTGCAGCACGTGACAGCCGAGCAGGAGGCGCGGCGGAGCCGGTTCCGCGGTGCTGTAGGTCCAGGGCACCGGGGAGCCGGGTGGCTCGGCGGCTCCGTTCAGCGGAGCACCGCCACCAGCAGGCCGTTCCCGCTCGGGACCAGCGCCGGGAGGAGACGCTCGTCGTCCCGGATCCGCTTGCCGAGCTCCCGGATCACCGTTGTCACCGCGTCCCTCTGGGCCGGATCGGCCACCCTGCCGTGCCACAGGGCGGAGTCGACGGCGACGATGCCGCCGGGACGCAGCAGACGAATCGCCTGGTCGAGGTAGGCGAGGTACTCGGCCTTGTCGCCGTCCACCAGCACCAGGTCGTAGGCGGAGTCGGTGAGACGCGGCAGGACGTCGAGGGCCCGGCCCGAGATCACGCGGGTACGGCCTCCGCGGACGCGGGCCTCCGCGAACGCCTCACGGGCTGCTCGCTGGTTCTCGACCTCGACGTCGATCGTGGTGAGGACGCCGTCCGCGGGCATGCCCTCCAGGAGGTAGAGGCCGGAAACCCCGGCACCTGTCCCGATCTCGACGACGGCGCGGGCTGGAAGAGTTGCCGCCAGCACCCGCAGGAGAGAACCCGTTCCCGGCATCACCGGAGTGCAGCCGAGTTCGTCGGAGCGGGCCCGCGCCCTGGCGAAGACCTCGTTCTCGTGGACGAAGTTCTCGGCGAAGGCCCAACTTGCGGGCGACGGTGCGATGATCGTGGGCCTCCTTGCGGCGTTCCGCCCCGGTTCCGGGTGGCGGACTCCACCCTAGTCACTGCCGCACGGCAGCGATCGGGAGCCGGAGGGAACTGTCCCCACCCGCGCGACGTTGGCCAGTTCGCAGACGACGACGTTCCCGATGATCCCCGGAACCCTGGCATCTCCCATAGAATTCCCAGGAGACGCTCAGGTTACCCGGGGGACAACCGGAGGGCGGCGGCGAGGATCCTGGGCAAGGATGGAGGAACGGTGTCCGCCTACGCGATGCCGGTGCACGGCTTGGCGGTGCGCTACGGGATTCCCCGGGTGCGCATCCGACGCGCAGGGGGAGGTGACGAGGTGAGTGAGTTTCCGCGGGTGGCCGATTCGGCCGACGTCACCTGGACGCCTCCCACCTGGGAAGAGGTCGTCAGTCAACACTCCGCACGGGTCTACCGCCTCGCGTACCGTCTGACGGGCAACCGGCACGACGCCGAGGATCTGACGCAGGAGGTCTTCGTCCGGGTCTTCCGGTCGTTGAACTCCTACACCCCGGGCACCTTCGAGGGCTGGCTCCACCGCATCACCACCAATCTCTTCCTCGACCAGGTGCGCCGCAAGCAGCGCATCCGCTTCGATTCGCTCCCCGAGGACGCCGGCGACCGGTTGGCAGGGCACGCCAATCTCGGTCCGGAGCGCGCCTGGGAGCACAACAACCTCGACCACGACGTCCAGCGGGCTCTCGCCACGCTGGCACCCGAGTTCCGCGCCGCCGTCGTCCTGTGTGACATCGAAGGCCTCTCCTACGAGGAGATCGCCGCGACGCTGGGAATCAAGCTCGGCACCGTCCGGTCGCGGATCCACCGCGGCAGGGCGCAATTGCGCCAGACCTTGGCCCATCGTCGTCCCGAGGAGAAGACCCTCCGCGGCCGTGAGACCGCCCCCGCGGGGGAGGGCGTGAGGTGACGCATCTCGGTGAGCGGGTATCCGCCCTCGTCGACGGGCAGCTTCCGATCGATGCCCTCGAACGCGCCCATTCCCATCTGGCCCGCTGTCGTGAGTGCCGCGATGCCGTCGAGGCGGAGCGGCTGATGAAGGTCCGCCTGTCCTGTCTGCCTGAGCCCGGCCCCGAGGCTGGCTTCCTCGGACGTCTCGTGGCCATCGGTGCCCCCCAGGAGGCGTCCGTGGAGTCGTCGTCCGCGCTGTTGTCGTCCGCGTTCTCGACGCCCGCGCTGTCGGCTCCCGGCGAGTCGCTGGCTTCCGGAGGGCCGTTGTCGTCCGCGCGGCCGGTTCCCGGCGGGCCGCTCCGGAGCTCCCGCCGCCCGTCCGGCCGGGGATCGTCCCGGCGCCCGGGACCGGCTGGTTCGCACGGACTCGCAGGATCTCCGCGTGCCGGGGGCTCCACCCGTCCCCTGACGGGTCCCCGATCCCCTTCCGGCGGGGCGACGGTTCGTTTCCCCGGGCGTCTCTTCGAGGTCGGCAAGCGCCGGGCACGTCTCGCCGGTGCCGTGCTGGGCGCCCTCGGGGTCGTCGGGGCGGGCATCAGCGGGTTGCTCCTCGTCTCGCCGGGTGTCACCGACCACCCCGCACGGGTTCCCCTTGACTCGTTCGTCGTCCAACGGCCGAGTCTCAGCGTCAACCCCGGGATGTCCCGGGGGATCGTCGCCTCGACGGCTTCGACTCACTCGACGACCTCGACGCGCTCGACGGTCTCGCCGTCGCCGTCGGTCCCCGCCGGAGGGACGCCCGTGGACGCCGGTGACCGATGACGGCCGTGGCCACGGGTCGAGCGGCAAGCTAATCTCGTCGACGTGCTGGGCATCAACGGCAGCGAGTTCATCGTGCTGCTCGTGGTCGCCGCCGTGGTCCTCGGACCCGAGCGGCTGCCGCACTACGCGCAGCAGTTGGCCCGGCTGATCCGTGAGCTGCGCCGCATGGCCACGGGGGCCCAGGAGAAGGTCAGGGAGGAACTCGGCCCCGATTTCGACGAGGTCGACTGGCGAGCCCTGGATCCCCGCCGCTACGACCCTCGCCGGATCGTCCGCGACGCCCTGAAGGACACCGTCGACTTCGACGACCCGCTCGGCGTCAAGGACGACCTGGACCTACGCGGGGCTGGCTCCCGCTCCCGCCCGGGCCGCGGTCCGGACGGGCCGGTGACCCCGGCTGCCGGGGGAGCCGGGGACGACGGACCGCTCTTCGACCCCGACGCGACCTGATCCGGACGGAACGCTCGCTGGCCCGGGAGGGAGAGGGAAGGTCAGCGGTCGGTCGGGGTCAGGCCCAGGGACTGACCCGCCAGGCCTCGTGCCCGGTGGGCGAGGTCGCTCGCGATCTTTCGCAGCGACAGGGCGGCCGGGGAATCCGGGGCGGCCAGGACGACCGGTGTCCCGGCGTCCCCGCCTTCGCGCAGACGCACGTCCATCGGGATCTGGCCGAGCAGCGGCACCTCGGTCCCGACGGCCCGCCCCAGCGATTCGGCGACGGCCTGTCCTCCGCCGGTCCCGAAGACCTCCAGGCGGGAGCCGTCGGGCAGTTCGAGCCAGGACATGTTCTCGATCACGCCCGCGATCTGCTGGTGCGTCTGGAGCGCGATCACTCCGGCCCGTTCGGCGACCTCCGCCGCCGCGGTCTGGGGGGTCGTGACCACGACGATCTCGGCCGTCGGCAGCAGCTGTGCCGTCGAGATGGCGATGTCGCCCGTGCCCGGGGGGAGGTCGAGCAGGAGGACGTCGAGGTCGCCCCAGAAGACGTCGGTGAGGAACTGCTCCAGGGCGCGGTGGAGCATCGGGCCGCGCCAGATCACCGGCTGGTTGCCGGGAACGAACATACCGACCGAGATGACCTTCACCTCGTGGGACACGGGCGGCAGGATCATGTCGTCGACACGGGTGGGAGGCGCCTCGACGCCCAGCATGCGAGGGATCGAGAAGCCGTGGACATCGGCGTCCAGGACGCCGACGGACAGACCTTCCGCGGCCATCGCCGCTGCGAGGTTGACCGTGACGCTGGACTTGCCGACCCCGCCCTTGCCCGAGGCGATCGCGTACACGCGGGTCAGCGAACCGGGCTTGGAGAAGGGGATCTCCCGCACGGGCTGCCCGCCCCGGAGCTTCGCCTTGAGTCCTTCACGCTGTTCGTCGGACATGACGCCGAGGTTGACCACGACGTCCTCGACCCCGTCGAGCGCGCCGACCGCGGCCTTGACGTCCTTCGTCAGGGTCGCCTTCATGGGACAGCCGGGCACGGTGAGCAACAGGCTGACGGTGACCTGCGCACCGTCGACGTCCACCGACTCGATCATGCCGAGTTCGGTGATGGGGCGGCGGATCTCAGGATCGTTGACGCCTGCGAGGGCGGACCGGACGGCGTCGAGCGTCGGAGCTGGCATATCTCGATGGTAAGTCAGCGTTGCTGGGGGACATGCGCGGGTGGCGGCTGGTAGGCCGGTTGCTGGGGCCCCTGCTGGTCGGCGGGCTGTTGGGCGGTCTGTTCGTAGGCGGCCTGTTGGTCCTGCGGGTAGGCGGCTTGTTCGTAGGCGGCTTGCTGGGACTGCTGGTAGGCGGCCTGCTGGGCCTGCTGGGACTGCTGGTAGGCGGCCTGTTCGTAGGCGGCCTGCTGGGCCTGCTGGGACTGCTGGTAGGCGGGTTGTTCGTAGGTGGGCTGTTGGTAGGCGGGTTGCTGGGGGGCTTCGGTGACACGTTGCGTGTGGCGGGGGGACGGTGCGCGGCACCAGGGGCAGATCTTCCACTCCGGATCGAGCTTCTTCGCGCAGGAGGTGCACTTGGAGCGGTCGAGGGTCGCGGCACACCAGGGGCAGGCGATCATGTCGGATTCCACCGGCCGCTCACAGACGTCGCAGGCCTGCCGGCTGCCGTGGTCGGACTGGGTGACCCGGACGATCTCCTCGAACGTCGTCTGTCCCCGCATGGCCTTGAGGATGCCCGAGGCGCGCAGCGTCACCATGCCCGAGGTGAGGGCCTGGGCGAGGATCGTTCCCTCGGTCGGATCCTTCATGAGGATCTGTCGCATCGGCGCGTCAACGCTGAGGATCTCGTAGACCGCCGTCCGGCCCCGGTACCCCGTCAGCCCGCACTCGGTGCACCCGCTGCCGCGGCGGAGGGTCCCCGACTCCACGTCACTGGGGAGAAGGCCCAGCAGGGCGAGGGTCACGGGGTCGGGAGTGTAGGGCTGGACGCAAGACGAGCAGGGGGTGCGGACGAGCCGCTGGGCCACCGACGCCGTCAGGGACGACGCGACGAGGAAGGGCTCGGCACCCATGTCGACGAGCCGGGTCAGGGCGGCCGTCGCAGAGTTGGTGTGCAGGGTCGTCAGCACCATGTGGCCGGTCATCGACGCCTTGAGCGCGAGTTCCGCCGTCTCGCCGTCACGGACCTCGCCGACGAGAATGATGTCCGGGTCCTGGCGGAGGATCGACCGGAGACCCCGGCTGAAGGTCATGCCGGTCTTCTCGTTCACCTGCACCTGCGTGATCCCGGGGAGCTGGACCTCGATCGGGTCCTCCAGGGTGACGATGTTCTGCTCCGGCGACCGGATCTGGGCGATCGCCGAGTACAGGGTGTTCGTCTTGCCGGATCCGGTCGGCCCGGTGATGAGGATCAGGCCCTGCGGGACGCCGAGCGCCTGTTCGAGGATGTCCAGCTGTTCCGGTTCGAAACCGAGGTCAGCGAGCAGGGGAACGGAGTCCCCCCTGGTCAGCAGGCGGATGACGACCTTCTCGCCGTGCAGGCTCGGCAGAGTGCTCACCCGGGAGTCGACGGCGTGACCCTCGACGACGAACCGGGTCCGGCCGTCCTGCGGGACGCGCCGCTCAGCGATGTCCAGACCTGAGATGATCTTGATACGGCTGATCACCGAGGTGGCCATTCGCTTGTGCGCGTTGGTGATGTCCCGGAGCATGCCGTCGATGCGGTACCTGACCTTCAGGTTCTCCCGCTCGCACTCGATGTGGATGTCCGAGGCCCGCATGCGGACGGCGTCCACGAGCACCCGGTTGACGAAACGTACGATTGGCGCGTCCTCGCTGACCGCGGCGGCGGCCGCGGCTGCTTCGTCGTCGTCGGCCTCCCCGATGTCGGCGTCCAGCTCCTCCGCGGCGCTGTCGGCCGTCAGGGACCACGCCGCGTTCAGCTGGTCCCGGATCTGGCTGTCCGTCGCGACGAACACCTCGATCTCGGTGCTGCGCGTGTAGAGCCGGACGTCGTCCAGGGCGAGGACGTTCGTGGGGTCGGAGGCGGCGACGATCAGGGTGCCGTCGGTCCGGCGATCGATGGGAAGCACATGCGTCCGCTCGGCGACCGCCCGGGGCAGGAGCCGGACGGTCTCCGGCAGGAGCGTCCGGCGGGACAGGTCGATCAGCTGGATCTTCAGCAGGCGCGCCAGGCATTCGGCGACCTCGCGCTCGGTCGCGAAACCGAGATCGACGACCATCTGGCCGATCCGGCGCCGCGGCCCTTCGACCTCGCGCTGGGCCGTGAGCGCCATCCCGAGCTGATCGGCGCTGATCAGGCCCGAGTCGACGAGGACATCACCGAGCCGCCGCCGGTCCCGCTGCTCGCCACCCATCCGGCCGGAGCGCAGGGCCGGTCGGGAATGAGATTCCTCCACTGCCACAAGGTGACTCTCGGCAGGGTGCCGAGACGGGTTGACCCGCTCGGACCCTCAATCCTCACGGAACCCGTCCCGGGCGGCCGGACCGGGTCGCCGGGCGCTTCTCCGCGGCCTTCGCGTCCAGTTCCTCGAGGAGGTCCCGCAGCTCGGACCGGAGGTAGTCGCGGGTGACGACGTCCCGCAGGGCGATGCGCAGGGCGGCGACCTCCCGGGCGAGGTACTCGGTGTCCGCGAGGTTGCGTTCGGCGCGCTGGCGATCCTGCTCGAAGGCGACCCGGTCCCGGTCTGCCTGACGGTTCTGCGCCAGCAGGATCAGGGGGGCCGCGTACGACGCCTGAAGACTGAGGATCAACGTCAACAGGGTGTAGTTGAGGGACCGTGGGTCGAACTGCCACGATTCCGGGCCGAACGTGTTCCAGACGAGCCAGATCGCGACGAACGCGGTCATGAACGCGATGAACTGGGCCGTCCCCATGAAACGGGCGAAACGCTCCGAACCGCGACCGAACACCTCAGGGTCGACCTGCGGAGTCGGCAGCACGGAACGCCGGGTCTCGAGGGGGACGTCGAGCCCGGTCGGGGTTCCGCGGCGGGACGGGCGCCGGGCGGGGAGGATCCTCCGGTGCCAGGAGCCGGTCGGTTCAGGGGACACGCGGCACCTCCGGGGAGGAGCCGGCTGGGGGCGCGGTCAGGTCGTCGTCCGCCTCGCGCCAGTCCTCGGGCAGCAGGTGGTCGAGGACGTCGTCCACGGTGACGACGCCGATCAGCCGCCCCATGTCGTCGGCGACGGCGGCTGCGACGAGGTTGTAGGTCGCCAGGTGGCGCGTGATCGCTTCGAGGGGAGTGTCCCCCGGCAGCGCCTCGACGTCCTTGTCGATCAACGCCCCCACCGGTTCGCGGGGTGGCTCGCGCAGCAGCCGCTGCGTGTGGACGAGGCCGAGGTACTTGCCGGTCGGCGTCTCCAGCGGCGGGCGGCAGACGTAGACGGCGGCGGCGAGGGCCGGGGAGAGCTCCTGGCGCCGCACGTGGGCGAGGGCCTCGGCGACGGAGGCGTCCGGGGGGAGGATCACCGGTTCCGGCGTCATCATGCCGCCCGCGGTGCGGTGCTCGAACACGAGCAACCGGCGGACGTCGTCCGCCTCCTCCGGGTCCATCAGCTCAAGGAGCTGCTCGGCCTGGTCGGCGGGGAGCTCGGACAGCAGGTCGGCGGCGTCGTCGGGTTGCATCGCCTCCAGGACGTCGGCGGCGCGCTCGCCCCCCAGGACGGAGAGGATCTCGACCTGGTCGTCCTCGGGGAGCTCCTCCAGGACGTCGGCGAGCCGCTCGTCGTTCAGGGCCGCCGCGACCTCCAGGCGTCGCTTCGGCGTCAGCTCGTGGATCATCTCGGCGAGGTCGGCGGCCTTCAGCTCGTCGAACGCCGCGAGGAGGCTGGCGGCCCCTTGCCGCTGCTCGACACCGGCGAGACCGGTGACCTCGTCGAACGGGACGAGCACCGTCTCACCGCGACGCCGGAGGGGCCGGCCCCGCCCCTTGCGGACGAACAGCCGGGTCACCTGCCAGTCCCCGGTCCGGCAGGGTTCGATCGAGACGTCCTCGACGGTGACGGGCTCTTCCGTCGCGCGGAGGGTGACGGTCCGGTCGAGCATCTCGGCCAGGATGAGCGTCTCGGTGGCACGCTGCTCGAAACGACGCATGTTCACGAGCCCGGTCGTGATGACCTGACCGGCGTCCATGCTGGTCACCCGGGTCATCGGCACGAAGACCCGCCGTCGTCCCGGGACCTCGACCACGAGGCCGACCGCCCTCGGCAGCCGTCCGAGGGCGCCGAACACCACGACGACGTCCCGGACACGCCCGACCTGGTCACCCAGCGGGTCGAAGACCGGCAACCCGGCCAGGCGGGCCACGAAGACCCGGGCTGGGCTACCGGTCACCACACCCTCCTCGACGGGTGTCCTCGACCGGCCAGGTCACGGACGCAGCTGCTTGCTCCGGCGGATCTCCCGCCAGGACCGGGCGCGTCCCCCGGCGTGCCAGGGCTGGTGGGCCCCGACGGTGGTCGCGGGGGACCCCGGCGGAACAGCAGCCCCGGACGGGGTGGTGTCGTCCCCCGGCCCGGCGTGCACGAGGTGCACCGGCGTCAGGCGGGCGAGCAGGTTGCCCGACGCCCAGCGGCCGATCTGGTTCGCGGGGTCCGCCGTGTTCAGCCGGACGGCGGAGAGGGCGGCGGCAGCCTCCTCCCACTCCGGGGAACGGGCGGGCAGCAGTTCGTCGGCCTGGGCGATGAAGGTGACGAGCCGGGACCCGTTGTCCTTGCTGGGGACGATGACCTCCACCTGGCCGCAGAGGCGGGGCAGCGTCTGCTCGCCCGCCCCGGAGACGAGGTACACGGCGCCGTCCAGCCACGCGTGCCAGGCGAGGTGGTGGCGGTCCGACTCGACGGTGCGGACCCAGATCACGTTGCTCTTGGCGCAGGCCTCCGCGATCAGTGCGGAGGTGCCGGGGTCCAGCCCGGTCGGCAGGACCCCGGAGGGGGTGAGCGCAGTCATGCCGGAAGGGTTTCACAGTCTCCTGGGGAGCACCACGACCGGGCCTCGCGGCCGGGGAACCGGCGCGCCGTGGATCAGGCAACCGGCGCCGCACGGCCCCGGTCAACGTCGGGCGGTGAAGGAGATCTCGCTCAGGGCGACGTCCGGGTAGGTGGGGGACGGGTAGACCGCGACGATCTCCAGCCGGACCGACCGGGTGCGGCCCGGGGCGCCGGAGAAGGTCTGGGCGGCGCGGCCGTCCCTGAGGTCCCAGGTCCGGCGGCCCGCGTCGGTCACGACCCGGAAGCGCCGGACACGGCCGTTCCTCGGGTAGAGGTCGACGGGCAGGCGCCCGCTCCGGCGGAGCACCTTCTGGTACCCGTTGAGGACCGTGATGTCAGAAAGGTCGATCGGTTCGGCGAACGTGTAGGTCAACGAGATCCCCGGGCCGGGACCGTCCCTCCTCCCGAGGCTGTTCCACGCGGTGGAGGGGTCGCCGTCCAGGGTGTTCGCCGCTGTGTACGTGGTCTCCCCCTCCCGGACCTGGGTGCTCGACGCCGTCGCGGTCACCGATCCGAGGTCGACCAGGACGGCCCCGGCGACGACGGGAGGCGACACCGGCGGGTCGGCCCGGCGGACGACGATCACGGTGACGGCCCCGGCGAGGAGCACCACGGCGGCCGCCACGCGCAGGGCCAGGATCAGGTGCCGGCGACCCGGGCGTACGGAAGGCTCCGGACGACCGGGTCGCACGGGGGTGTCACGCCGGCCGGGCGGGCGGATCAGGACGACGGTGAGGGCGGACGACTCGGATGTCCCGTCGTCGTCCTGCCGGGTCTCTTCGCCCTCGTCCTTCCCCTCACGTTCCCGGGTGTCCGCCTCCGTGCTGTGCCGGAGCACGACGGGAGGATCGGGCGGCCGGGTCCACCACGCGTCGGTCGACGGTGTTCTCACGCTGCGTACCTTAACCAATACGCACAGCCATTGTTAGCAGTGTGTGCCGCACTCCGCCGCGAGCGGCCCCGACGTTGAACCGTCCCCGGCGCTGCTTGTGGACCCCCACGTGGTCACGGCTCCCGCGCGGCGGTCAGGCCGCCGCCGACCCACAGGTCGAACCCCGGACCGTACCCGGGGCGGTCGATCCCGACGGAGGAGATGTCGTTCGTCTCGTGGCCGGCGTCCTGGTGGGGGCTTCCGGAGATCGTGGTCGTGAACGTCCGGGGGGGCCTGAGAGCGAAGGGCGCCCACCAGGTGTTCTCCCGGTGCCTGGGCAGCGCGTTCCCCGTCATCGTGCGGGAGGATGGGGGCATGTCGAAACTCGGTCCTCTGTCGGGTCAACAGACCGGGCGGCTGGTGAT
>JAUPKQ010000256.1 GCA_030837345.1 Actinomycetota bacterium | reverse complement strand
TGCCGGGACCGGCTGGTGTCGTGCCCGGCGTGGCTGGTGTCGTGCCCGCGTCCCAGGGCGAGAGATGCGAGCAATCCGAGTGTGAGGAAACCGGCGGCGGCGAAGCCGACCTGACGCATCGCGTCCGTGTAAGCGTTCTCCAGGGCGAGCACGGCAGGGCTGTTCTCGTCTTGCGCCCGGAGAAGGGCGATGGACGCACCGGCGGACGAGGTGCTCGCCTCCACCAGGGCGGTCCGGGCCGGCTCGGGGACGCCTGCGGATTCGAGACGGTCGGTGGCTGCTCCGGAGAGCGCCGCGACGAGAATCGCACCGGTGATCGCGACACCGAAGGCCGAACCGATCTGGCGCGAAGTGCTCTGCGTCCCGGATGCCTGCCCACTCTTCGACACCGGGACATCCGCCAGGATCACGCCGGTGAGCTGAGCGGTGGCGAATCCGACGCCCACGCCGTACAGCAGGAGCCAGGGAACGAACCGCCAGACGCTGATCTCGACACCGACCGACAGAGCGAATCCGAGGACGCCGAGGATCTCAAGGAACAGTCCGATCCGAACGACGAACCGGGCTCCGAAGCGAGAGGTCAACTGGGGGGCCATCGGGGCGGAGAGGAACGATCCAAGGGCAAGGGCGAGCAGGACCACGCCGGTGCGGACAGCGGACAAGCCGAGGATGTTCTGGAGGAAGAGGGGGATACCGAACAGGAGTCCGAACTCTCCGAGTGACACGATCATGGCGGCGAAGTTGCCGTTGCGGAAGCTGGGAATGGCGAAGAGCGAGAGGTCGAGCAACACGACCTTTCCGGTCTTCTGCCGGCGCCACTCGACGAGGCCGAAGACCAGGAGGGCGAGCGTGCCGGCCAGTGCCGCCGGGACGACCGGGGACAGCCCGAAGTCCCAGCCCAGGTCGTCGGCGGCGAACTTCTTGGCATCCCACCAGCCGTACCGCTGGCCCTCGATGAGGGCGAAGACGACACCGCCGAGTCCCACGACCGAAAGGAGCGTGCCGGGAAGATCCAGCCCGCGGCGGGTCTGCTCCTCCTTGGACTCCTGGACCCAGGCGAGAAGGCCAGCGATGATCACGGCACCGAGACCCACGTTGATCCCGAACGCCCACCGCCACGAGTAGGACGTCGTCAGCCACCCGCCGAGCAGAGGCCCGACCGCGGCCATTCCACCGATCGTCGATCCCCACACGGCGAAGGCGATGGAACGGTCCCGGCCGGAGAACGTCGCGTTGAGTGTCGAGAGTGTCGACGGGAGGAGCATTGCTCCACCGATGCCCTGGATGACGCGTCCTGTGATCAACTGTCCGCCGGTCTGGCTGACGGCGCATCCGACGCTCGCGACGACGAAGACGACGATCCCGATGAGAAGGAGCCTTCGCCGTCCGTAGACGTCACCGAGCCGGCCGACCGTGATCAGCAGCGCGGCGAACACCAGCGAGTACACCGACGTCACCCATTCGGCGTCCGCCGTGGTGATACTCAGATCCTTGATGATCGTCGGTAGGGAGACGTTCACGATCGTGGCGTCGGCAATGATGATCGACACCGCGAGACTGATGATGACGAGTCCTCGCCACCGTCGTGGATCCGGCTGTCCGCTCTCCGCGTCGTCCGTCACCGTCACTCCTCCAATTTGTGTGCCACTTTCATCCATCAGCATGCTGACGGTATCCCATGGGGACTGGTGAGGGCACTCGGGAGGGGCGGCCGGTCGGAGAGCCGCCGGGAGGGGGCCTCCGGCCAGTTGTGGACGTCCGCAGCAGGCCCGCGCCCCGGTGATTTACGCTCGGGCGGTGCCCCAGGACATACCCGCGTTGCTCTCCCTGGCCGTCGCGGCGATCGGGGGAACTCTCCGACCCGGGCAGCAGGCGATGGCAGAAGCCGTCGACCACGCAGCCCGGACGGGTGAGCACCTTCTCGCCCAGGCCGGGACCGGTACGGGTAAGTCCCTCGCCTACCTCGTCCCGGCCGTCGTGCACGGTGTCAGTTCGGGCCGACCCGTCGTGGTGTCGACGGCGACTCTCGCCCTGCAGGCTCAGATCGTCGATCGTGACCTGCCCCGTGTCGCGGAGGTGCTGGCCCCCTCCCTGGGCCGGATGCCGTCGTGGCAACTGGTCAAGGGACGACGGAACTACCTGTGCCGGCACAAACTGCTCGGTGGCTTCCCGACCGAGGACGACGTCCTCTTCGACCTGCCGGGGGCTGAACCGGCGGTCGCCGCGCCGTCACCGACCTCCCGGCTCGGCCGCGAGATCGTCCGTGTCCGGGAGTGGGCCGAGAGCACCCCTTCTGGGGACCGCGACGAACTCGTCCCCGGCGTGAGCGAACGGGCCTGGCGGCAGATGTCCGTAAACGCGCGTGAATGTCTCGGTTCCCAGCGGTGTCCGGTCGCCCAGGACTGCCACAGTGAGGCCGCCCGGGACCGCGCCCACGAGGTCGACGTCGTCGTCAGCAACCATGCGTTCGTCGCCATCGACTCCTTCGAGAACCGTCACATGCTTCCCGGTCACGACCTGCTGATCGTCGACGAGGGTCACGAACTGGCCGACCGGGTGACGTCGGTGATCTCCGATGAGCTCACGGTCGGTGCCGTGGAGATCGCGGCCCGCCGGGCGCGCAAGGCCGGGGCCGGGCCGACCGGTCGCCTGGACGACGCGGGGTCGGCGTTCGCCTCAGCGCTCGCCGAGACCCCGCCCGGGCGGATCGTCGGAGCACTGCCCGAGTTCCTCGCCGTCACCACCGGGGCGATCCGGGACGCCGCGCGAGAGCTGACCACCGCGCTCAAGGGTGATCCCGGCGGCGGTAGCCCGGACGGCGCCCGGCAGCTCGCGCGGGCGGCCGTCAGCGAGCTCTTCAGCGTCGCGGACCGGCTCGCTTCGGGCACCGGTGGTCCCGAGGGGCCGGACGTCGTGTGGCTGTCACGCTTCACCAGAGCCGACGGCGCCGTCCGGACCGCCTTGACCGTGGCACCGCTCTCGGTGTCAGGCGTTCTGCGGAACAAGCTGTACGCCGATCGGACCGTGGTGATCACCTCTGCCACGCTGACGCTCGGCGGACGGTTCGATGCGACGGCCGGTTCCGTCGGGCTGCTGGCCGGTGCTTCCGGTCCGAAATCGCCGAAGGACACCGGGACGGCGGACACCGACGAGCAACCGGAGGCCGCCCTCACCCCGGGTGGCCTGGAGTCCGAGCCGTCGCAGCCTGAACCCCAGTGGACATCGATCGATGTCGGGAGTCCTTTCGACTATCCGAGGCAGGGGATCCTCTACGTGGCGCGGGCCCTGCCGCCCCCGGGCAGGGAGGGGATCGGTCCCGAGGCCCTCGACGAACTGGTCGAGCTGATCACGGCGGGCGGTGGCCGTACGCTCGGGTTGTTCTCATCGCGTCGCGCGGCCGAGTACGCGGCGGAACAGCTGCGTGAGCGTCTGGACTTCCCCATCCTCTGCCAGGGGGACGACGCGACCCCCACCCTGGTGCGCGAGTTCGCCCGGAACGCCCGGACCTGCCTGTTCGGCACTCTTTCGCTGTGGCAGGGCGTCGATGTCCCCGGTCCGGCGTGCCAGCTCGTCGTCATCGACAGGATTCCGTTCCCCCGTCCCGACGATCCGCTGACCTCCGCCCGTCAACAGGCGGTCGCACGCCGGGGCGGCAACGGATTCATGTCCGTGGTGGCGACCCACGCCGCCCTCCGGCTCGCACAGGGCGCCGGCCGGCTCATCCGGGGAATGGATGATCGTGGTGTCGTCGCCGTCCTCGACTCGCGGCTCGCCACGGCGCGGTACGCCGGGTTCCTCCGGGCCTCGTTGCCCCCTTTCTGGGCCACAGAGAACCGCGATGTCGTCCTCGACGCCTTGCGCAGGATCGATGCGGCGGCGCCGTCGGTGGATCGCGTGAGGGAACCGGCCGCGGCGGCGACGTCTCCCCGTCCGTAGCGTCGGGGCACAGCTGGTGACCGCTGGGGCCGGTGGGCGCCACCGGCGAGGTCAGGCCCCGACGGCGATGCGGACGGCCGAGCTGAACTGGCCGTAGGTCGTCAGGCCGTCGAGGAAGTCGTCCGGGAAGCGGACGTCGAGAAGGTCTTCGACGGCCTCCAGCACGCCGATGGCGGTGTCGTCGTCGAACCCTCCGGACCAGAGGTCGAAGTCGAGTGTCAGTTCTTCGGGAGAGACCCGAAGATGAGGCGAGATCGCCTCCCGCATCGCGACATCGAGGTCAGGAACCGGCACGACGTCTCCTCACAGCCTCCACGAGGTGCATCCTGACAGACCGATGCACGGCGACGGACAACTATAACGCCGGGCGGGGGAGTGATCCGCCAGCGTGTGTCACCACCGCTCAGACACGCCGCAGAACTGTCACGACCCGCCCGAGAATCGACGCCGAATCGCCCGGAATGGGTGCATATGCACTGTTGCGAGGCAAGAGCCAGGTGTGACCTTCCTTGCGCTTCAAGGTCTTCACCGTCGCCTCGCCGTCGATCATCGCGGCGACGATCTCACCGTTGTTCGCCACGGGCTGCTTGCGGACGACGACCCAGTCGCCGTCGCAGATGGCCGCCTCGACCATCGAATCCCCGACGACCTTGAGCATGAACAGCTCACCGTCGCCGACGAGCTGGCGGGGGAGCGGGAAGACGTCCTCGATCGCCTGCTCGGCCAGGATCGGCCCACCGGCGGCGATCCGCCCGACCATCGGTACCAGGACGGGCTTGGGGTGCACGTCGCCCGAGCCCGTGTCGGCGTCGACGACGGCGAGGCTGGGGGTGTGCGGGAAGAACTCGGCCGGGGTGGTGAGCTCGATGGCCCGGGGGCGGTTGGGGTCGCGGCGGAGGAATCCCTTCCGCTGCAAGGACTCGAGCTGGTGGGCGACGCTGCTGGGGCTCGTCAGGCCGACGGCCTCGCCGATCTCCCGCATGCTCGGCGGGTAGCCGCGGCGTTCCACGGCGGTCCGGATGGTGTCGAGGACGCGGTGCTGGCGTGCCGTCAGGCCGTCACCCCCGGCGGGATCGTCCGGCAGGGTGTGGACCGTGCCGGGAGCCGACGGTTCCTCGGACGTC
>JAUPKQ010000043.1 GCA_030837345.1 Actinomycetota bacterium | reverse complement strand
GCCAGCGCCTTCATCCGCGCCGTCAAGCCCGTCTGAGCGACCCGAGGGTCCCTCTCAGACGGTACGGACCGCCATCCGGTTGTCGTCGGCAATCGTTTCGAGGAGGGCCCGGTCGACCATGCCGGAGATGACCAGCGCCTCGGCGTCAGTGCGCTGGGCGAGGGTCTCGATCCAGGCGTACCCGGCCGGGCCCTCACCGGCGGTCACCTCGACGATGTCGAGGAGGAAATAGCCCATTCCATACGCGATCAGCGCCAGGTCGACCCGGAGCAGCCGCCTGGCCTCGTCGCTCGTGGCCGGTTCCAGCCCCAGGACGGCGATCGCCAGCGGAAGCGACGATCCCCCCGAAGACTCTCCACGCCGAGATGCCGATGCCGATGTCGATGCCGATGTGTCCATCGCACTTCCCCCCTCGCAGAGCGCCGCCGCGGACGGCACCGCTCCCTCCCGCTCCTGCTTCCCGTCAGCCTCCTCTTCGAAAATCGAGAGTAAAGAGTACGTACCTACTCATAACAAGGTCTTGATCGAGGCGCTCGTCACAGCGCGCAAGAATGGTTACTCAACGGAATTGTCGACTCACCGTCTCTCGATCACACCGGAGACGCCCGGCGACACGGAGAGGCTCGGCACCCACGACGAAACCGGCCCGGGGCGAATGCCCCGGGCCGGCCCGGTGTCCTGAAGGATCATCCCCGAAGTGCGGGGTGTCCTGGAAGGACGAAGATCAGATGGGGCGGACGTTCGCCGCCTGCGGACCCTTCTGCCCCTGGGTGATGTCGAACTCCACCCGCTGGTTCTCGTCGAGGGAACGGTACCCCTCGGTCTGGATGGACGAGAAGTGGACGAAGACGTCGGCGCTGCCGCCGTCCGGCGTGATGAAGCCGAAGCCCTTCTCGCCGTTGAACCACTTCACGGTGCCCTGTGCCATTGATGCGCTCCATGCCGGTGTAGATGCGAGGAAGGTCAGGTTGACCGTCCTCGGGCTGCTGCATGCACGCCGATCCGACCGGCGGTCCGCCACCACTGAAGTGGGTCCAGCGAAACCGGAGCCTCAACCAATGGCAAACGCCCGGAGGGACAACCCCACGGGCGTCGGTGAACGTACGGGAACTGCAACTGCAACCGTCTTCGACGCTACCACAGGATCACGCCTGTGCGGCGGACGGGTTTTTGGGGAAGTCTCCGATCACGGTGACGTGCCTGCTCAGGGACATCACCGCACCGGGAGGGCGTTGCCCCTCACCACCCGACGGAAGTAGTGCGCACTGGTCTTCGGCGTCCGGACCATGGTGTCGAAGTCGACGTGCATCATCCCGAACCTGCGTGTATAACCCCATGCCCACTCAAAGTCATCGAGAAGAGACCATACGAAGTACCCACGCACGTCGACGCCGTTCTCGAGGGTCTCCAGGCAGGCGGCCAGATGATCGGCGAGATACGTGGCGCGTTCGGGATCGTTCACCCCTCCCCCGGCCGCGGCGCCTTCGAAGGCCGCGCCGTTCTCGGTGATGTAGATCGGCGGGCAGACGTAGTCGGTGGCGAGCCGTTCCAGGACCTCCGCCAGGCCCCCCGGTGAGACATCCCGACCGGCTGTGGGTACGACGGGGCCGGGGACGACGAAGGCGACGTCCCGGGACCCCACCCACGGGGAACGGGGAGACCAGCCGCCGGGAAGCACCCCCGGGCGGAGAGGGACGGTCACGCCCCCGACCGGGACGAGCCTTCCCGACTCGGCCTCGGCCGCCGCCTTCGCCTCGACGGCCATCGCCTCAGGGGTGCCCGGCTCGGTGACGACGTAGGGGCCGTAGTAGCTGACACCGAGAAGATCCAGGCCGGCCGAGGCCAGCTTCAGGTCGCCGTCCCGGACATGGGCGAAGTCGGTGACCGAGGCGACGTCCTCGACGACGTCCAGGGGATACTCGCCCCGCAGAAGGGGGTCGAGGAAGAACCTGTTCGTCAGCCCGTCGATCCGGCGGACCGCCTCCAGGTCGGTGGGGCGTTCGGCGAACCGCCGCACCGGATGGTTGTTGAGGGTGATCCCGAGTCTCGCCGGGGAGCCCTTGGCCCGAAGGGCCGCGACCGCCTCACCGTGCCCGAGCAACAGGTGATGGGCGGCGCGCAGGGCGGCCTCGTCGTCCTGGATGCCGGGCGCGTGCACGCCGGCGGCGTACCCGAGGAACGCCGAGCACCACGGTTCGTCGAGCGTGATCACCGTGTGGAGGCGATCCCCCAGCCAGTCGGCGACGGACACCGCGTAGTCGGCGAAACGGTGGGCGACGTCACGCTCCGGCCAGCCTCCGGCGTCCTGCAGCGCCTGGGGAAGGTCCCAGTGGTACAAGGTCGCCCAGGGCTGGATCCCCCGGTCGAGAAGTCCGTCGACCAGGCGGTCGTAGAAAGCCACGCCCCGGGGATTCAACGCTCCCCGGCCGTCGGGTTGCCACCGGCTCCACGAGACGGAGAACCGGTAGGACGTCAATCCCAGCCATTTCAGCAAGTCGAGATCATTCCGCCAGCGTCGGTAATGATCGCAGGCGAGATCACCTGTCGCGCCGTCCAGGACCCGGCCTGGCATTCGAACGAAAGTGTCCCAGATCGAAGCCCCGCGGCCGTCGGCGTCCGCCGCTCCCTCAACCTGGTAAGCGGCCGTGGCCGTGCCCCAGACGAAATCGCGAGGAAAAGCGCCTGGCTTTCGCCAGGACTCCGCTCCCCGTGACGGAACGGCATCAGGAAATCCGGAAGCCGCAGTCGTGCTCGTCATCGATACCACCGGTTCCGGCTGCCCCGACAGGCATGCGCCACCGGCTGTCGGCGACGGCCCCCCTGCGCCACCACCGACAGCCGCGCACCAACCCACGCCCCCCGGTCTGGGAGCGCTCCCAGCATGTCCCGTCCCCTTCCCGGGGTCAAGCATCCGAACCCTTCGACGACGATCCTCCAGCCTCCGGACCGCGCGCCCATCAGGCTATTCCCGGGGTTATCGATTCGTGACACGGGTCTTGTTGACACAGCACCCGGTCTGGCGCCACCGTTCCTGCTATCCCCCCGATGGGAGCGCTCCCACGTCTCGTCCAACCGAGACCTGCGGGCTCACCCCGGGTATGAACATCACCGTCGAAGGAGCCGGGTATGAATCCCCGTCAACGCTTGACCCGCGGGACAGCATTGGGTGCGCTCAGCGTCATCCTGCTCGCAGCGTGCGGAGGAGGCAGCACGTCCACCACCGGCGCCTCGAACGCCGGCTCGGGCGCCGGCGCCGACGGAAAGGTCACTCTCAAGGTCAATTTCTGGGGTGATTTCGGGCTCAAGGATCTCGTCACCAAGTACGAGGCCGAACATCCCACGGTGAAGGTCCAGCTCAACGCGGGCGACTACAACGCCCAGCACGAGGCCCTCCAGAAGTCCCTCATCGCCGGCAAGGGTGCCCCGGACATCGCCGCGATCGACGCGGACTTCGTCGTCCAGTTCCGGGGGCAGTCGGACAAGTTCGCCAACCTGCTGGATCTGGGCGCCGGTGAATACGAGTCCAAGTACCTGGCCTGGAAGTGGAAGGACACCCTCTCCGCGGACGGCAAGAACCAGATGGGCGTCGGGACCGACGTCGGCGGCCTGGCGATGTGCTACCGGACCGACCTGTTCAAGGCCGCCAACCTGCCGACCGACCGCGACCAGGTCTCCGCCCTCTGGCCGACGTGGGCGCAGTTCGCCGAGGTCGGTAAGAAGTACACCGCCGCGACGGGCAAGCCCTTCGTCGACGCCGCCAGCAACGTGATGAACCCGGTCCTGCGGCAGCAGAAGGTCGGCTACTTCGACTCAGACAACAAGCTCCTGATGGACGGTGGGCCGAAGGCCGCCTGGGACATCGCGGCCCGCTTCATCGCCGACAAGACGTCGGCCAACCTCGTGAGCTTCACCCCCGAGTGGAACGCGGCCTTCAAGAGCGGCAAGTTCGCCACCCTCGCGTGCCCCGCCTGGATGCAGGCCTACATCAAGACGCAGGACCCGGCCGGCGCCGGCAAGTGGGACATCGCGGCGGTGCCCGGCGGCAGCGGCAACTGGGGCGGTTCGTTCTGGACGATCCCCAAGCAGAGCACGCACTCCAAGGAGGCGTGGGAGTTCATCAAGTGGGCGCTCGCTCCCGAGCAGCAGATCTCCATCTTCAAGAGCGTCGGGAACCTGCCCTCGCAGCCGGCCCTGTACACCGACCCCGCGCTGCTGGACTTCAAGAACCCCTACTTCAGCAACGCCCCTGTCGGAAAGATTTTCACCGAGGCCGCCAAGAAGCTTGAGCCTCAGTACTCCGGCAAGAAGAGCGGACCGGTCCGTGTCGCCGTCGAGGCGGTCCTGACCCAGGTCCAGCAGGGCAAGCTCACTCCCGAGGCCGGGTGGGAGCAGGCCAAGAAGGAAGCCGAGAAGGCAGCGAAGTAACGAAGCTCCCGGTGCGCCGGCCCGAGTCTTCGGGCGGGCCGGCGCACCGGCTCCACACTGCCTGGCGGCAGTCCCCGGCCACGTGCCGGCCGGGGTGTCTTCCACTTTTCTTGGAGGCCTTTCTTGTCCGCTCCCACCGTTCCGGCGGGCCAGCGGCCGGGGCGTACCGGTGGCCCGCCGCCGAGCGCTTCGGCCCCCCGCGCCGCCTGGCGGATGCGTCTGTCCAGATTCGACGTCAAGTTCACCCCGTACCTGTTGATCGCCCCGTTCTTCCTCCTCTTCGGGGTCTTCGGCCTGTTCCCGCTGCTGTACAACATCGTCGTCTCGTTCCGTAACTGGCAGCTCGACGAACCGGAGTCGAACGGCTGGACCGGCTTCGACAACTACCGCTACATGCTCGAAGACACCGAGATGTGGAACGCCCTTTACAACACCTTCGGGCTGTTCGTCATCTCGACCGTCCCGCAGCTGATCCTCGCGCTGGTTCTCGCCGCGCTGCTCAACCAGAAACTGCGGTTCCAGACGTTCTTCCGCATGGGAGTCCTCCTCCCGTACATCACGCCGATCGCCGCGTCGACCCTCGTCTTCGGAGCCGTGTTCGCGCGGGAGATCGGTCTCGCCAACTCACTTCTCCAGCAGGTCGGGAGCACGCCTGTCGACTTCAAGGCCGACGTCTGGTCGTCCTGGCTGGCGATCGTCACGATGGTGAACTGGCGGTGGACGGGCTACTGGGCGATCATCTTCCTCGCCGCGATGCAGTCGATCCCCAAGGACCTCTACGAGGCCGCGACCGTGGACGGAGCCGGGTCGATAGCCCAGTTCCGAAGGATCACCGTTCCTCTCCTGCGCCCGGCGATCCTCTTCGCGGTGGTCGTGTCGACGATCGGTGGCCTCCAGCTCTTCGCCGAGCCGTTGCTGTTCGACGACAAGACCCAGGACGCCAACGGAGGCTCGGCCCACCAGTTCCAGACGATCGGTCTGTACATCTACAAGACCGCGTGGAAGACCCTCGACCTCGGTCAGGCCGCGGCGATGTCCGTGGGCCTGTTCCTCTTCATCGTTCTCATCACCTCGATCAACGCCTGGTTCACCAACCGGATCGGAGGCCGTCGGTGAGTACCGTCGCCACCCCGAGCCCGCCCAAGACCGACGTCGGCGGGCAGGCCGCCCCCTCCCGCCGACGTCGTTGGGGCGGCTCGCCGTCCGAGCAGCCGGCCGGTGTCCTGACCTACATCGCGCTCGTCGTGACGATTCTGCTCTCCGCCTTCCCCCTGTACTGGATGTTCATCGTCGGTTCGAGCACCGACGAGGAGCTGGGCAAGGTTCCTCCGAGCGTCGTACCGAGCGACCACCTGATCGACAACTTCCGGGACGTCTTCGCCCAGGAGAACGCCTACTTCATCAGCTCGATGTGGAACAGCCTCGTCGTCTCGGTGATCGTCACCGTCTCGGTGCTGTTCTTCTGCTCCCTGGCGGGATTCGCGTTCGCCAAGCTGAAGTTCCGCGGTCGCGACGCCCTGATGGTCCTGCTGATCGCCACCATGACGATCCCGAACCAGCTGGGCCAGGTGGCGCTCTACATCATCATGGGCAAGCTGAACTGGATCCAGCAGTTGCCGTCCGTCATCGTGCCGGGCCTGGTCACCGCGTTCGGCGTGTTCTACATGCGGCAGTTCATCATCGAGGCGATCCCCGACGAACTCGTCGAGGCCGCCCGTGTGGACGGCGCGTCGACGTTCCGCATCTACTGGAGCATCGTCATGCCGACCTTGCGCCCGGCGGCGGGGGTGCTCGGGCTCCTGACGTTCGCCAGTACCTGGAACGACTTCCAGTGGCCCTTCATCGTGCTCTTCGGCAGCGAGAACATCACCGTCCAGGTCTCGCTGAGCACGCTCGCCTCAGGTCAGATCATCATCTTCTCCCGGATGATGGCCGGTGCGGTTCTCGCGACGATCCCCCTTCTCGTCGTGTTCTTCCTGGCGGGCAAGCAGATCGTCGCCGGAATCATGGAGGGCGCCGTCAAGTCGTAACACCCCGGACCGTGCGATCTCCCGGCTCCGCCGCCCTCCGGGGCGGACGGACCGGGAGATCCTCGTTCTCGGAGCGCGAGGGGCGGGCGTAGTCTCGCAGCGCTGTTGCCCCTTGGTACCTGGGAGCTCACGTGGCCTTCTTCGACCTGACCGGCGAGGCACTCCGTTCGCACCGCAGCACCTCCGTCGAGCCCCCCGGCTTCGACGAGTTCTGGGGACGGACCCTCGAACGGTCGGCGGCCCACGACCTCGCCCCGGCCTTCGAGCCCGTCGACACCGGCCTGCGCCTCGTGGAGACCTACGACGTCACCTTCGCGGGGTGGGACGGCCAGCCGGTCAAGGCATGGCTGACCCTCCCGGCCGGCAGCGGCGACGCCGCGGGGCTCCCCGCGGTCGTCGAGTTCGTCGGCTACGGCGGCGGACGCGGGCTCGCCCACGAGCCGTCGCTCTACGCCCTCGCCGGGTGGGCGCATCTGAAGATGGACACCCGCGGCCAGGGGTCCTCCTGGTCGCCGGGCAGCACCGCCGACGACGGCGCCGACGGCGCCCCCCAGTCACCGGGCTTCATGACCCGAGGAGTCCTCGACCCCAGGACCTACTACTACCGGCGGGTGTACGCCGACGCCGCGCGAGCCGTCGCGACCGCCCGGGCCCACCCCGCCGTCGACCCCTCCCGGGTGGCCGTCACCGGCGGCAGCCAGGGCGGAGGACTGACCCTGGCGGCCGCCGGGCTCGTGCCGGACGTCGTCGCGGCGCTCCCCGACGTCCCCTTCCTCTGCGACATCCGGCGCGCGACGGAAATCACCGACACGATGCCGTACGGGGAGATCACCCGCTTCTGCGCCGTGCACCGGGACCAGGTCGAGCGGGTGCTGGCCACGCTCGACCACGTCGACGGCGTCCACCACGCCGCGCGCGGCCGCGCCCCGAGCCTGTGGAGCGTCGCCCTGATGGACGACACCTGCCCGCCGTCGACCGTCTACGCCGCCTACAACGCCTACGCCGGGCCGAAGGACATCATCGAGTACCGCTACAACCGGCACGAGGGCGGGCAGCAGTACCAGGACGCCCGGAAAGTCGCCTTCCTGCGAGAGATCTTCGAGGGAAGTTTCTCCACGGGGACCTCCTCACACTGAACTCGCGGCGTTTCGGTACCGATACCTTCTCAAGGCCGGGCTCCGAGCGCCCGACCTCTTGGTGGAGGTTCGCGAGCGACGAAGGGAGCGGCCGCGGTGCCGGAAACGACCCATTCAGCGCTCCCTGCGGCCGATGCCGCCCGACCCCCGACCCAACGGAGCCGGCCGACGCCGAAGGACCACGACCAGGACCCGGCGGAGAGTTACCGCCTTCTGGTCGATCTCATCCCGGACGGGGTGGTGGTCCACCAGGACGGATGGGTCGTCTATGCCAACGACGCCATGCGCCAGCTGGTGAAGTGGCGCGGCGGGGACATCATCGGCCAGGACGTCTTCGACTTCGTCCACCCCGACGAGCACGCGATACTCACCGAACGATTCTCCAAGATCACGGCTCTCGGGGTACCGCAGGAGCCGATGCGCCTGGCGATACGCCGATCCGACGGGAGCACCGTCCCCGTCGAGTCCATCTCGACCCTGGTCCTGTGGGACAACGCTCCGGCGATCCTGGGGATCCTGCACGACCTCAGCCACGAGACGGCCCGCAGGAACGCCGAACAACGGTTCGCGTCCGTCGTGTCGGCCCTGGAGGAGGGCGTCGTCGTCGTCGACCACGACGGCCGGGTCGAGTCGGTCAACCCGGCGGGTGAGCGGGTCTTCGGTCACCCGTCCGAACACCTCGTCGGGATGGCCGTCAGCGAGCTGCCGCTGCTGGACCAGGACGGCACCCCGCTGGGTGATCTCAGTCCGATCGTGGTCGCCCACCGGACCGGTGCCGCCCAGCCGGACCGTGCCGTGGTCGTCGACCGGCCGGACGGCAGCCGGGTGTGGTTGACGGCCCACTCCCGCCCCCTGACGACGTCCGGGCAGCCCGGCACCGCCGTCCTGTCGTTCACCGATGTCAGCGACCGGCGTGCCGCCGCCATGGAGCTCCGCCACGCCGCCACCCACGACGCGCTGACCGGGCTCCCGAACCGGGCCCTCCTGATCGAGGCGATCGAGGACGCCCGCGACTCGATGTCCCCGGGCGACATGCTCGCCCTGCTGTACATCGACATCGACGATCTCAAGGCCCTCAACGACTCCGGCGGGCACGCGCTGGGGGACGAAGCCCTGCGCACCGTCGGCAGACGGCTCGTCGCCCAGGTGAGGGACATCGACATCGTCGCGAGGATCGGAGGCGACGAGTTCGCCGTCCTCGCCGCCGTCTCGGACCTCGACGACGCCGATGCCCTGGCCAGCCGCCTCCTGTCGGGCCTGACGAGGCCCACGACCGGCACGCTGCGCGGTCACCCGATCCAGGCCTGCATCGGGATCGTCACCGCGACCGTCGAGGACTCTCGCAGCGCCGCCGACCTGCTGCGGGACGCCGACGCCGCCGTGTACCAGGCGAAGAACTCCGGCCGGAACCGGACGGCGCTCTTCGACGCCGAGCTGCGGGCCGCCGTGCTGCGCCGGGTCCAGCTCGAAGGCGACCTCCGGGCTGCCCTGACCGGCAGCGGCCTGTGGGTCGCCTACCAGGCACAGGTCGACCTGGCGACGGGGGTGTGGCTCGGCGCCGAGGCGCTGTCCCGGTGGAACCACCCGGTACAGGGACTCGTGAACCCGCTGGAGTTCATCGGGATCGCCGAGCAGTCCGATCTCATCCACGCCCTAGGGCAGCGGACCCTCGCCACGGCGTGCCGGGACGCGATCACTCTGAGAACCTCCGCCTCGCCGAAACTGACCATGTCGGTCAACGTGTCGGTACGTCAGCTGGACGACGCGGACTTCGCCGGACACGTCGAGGAGGTCCTCTCGGTCAGCCGGTTGCCCGCCGCGGCACTGTGCCTGGAGGTCACCGAGAGCAGCCTCGCCCTGGACGAGATCCACGCCGGACGTTCCCTGCATCCCCTGCGTGATCTCGGTATCCGCATCGCCATCGACGACTTCGGCACCGGTTACTCCTCCCTGGCCCGGCTGCGCACCCTCCCGGTCGACGAACTCAAGATCGACCGGAGCTTCGTCACCCCCCTGACGAACGACCGCCGTTCCCGCGACGTCGTGGCCGGGATCATCACTCTCGCCCATGCCCTGGACATGAGGGTGGTCGCCGAGGGCGTGGAGACGTCCGGGCATGTCGACGTCCTCGCGAACCTGGGCTGTGACGTCGCCCAGGGCTACCACTTCGGCCGCCCGGTCCGGGTCGCGGACTTCTGCGTCCCCATGGGCCCGGATCCCGCCTGGCACCTCACCCCGCCGGAGCGGTGACCGCGGACGGAGCGACGCTTCCTGGTGGGCCGCACCCCGGGGGGCTGGCGTCTGCCAGACTGGTACTCCAACCGCAGCAGCACGCGGCAGGAGGGTCATGGCCATCGCCGGCACCGAAGGTGCGGTGCGCTCGACACGCCAGCGTTCGGCGGTCGCCGCCCTGCTTGACGAGTTCGAGGAGTTCCGCAGCGCCCAGGAGATCCACGACCACCTGAGGCGCCACGGTGAGCGGATCGGGCTCACGACCGTCTACCGCTCCCTCCAGATCCTCGCGTCGTCCGGAAAAGTCGACGTCCTGCGCGGTCCGGACGGCGAGACCTTCTACCGCCGCTGTAGCTCAGGCCACCATCACCATCTCGTCTGCCGCACCTGCGGCCGGACGGTCGAGTTCGATCTGCCGATCGTCGAGCACACCGCGGACGAGGTCGCCCGTACGAACGGTTTCACCGACATCAGCCACACCCTGGAGATCTTCGGGCTCTGCGCCCGGTGCTCGTCGGGCGCCGTGCGCCGATGACGCCGGTGCCCGGCGGCAGCAGACTGTGAACGACCGCCGGACGGCGAGGCTCAGCCGACGTCGTCCGGCACCTCGCGGCGCAGCTCGTCGAGCCAGACCCGGGCGGTGGCGTCGGAGGGAGCCCTCCAGTCGCCCCGGGGAGAGAGCGATCCCCCGGCGGAGACCTTGGGACCGTTCGGCAGCGCCGAGCGCTTGAACTGGCTGAACGCGAAGAACCGCTGGGAGAAGACCTCCAGCCACCGTTTGATCTCCGGAAGCCGGTAGGGCACGCGCTTCGCCGCCGGAACCGTGGACGGCCAGGTCCCGCCGTCCGGATCGCGCCAGGCGTGCCAGGCGAGGAAGGCGATCCGGGAAGGCCGCATCCCGTACCGCAGGGTGTGGAACAGGAAGAAGTCATGGAGGGCGTAGGGACCGATCGTCGCCTCGGTGCTCTGCAACGCCCCGCCGTTCGTGGCGGGCACGAGCTCCGGCGAGATCTCGGTGCCGAGGATCGCCTCAAGGACCTCGGCGACCTCCTCGTCGAACTGTCCCGAGGCCGCGACCCAGTGGATCAGATGCTGGATCAACGTCTTCGGCACCCCGGCGTTGACGTTGTAGTGCGACATCTGGTCCCCGACACCGTAGGTCGACCAGCCGAGCGCGAGCTCCGACAGGTCACCGGTGCCGAGCACAATGCCGCGCCGCTGGTTCGCGAGCCGGAAGAGGTAGTCCGTCCGCAGCCCGGCCTGCACGTTCTCGAAGGTGACGTCGAAGACCGGCTCGCCGCGCCCGAACGGGTGCCCGAGGTCGGTGAGCATCAGCCGGGCGGCCGGGGTGATGTCGATCTCTCCCGGCGTCACCCCGAGCACCTTCATCAACCGGACGGCGTTGCCTCGGGTATGCTCGCCCGTCGCGAACCCGGGGAGGGTGAAGGCGAGGATGTCGCTGCGGGGGCGGCCGAGCCGGTCCATCGCCCGGGCCGCGACGATCAAGGCCTGGGTCGAGTCGAGACCGCCGGACACCCCGATGACGACCGTGGGGTGCCCGATCGCCCGCAAGCGCTGCTCCAGCCCGGACACCTGGATGGAGTAGGCCTCGTAGCAGTCCTGGGCGAGCCGGGCGTCGTCCGACGGGACGAAGGGGAACCGCTCCAGCTGTCGTCGGAGCCCGATGTCCCCGGCCGGCGGGTCGAGCGCGAAGCTGATCGTGCGGAAACCGGCCAGCGCCCCGGCGTGGTGGCGCCGGTTGTCGTCGAAGGTCCCCGTCCGGAGTCGCTCGGCGGCGATGACGTCGAGGTCGACGTCCGCGACGGAGCGGCGGTCGCCGTCCGGGAATCGGTCGGTCTCGGCGAGCAGGACGCCGTTCTCGTAGACCATCGTCTGGCCGTCCCAGGCGAGGTCGGTGGTCGACTCGCCTTCCCCCGCCGCCGCGTAGACATAGGCGGCCAGGCAGCGGAACGACGACGAGCGGACGAGCAGCCGCCGGTCCTCGGCACGCCCGACCGTGATCGGGCTGCCGGAGAGGTTGGCGAGGACTGTCGCCCCGGCCAGGGCAGCCTCGGCGGACGGCGGGACCGGCACCCACAGGTCCTCGCAGATCTCCGCGTGCAGCACCAGACCGGGAAGGTCCGTCGCGGCGAACAGGAGGTCCGGGCCGAAGGGGACCTCGGCGCCGCGGATCGTGATCGTCCCGGTCTGGTCGTCCCCGGGGGCCAGTTGCCGGCGCTCGTAGAACTCCCGGTACGTCGGCAGGTAGGACTTCGGCGCCACACCGAGGATCCGGCCCCGGTGGACGACGACGGCCGTGTTGTACAGGCGGTGCCGGTGGCGCAGCGGAGCCCCGACCACGAGGACCGGCAGCAGGCCGGCTGACGTCTCGACGACACGGGCGAGGGCCTCGTCGACGGCGTCGAGGAGAGCGTCCTGGAGGACGAGGTCCTCGATGGAGTAGCCGCAGAGAGTCAGCTCGGGGAACACCGCCACCGCGACCGCGTCGTCGTGGCAGTCGCGGGCGGCCCGGAGCACGGTGTCGGCGTTGGTGTGGGGATCGGCGATCGCCGTCGGGACGGCGCAGGCCGCGACCCGCGCGAACCGGTGCCGGTAGGCGGAGAGAAAGCCGCGCGGATCCGGGACGCCGCCGGGGAGGTCGAAGGTCGTCATCGTGGGGTCAGTGTGTCAAACCCTCGCCGGATCCGCGTCGGCAGCACTCCGGCCGGTCACCCCAGAAGGGCCCGGATCCGCCGGGGGACGGCGAGGGGCACGCTGACCCAGGCGGCGTTCTTGGCGGAGAGAGCCGGCGCTTCGACCCAGTGCCAGGACGCCAGGGAGAGCAGTGCCGTGACGGCGACGGCCAGCACGACGAACCCCGGGAGTCCGAGGGCCGTGGCGCCCGCGGCGAGCAGCACCTGCTGCACCGGCCAGTGGTAGACGTACAGGCCGTAGGAGAGGTCCGCGGGAGGCTCGATCCGCACCGGGAGCGCGACGATCGCCCAGAGCAGGAGATAGGCGAGGCCCGCCGAACCGGCGACACGGTAGTCGGGCAGCAGGGCCGAGCCTGCCCCGAAGGTCACCGCGGCCAGGATCACGTAAACGGGGGTGAACCGGATACGGTCGGCGGCCAGCCACCCGAGAGCTCCCAGGCCGAAGGCGAGCAGGAAACGCGGGAGGAACTCCGGTCCACCGGCGAGCCGAAGAGTCTGGAGGAGGACGACGACCCACATCGCGACGACCGTGGCCGCGACGACGACGGTGTGCCGCCGCCTCGGAACCAGGGCGACGAGTACCGCCACGGCCACGTAGCACAGCGCCTCGTACCAGAGGGTCCACAGGGCACCGTTCATGGCGCCCTCGTCCGTTCCTCCGGCTCCGAGCAGTCCGCCGATGTCCCACTGACGGATCATCAGCGCGGCGTTGCGGACGACGTAGCCGACGGAGGACTGCTCGCCCGTCAGCACGGAGCCGGGAGGGCGCCCCTGGAGCCAGGCGATGAGCGGCGCGGCGACGAAGGCGACCACCAGCAGACACACCCAGAAGCCCGGCATGATCCGCAAGGCCCGGTGCCAGGCGTAGCGGCGCGACGATCCCAGCCGCAACGCGCTGCGGGTGACGAGAAAGCCGCTGACGACGAAGAACCCGTCGACGGCGACCTCGCCGAGATGGGTGTCCCCCAGCTTGGGCTGTTCACCCCATCCGATCGCGTTGGCATGCACGACAGCCACGGTCAGCGCGAGGGTGAGACGCATGACCGAGAGGCTGTTGCGGCGAGGGTCGAACCTTCGGGCGAGCGACGGCCGGGAATGGCGGTCCACATCGAGCGACACGCGAGCGACGGTATCAACTCTTCCGTTACGTGAAGGTCAGAGTCGCTGACCTTCACCGTAATGGCGTGTTCCAGTGCCCCCATCCGGGGTACCGCACCACGATCGATCAACACCGCGGGTCTACAGTTGCGGGTTATGGCCGATGACCTCGCGCATATCGGACACGTCGCCGAGACCGTGGGGCTGAGTCTTCGCACGATCCGCTACTACGAAGAGATCGGGCTGGTGACGCCCTCCGGACGGACGAGTGGCGGTTTCCGGCTCTACAACAGCGAAGACATCGACCGGTTGCTGCTCATCAAGCGAATGAAACCGCTCGGATACCCGCTGGAAGAAATGGCGCGATTGCTGCGCCTGATGGACGCCCTGACCGGGACGACGGCCACCAACTTCCCCAAAGGCGCGGAGCAGGACAGCGCCGAACAGGACGGCGCCGAGCAGACGCTCTCCGCCGCCGAGGCCGCGGAGGCCCTGCGGACCTACGCCCAGGCCGTCACCGACCGGATCGTCGATCTCCAGACGAAGGTCGCGTACGCGGAAGAGTTCCGCGACCGGATCCTCGCCGAACTCGCACGCTACAGCGCGTAACCACAGCCCGGACGGGTACCGAGGTCAGGGCAGCTTGGTCACGCGGCTCGGAGTGGGACCGGTGACCGGCGAGTGCGCCGTCAGGTAGGTGACGAAAGCATCGAGGTCGATGCCGCCTCCGAGGCGGTTCGTCCCGTTCCGGAGTTCGGTGAAACCGTCACCGCCGTCGGCGAGGAACGAGTTCACCGTCACGCGGTAGCTGCCCGCCGGATCGACGACCTTTCCGCCGAGGGTGATCGTGGCCGGGTCGATCTTGTTCCCGGCCGCTGCCGACGCCGACCAGGAGTAGGTGATACCCGTGGACACCCCGAGGTGGAGGAAGCGGACGGAACCGTCCGCCTGCGTCGTCCACTGCTGTTCGAGCACCTTCTCCACCTGGGCCCCGGTCAGGGTCATCGAGGTGACCAGGTTGCCGAACGGCTGGACGGCGAAGGCCTCGCCGTAGGTCACCTCGCCGTCGCCCCCGCCGGTCGCCGAGCCGGCGAAGGTCAGGTCCGCCCGGACGCCGCCGGGGTTCGTCAGAGCGATCACCGCGGCCCCGGCGTCCTTGGCCGAGGTCGCCTCCAGCTGGGCGTCCGCGACGAGGTCCGCGAGACTCGACTCCGCGTCCCGCGTGGTGCTCCGCGTGACATCGGCCGTGATCTTGGCAATGACACGGTTGCTGACCGGGGCTGCGAGCTCCGTCCACTTCTTCACGATCGACATCTGGTCGGCGGCGGGTGCGACCGTCCGGGTGACGGGGTGGTTGACGCTCGTCACCGAGGTCCGCACGACGTCCCGCGTGCGCCGGTCGATCGTCAGGTTCGTCTCCGAGACGACGCGGCCGAACGACGACGCGCTCGTCACGTACCGGGGCTGCCCGGCGGGGTCGGGCACCGTGCAGACGTACGGCTGGTGCGTGTGTCCCGTGACGACGAGGTCGATGCTCGGGTCGAGGTTCCGCGCGATCGTCACGACGGGCCCGGAGATCGTCGCCGCTCCTCCCGCGGGGTTGCACGCGGCGTCGAACGACGCCCCGGACGGCGGGGTACCACCTTCGTGCAACAGGACGACGATCGCCTTGACACCCTTGTCGCGCAGATCCTTCGCGGCGAGGTTCGCGGTCTTCACCTCGTCCGAGAAGGTGATGTCCTTGATACCCGCCTGGGCGACCAGCTCGGACGTGCCTTCCAGGGTCATCCCGATGAAGCCGACCTTCACGCCGTCGACCATCTTGATCGCGGTCGGGGGCAGCACGGTCCTCCCGGTACGGGAACGGAACCAGGACCCGTACCCCTTCGACCGCGCCGGGGCCTTGATCACGGCACCTGGCTTGTAGGTCACGTTCGCCGCGAGGTACGAGAACCTCGCCCCCGGATATCCGTCGGCGTCGAAGCATCCCTCGGTGGAGTGGCACCCGCCGTACTGGAGGCGCAGAAGTTCGGGTACGCCCTCGTCGAACTCGTGATTGCCGACGCCGCTGACGTCGAGCTTCAGCGCGTTGAGGGTCTCGATGCTCGGTTCGTCCTTGAACAGGCCGGACAGGGACGGCGACCCGCCGACGAGGTCGCCCGCCGCCACGGTGAGGCTGTTCCGGTGGCCGGCGCGCAGGGACCGCAGGTGGGTGGTGAGGTACTCCACACCGCCGGCGTCGACGGTGCCCGTCGCGGTCGTGAGGCGGCCGTCCGCCCCGGACGGAGGCGCGAGGTGACCGTGGTAGTCGTTGAAGGACAAGACCTGGAGATCGATCTGCTGACCTCGCGGGGCAGGCGGAGCGGCCTGCGCCGGAATCGCGCCCGCAGCCGTGACCGACAACCCGGCGATCAGCGTGCCGGTGACGAAACCTCGCGCCAAGGTGCGTCCCCGCACCGACCGTACGGTCATTCCGAATGATCTCCTTGTAGTCACCCGTCACGGGCGAACGCCCTGAGAGGACGTACCGGGTTGTGCGGCGCACCCTACCGGGCGGAAGAAACCCGGGACCACCCGTGGCCGGGGCCGCCACCGGGCCACCGGGCCGCACAGACAATCGCGCTGGCGATGTGGTCGGATAGGCCCGTGCGGACGATCCTCAACATCATCTGGTTGGTCCTGTCAGGCTTCTGGCTCGCGGTGGGGTACGCGCTGGCCGGGGTGCTGATGACGGTCCTGATCATCACGATCCCCTTCGGGATCGCCTCGTTCCGGCTCGCCGGATTCGTCATCTGGCCCTTCGGCCGCACCGTAATCCCCAAGGCCTCCGCGGGGGTGGGTTCCGCGATCGGCAACGTCATCTGGTTCCTGTTGGCGGGGGTCTGGATCGCGATCGGCCACGTGGTGACCGCCATCCCGCTGGCCCTCACGATCGTCGGCATCCCCCTCGCCTTCGCGAACCTCAAACTGGCCGCGGTGGCCATCGCCCCGCTCGGGAAGGACATCGTCGACCGCGATGACCCCCGCGCCGCCGGAGCCACCATCTGGTGACCGAGCAGCCTCGCTGATCATCCCGTCCGGCCGTCCCCCTCGACCGGACGCCGCCGATTCGCCAGGATCGGCTCATGCCAGATTCCGGGCCCGACTCCGCCTCCCCCCAGCCATCCCCCCGCACCGTCCCCGACTGGGAGCGCCGGTTCCGCGCCGCCCGGGTCGGCCTGCCCGACTGGGCCGAGGACGCCCCCGACCGCTGCGTCGTCACCGCCAGCGCCGGTGGCGTCGTCGAGGTCCACAGCTGGGAGGTGGGCGGTGTGCTCCGCCGGGCGACCGACCGCAAGGAAGGCACCTCCTACGCGACGCTCGACCCGGCGGGCGAGTGGCTGTGGTGGTTCGACGACTCGGACGGCGACGAGTACGGCGTCTGGCGACGCCAGCCCTTCGGCACCGGCCCCGACCGGACCGCCGAGGACGCCACCGGCCTGGACGCCGCGTACCCGGCCGGGCTGGTCGTCTCCCGCGAGGGTTTCGCGGTCGTCGGCCGCTCGGACGACGGGTACGGCACCCGGATCCACGTCATCACGCAGGACGGCGAACCTCCGAGGCAGCTCTACGCCCACGAGCAGGACGCCGAGGTCGCCGCTCTCAGCGAGGACTCCACGCTCGTGGCGATCGGGCACAGCGAGCACGGCGACTCCCGGCACCCGGCCCTGCGCGTCGTCCGGGTGACGGACGGCGGGACCGTCGGCGAGCTCTGGGACGGTCCGGGGCGCGGTGTCGAGCCCTTGGGGTTCTCGCCGGTCCGCGGTGACCAGCGGCTGCTCGTGCTGCACGAACGCCGGGGCCGTGGCGAGCTCCTGGTCTGGGACGTCGCGACCGGCGAGCACCGCGAACTCGACCTGGCCGCGCACGGGGTCGCCGGCGAGGTGTCCTCCGCGGACTGGTTCCGTGACGGGGCCTTCCTGCTCGTCGCCGTCGACCACGAGGCACGGACCAGGCTCTACCGCGTGGATCCGGCCGACGGCGCGGCGACCCCCGTCGGGCCGTCGGCCGGGACCGTGCACGCCGCGACGACCAGGCCGGACGGCGAGGTGTGGATGCTGTGGTCGTCCGCCGCGAAGCCGGCCACGGTTCGCGACCTCGGCGGGCGGATCGTCCTGGCCGCACCCGGCGAGCGGGCCCCGGGCTCGGTGTCCGTCGAGGACGTCTGGGTCGATGGCCCCGGCGGGCGCGTCCACGCCCTGCTCCGGCGACCGAGTCACTCCGGCGGCCCGGGCCCGCTGCCACTCGTGATCGACGTGCATGGCGGCCCGACCGCCCACGACATGGACACGTTCCGGCCCTATCCCAGTGCCTGGGTCGACCACGGCTACGCCG
>JAUPKQ010000042.1 GCA_030837345.1 Actinomycetota bacterium | reverse complement strand
CTGAACTGCGCCACGACGTGTCGGTTGTGACAAATGATCGTCACATCCGTCACCCATGTCCTCGATCACCCCGAGATCGCCCGGGAGCGTCGGGTCAGCACCCGGTTTCAGCATCGGTGAGGCGATCCCGAGGAGAGAACGAAGGACGAAGAGACGCCCTGCCACGACGATCGACCCGGGCCGTCGTTCCGTCTGCTCAAACCGACACGACCGTGTCGGATCCCGCCGACGGAACGACGGCCCGATCGGCTCTAGGCGCAGGAGGCGCTCGGAACCCTCGTGGTGCCGTTCTTGTAGACGGTGATGCCGAAGCTGTTGCCGGAGCCGTTCGACCTCGCCGTCAAGGTGCCGGAGGTGCCGCTGACCGAGGCGTTCCAGCTGTTCTGGAGGGTCTGCCCGCTACTGAGGTTGACCCGGACGCTCCAGGTGCTGGGCCCCTTGACCTGGTAGGTCACGTTGAACCGGTCGCTCCACTCCTGGCTCCGCGTCCCGGTGACGGTGCAGCTACCGGAGTTGGTCGAGGTTGTGGGCCGCGTCGAGGTCGTGGGCTTGGGCGAGGTTGAGGGCCCAGGTGAGGTCGAGGGCCCAGGCGAGGTCGAGGTCGGGGGTTTGGTCGAGCTTGTGGACGACGCCGGGGTGGTGGCGGTACCGCCCTCGCTGACGGTGATGTTCGAGCTGCCGCTGCTCTGGTACCCCTCGGTCGCCATGATCTGGTAGCTGTGGTTGCCGAGGTTCAGGCCGGCACGCGCCCAGGCGTCGAAGTGATTGGCGGTCGTGATGGTGCCGCCGGTCCGCTTCTGCTGGCGCACGCTCCAGTACTGGTAGAACGTCGCCGTGCCGTCGATGGAGGGCTGGTTGACGCGCTGCGTGCGCAAGATGTCGTAGGTGCCGCCGTCGGTCGTCACCGAACCCATCCGGGTTCCGCCGGTGCTGGGGTTGTACGTGCCGAAGTTCTCGACGACGTAGTACTCGATCAGCGGGTTGCGCGTCCAGCCGTACAGCGCGAGGTAGCTGTTGCCGTTCGGGCTGTAGGTGCCCGAGTAGGTGATGGTGCGTCGGCTGCCGGTGGCCCATCCCTTGCCGCCGACCCAGTTGTTGGTGCCGTTGCCCCACCGGCTGGAGTACTGGCCGCCAGCGCCGAGCGTCATGGACGCGTCGCCGCCGTCCTTCCAGAAGGAGAAGAAGTAGCCGTTGTGGGTACCGGTGGTGTTCGAGCTGAGGGTGCGGTCTCCCTCGGCGTTGGCGCCGGTCATCCCCAGGAACAGGAAGGCAGACACCGCCAGCGGCAGCAAGGTCCAGGCTCTCAACCTGCGGAGCATCATGAGTTCCTCTCGTGCACGGATGGTCAGCCGCTCCGCGGACGACCGGGACGCCTCGCCGGACTCGCCGGACCGGATGTGGCGGATCTCCCGGGACAGTGAGCGGAGCTGGCTCCTTCCGTTCCGAAGACGTGTCAATCGACATGGGCGCGTTTCGTGGGTTGCGAAAGATGCTACCTGCCATGCGACCTATATCAACCCTAAGAGACCCGCATGAATACCTCTAGACCCTCCTGGCTGGGAGGCCCCGAGGGACCGCGAGTGTCGTCGTGGGGCCAGCCAGGTGTCGAAACGTATTCGACCGTTCTCGCCCTGCCTGAGAAAGGATCACCTCGCGTCCGGGAAGCGGGCGGGAGGATATCGAGAATTCAATTCTTCAGGTCCCGCCGGTCGCTCCGCAACAGGGCTCGGGGGGTGCCGTCGACGACGGCACCCCCCGACCTTCCTGTCCGATCGGCTCTAGGAGCAGGAGGCTCCCGGAACACTGTTGTTGCCGGAGCCGTTCGATGTCGCCGTGATGGTCCCGGAGGTGCCGCTGACGGAGGCGTTCCAGCTGTTCTGGAGGGTCTGGCCGCTTCCGAGATTGATCCGGACACTCCAGGTGCTGGGACCGTTGACCTGGTAGGTCACGTTGAACCGGTCGCTCCACTCGTCACCCCGGGTACCGGTGACGGTGCAGCTCCCGGGGTCCGTCGGGTCCGTCGGCGTCGTCGGGCCGGTGGGGTCGGGCGTGCCGTCGTCGCTGACGGTGATGTTCGAGCTGCCGCTGCTCTGGTACCCCTCTGTCGCCATGATCTGGTAGTCGTGGTTACCGAGGTTCAGGCCGCCGTCGGTCCAGGGCCCCGGCATGCTCTTGCGGCGGATCCTTGATTTGTCGGTGATTGCGCCAGGCATTGATCGACCAAGGGATTGGGCACTGCCGAGGAATCTCGGCGAGCAGCTGTTGATTCGAGGCGTTAAGCATTCTAGGGGTGGTGCACCCATTAATCAGCCATCTACCATGCCTTCTGAGTCTGAAGAAAGGTATTACGGAGTTCCTGACCCACGGGCGGTGTGGGTGGGTCGCCATCAGAATCCGGCGGCGCCGGGGGGAGTTCTGTTGACTGCGAATATCGGAGCCGGACCTGTCGATGAGGTCCCGGCTGTCTCGCTGCGGATGCTGGGGCCGTTCCTCTCAGGTCGAAAACCCCGGCTGATAGCCGCAGGGTCTGTCGCGGTGATCGGGGCGGGTCTGGGGCTTGCGCAGCCGTTGCTCGTGCAACGGCTCATCGAGTCGGTCGGCCGGGGATCGACCTCCTGGGGAGTGTGTCTGATCCTGCTGGTGGTCGCCGTCGCGGAGGCGTTCGCCTCCGCCGTGCAGTCCTACCTGCTGCAGCTGACGGGTGAGGAGATGGTTCTGCGGATCCGCACCACCCTGGCCAGGCATCTGCTCAAGCTGCCGATCCGTGAGTTCGACCGGCGCCGAATCGGGGATCTCCTGTCCCGGGCCAGTTCCGACGTCACGGTCGTGCGGTCAGTGGTCACCTCAGGGCTGGTCTCGTCGCTGTCGGCGGGGGTGTTGTTCGTGGGTGTGATCGTCCTGATGGTGAGGCTCGATCCGTTGCTGTTCGCGATCACGGCAACCGCCATCACCGTCGGAGCGATCGTTCAGGTCGCGGCGGGGCGTACGATCCGGGACGCCAGTCTGACCGCCCAGGACGAGACGGCCAGGCTGTCCGCGGCGATGGAGCGCTCCTTGTCGGCGGTGCGGACGATCCGTGCGGCCCTCGCCGAGGAACGCGAAGCCGGGATGATCGAGGACGTCGCGCACCGAGCCTTCCTGGCGGGTTCCCGGGTCGCGCGCCTGGTCAGCGTGACGCAACCGGTGATGTCCCTGGCCGTCCAGAGTGCTTTCGTCGTGGTCCTCGCAGTCGGTGGTGCCCGGGTCTCCGGGGGCGCTCTGACTCTCGGCGAGTTCATCGCCTACATCCTTTACGTGTTCATGTTGGTGTCACCGGTGACCCAGGGCGCCGTCGCGTACACGCAGATCCAGGCGGGGCTGGCATCCCTCGCACGGATCCAGGAGGTGCTGTCCGTCCCCGCCGAGGGCGCCGTTCAGCCGACACGCGCGGCAACGGCAGTTCACGATGCCGACTGTGACGGCGATACGACGGACGACGGGCCCCTCCTGCGATTCCAGGATGTGCACTTCGGGTACAGGTCGGGCGCTCCGGTGCTCCGAGGTCTCACCTTCGACGTGGAGCGGGGGTCACGCACGGCCCTGGTCGGTCCCTCCGGTGCGGGGAAGTCCACGGTTCTCGCCCTGATCGAACGTTTCTACGAGCTCGACGCCGGGCGCATCCTCTTCGAGGGGCGCGATCTGCGGGACATCCCCCACTCCCAGCTGCGGTGCCGGTTGGCGTACCTGGAACAAGGCGCCCCGGTCCTCGCCGGCAGCGTGGCCGACAACCTGCGGCTCCGCGCGGAGGGGCTGACCGAGCAGCAGCTGGCTGAGGTGCTACGCGTCGTGAAGCTGGACGATCTCACCGGGGACGACCGGGGCGGTCTCGACCTCTCGGTCGGGGACTCGGGACACTGCTTGTCCGGAGGGCAACGACAGCGCCTGGCCTGGGCGAGGGTGCTGCTCGGCGACGAGCCGGTCCTGCTGCTCGACGAACCGACGTCCAGCGTCGACTCACGCAACGAGACCGTCCTGCAGAGGGCCCTGGACCAGGTCGGAGGTCACCGGACGGCTCTGGTCGTCGCGCACCGGCTGTCCACGATCGTCCGCTCCGACCGGATCGTCGTCATGGATCAGGGGACGGTGGCCGACGTGGGGCGGCACGAGGAACTGCTCGACCGCAGCGCCCTGTACCGCGACCTGGCGTCCAACCAGCTCATCCGGTGACAGGCAAGGCTCGAAGCTTCGGAGAAGGTCGCCCCGGGGGGGATGACCACGGAGCACTGCTCGGGGAGGGTGCGGGAAGGATGGATGACAAGATCCGTCCGGGCGTGTCGGACGAGGGCGAAGCGCTCGCTGAGGCGCACGGCGTCACGGGTATACCGAAGCAGATCCTGCTCGGGATCGAGCTGAGAACCTTGAGACAACGGCAGGGGCTGTCCCAGCGGCGCCTCGTCCGCCTGCTCGGCATGACGGCGCACAGCAACTTGGTGGACTACGAGAACGGCAGGCGTCTGCCGCCGCGCGACATCGTCCGGGCCTGCGAGAAGGTCCTCGGTGCCAGTCCCGGGCACCTGGAGCGGCTGCACGACGGCGCGCTCGTCGAGCACGCTTGCCGTCAGCGGGAGGACCTGATCAAGCAGGCCCACCTCCAGCAGGGGAACCCGCGTCCTCCTACTGGGCGGTGAGTCCTTCCGCCGGGGGGATCCGCGACGCCTGCCAGCCGGGCAGGATGCCGGCGAGGACGCCGCACAGCGAGATGAGGAGGATGCCGCCGAGCATCCCCGTCCAGGGCAGGTCGACGACGAGGGTCGCCTGTCGCCCGACGACGGCGGCCACTCCCAACAGCCCGTAGGGGATGCCGATCACCAGGCCGAGCAGGGCTCCGATCACGCCGATGCCGAGGGCCTCGGTCGCGAGCATGGCCCGGATCATGCCACGGCGAGTTCCCAGGGCCCGCAGGAGCGCGATCTCGACGGTCCGTTCGACGACGGACAGCCGCAGGATGTTCGCCAGCCCCACGACGGCGATCAGCACTGTGACCAGGAGCATGGCGATCGAAAGGTTGACGAGGATCGACAGGATGTTGGCGATGTCCCCGCGTTCGCTCAGTCCTCCGGAGACGGTGATCGACGGGTCGAGCGCCGCCACCCGGCCGACGGCCGAGCGCCAGGCCTCGCGGTCGGCGTCAGCTCCGGCGACCGCCCAGATGGTGCGCGTCGTGGTCGGGACGCCGAGCCCGGCGAGGGTGTCCGCGTGCAGGACGGCGAGTCCGGGTCCCGCGAGGGACGGCAACGGGGACGGATGGACCGTGAACGACCGGCGTTGCCCTGCGACGACGGCGGTGACCGAGCTGCCGTCCTTCAGCCGGGCGGCCGCGAGGTACTGAGGTGACACGAGCAGCCCCGGGGAGGCATCCGCCCGAGGACGCAGCAGCTGCTCGGCCCCCGCGGCTCGCAGGACGTCGGCGGGTGCGCCGAGCACGGCGGAGATCCATTCCCGGGGCGAGGCGGGAAACCGGGCCGGCGCCTCGGGCAGGACGGCGGCGACGGTGAGGTCCGGGAGGCCATGGATGCCGGCGACGGTCCCGGGGGACAGCGCGGTGTCGCTCGTGCGGAGGCTGACGTCGACCGGGTAGCGGTTCTTCAGGTCGGCGTCGACGCTCGCCTGGCCGCTTCGAGCTCCGACCATCAGCGCGACGATCAGCGAGGTGCCGATGACGAGCGCCACCGCCGCCGACCCCGTGCGTTCGGGATGGCGTCGCAGGTTCGCCCCCGCGACCTGAGCGCTGACCCCCATCCGGCCAAGGACACGTTCCAGCGTCGGCAGCATCCATGTCACGAGGCGGCGCAGGACCAGTAGGAGGCCGATCGCCGACAGGAATCCGCCGAACACGACCATGGCGAGGTTCCCGGCGGGGGCACCGACCCCGGCGACGGCGAGACCGAGGACGAGGACGGCGAGGGCGACGCGGGGGAGCGTCCGGGAGGAAGGGGCGCCTTGCCCGGACACGGCCGCAGTGCGCCAGGCGGCCGCGGGCGGCACCTCCGTGGCGCGTCTCGCGGGCAGCCAGGCCGCCGCCACCGTGCAGGCGATACCGGCCAGCAGACACAGCACGAGCATGAACGGGTTGACGACGAGCCCTCCGCCGTCGAGGCCCTGCCAGCGTGCGCCCAGGTACCCGAGGCCGACTCCGAGCGCGAGGCCGAGGACGGATCCCATAGCACCGATGATCAAGGACTCCAGGAGGATCAAGGTGCGTACCTGGGAGCGGTGGGCGCCCATCAGGCGGAGCAGCGCCGTCTGCCGACGCCGCTGCGTCAGGAGGACCGTGAAGGTGTTGGCGATGACGATCCCCGCGCTGAGAACGGCGATCAGCGCGAACCCCAGCATGATGAACATGAGGCTGTTCCCGCCGCCCACGAAGCGCGAGGCTGCCGCGTCCGCCGCACTCGACGCCGTCGCGGCCTCGACGCCGTCCGGGAGGGTCGTGTTGAGTCGATCGATGGTCCCGGTGAGGCGTCCCTCGTCACGGACGGTCGCCAGAGCGGTGGTCGTGACGTCGTCCCCGAAGAACCGCTGGTCCGCGTAGAACCGGAAGTCGACGCCGGTCAAGGGCTGAAAGCCCAGGTCGGCGACTCCCGTGATCGTCACGGTCTCCAGGTCCTTCGGGCGCTCCCCGTCACGTTCCTCCCGGTGAGTCCGGACCTGCAGCCTGCTGCCCATCGAGACTCCGAGGGCGGAGAGGGTCTGCTCGTCGGTGACCACGTCACGGGGACCGGCCGGCCAGCGTCCGGCGGAGAGAGTGAACCACCGCACGGCGGGGTTACCGGGCAGGCTGAGGACGTTGCCGAGGCCGCGTTGCGCGGCGCCGAACACGTCGATCGTCCGTGCGTACACCGGGTCGACGGAGGCGACGTTCTCGTCGCGGGCCGTCGCGGCGAGCCAAGCGGGGACGCCGGAGGTGTTCCTTCCCTCTCCGGCGACCGACGGGTCCGCCTCAAGGTAGATATCGGCTCTGGTCAGGGGGGCTGCTGCGGTGAGCCGCAGCCCTTCGGCCGACGTGGCGGTGAAGACGGAGGTGGCGGTGAGGAAACCCACCCCGAGCGCGACCGCGACGAGGACGGCGACCAGCCGTGAGGGGTAGGACCTGACCTGCGCCCAGGCGTCAGAGAGCACGAGGGACCTCCGGGGTGAGATCTCCCATGGCGTCGATCACCGACTGCCGGTCGGGGGCGCGAAGCTCCTGCCGGATACGTCCGTCGGCCAGGAGGAGCACGCGGTCGGCATAGGTGGCGGCGTGGGGGTCGTGGGTGACCATCACGATGGTCTGGCCCAGGGTGCGGCAGGCGGTGCGCAGCTGGTCCAGCAGGGCGCTTCCGGTGGACAGGTCCAGGGAACCGGTCGGCTCGTCCGCGAAGACGAGGTCCGGGCGGGTCAGCAGGGCCCGGGCGACGGCGACCCGCTGCTGCTGGCCGCCGGACAACTGGGCGGGGCGGTGATCGAGCCGGTCCTGCACGCCGAGCATCCGTACGACGTCGTCCAGGCGGCCGGGGTCGGGCTCCCGGCGTGCCAGCCGGAGGGGGAGCAAGATGTTCTGCTCCGCCGTCAGGGTGGGGATCAGGTTGAACGACTGGAACACGAAGCCCACCCGGTCGCGGCGCAGGTCGGTCAGCTCGCGGTCGCTCATCGTCGTGATGTCCCGGCCCCGGATCACGACGCTTCCGCTGGTGGGGGAGTCGAGCCCGGCGAGGACCTGGAGGAACGTCGTCTTTCCCGACCCGGACGGGCCCATCACCGCGGTGAACTCCCCCGGGAGGAACCGCGCCGTCACCCCGGCCAGGGCCTGGACGGCCACAGCCCCCGACCCGTACACCTTGGTGATGCCGGTGCATTCCAGGACCGGAGCCCGACCATTTCCTTCGGTCGTGAGATCTTTCGGTGAGGCCACAGAAGTCGGGGAATGATTCTCGTCAGGTCGTGGGGGAGTGGCCACGGGTCGGATCCTCCTGCTTCGTTCAGGTGGCTTCGCCTTGCGATGTCGTCTCCCTGCCAACGATACCTGCCGGAGAATCGTGCCCTTCCCCGATCACCGCATTCGGTGGACCGGTCGGTCGGTGAGCGGTCGGTATCGGGTCGGCGTGTGGTCGGTGCAATGCAGGGCGGCACGGAGGAATGTTTCACTGAACGCGGGTACTCGAAAACCCCTGGGTTTTTCCGGTATCTGCGCCCGCATCGTGTAATTTCGGCACCTCGAAAAAGGGGAGACAGATGAACGCGACCATGGAGACCATCGCCGCGGTTCCCAGCTGGGACGTCGAGGCACGTCGGACCGACGGCTCCGGCCCTTCGCTCCAGGCCAGGATCGACGCCGATTTCGAGCACATCGTCACGCCGTACATGCGCAGCAGCGGCTGGGTCTGCACCCTGACGATCGAGTGCGGGACCCGCGTCTGCGCCTGCCGCTGACGACGACCCGTTTCGACTGAACCACGCGGGGCGGCCGACCGGATTCGCTGGTCGGCCGCCCTCCGATCCGAGGAGTCCTGATGAGCCGTCCCGGCACCCTGACCGACGACGCCGTCGCTGAAGCGTGGACCGTCGTCGAACGCTCCCCTCGCGAGGAGACCGATGGCTCCGCTCCCCTGACGCTCCTCGACCGCTGGCGCGGCTACCAGCTCAGGGACGACGCGGCCTTCGACACCTATCTGACCCAGATCGGGCTGAATGCCCGGCAACTCGCCCAGGTGCTTTCCGGCGCGTCCTGGGCTCCGAGGCCCGGGGCGGACCTGTGGTGGAGCGAATCCGGGTCCCGGATGTGGCAGCCCTCGGACACGGAGGCGTCCGCCAGGCACACGCCGGATGACGCCGATCGGCTGCTCGCCGGCCGGCCGGTCGTCATCGAGAACACGCTGTTCGACAGCCTTCCCTTTCCCGGTCTGCTCGTGGATGCCGTCCGGCGCCACGACCGGTTCCTTGACGAGCGTCTGGGTGATCTGGCCGGAGACCTCTCGGACGACGTGCGCGCGGACCTGCGGGCCGCCCTCGCCGGACGGCTCGGGCAGGTCGCCGTCCGCTGCCTGCTCGCCGAAATGCACCGCCGACGCCAAGACGGCGAGCTGACCGGCGCGTCGTCGAAGGAGCAGTACGAGAGTTTCGACGCCTCCCTTCGCTCTTTCGCCACCAGAGGCGCCTTCCTGCGCCGCTACCCTTCCCTCGCCCGCGACCTCACGACGGTCGGACGGCAGTGGGAGGCCTCCAGCGAGACGCTCGTCCGGCGGCTCGCGGCCGACCGCGACGCACTCGCAGACGCAGGCCTGCTGCCGTCCGCGGAGTCCCCGATCGCCGGCGTAGAACTCGGCTCGGGCGATCCCCACGACCACGGCGAGTCCGTCGCCGTCCTGACCTTCGCCGACGGAGGGCGACTGGTCTACAAGCCTCGCGACACCCGCCTCTACGAGCTGTACCGGCGGATGGTCGAGGAGCTTCGCCCCGAGCTCCCGCCCGGTGTCATCCTGCGGGCGCCGCAGGTACTGCCCCGCTCCCGTTACGGGTGGGTCGAGTTCATCGACGCCTGCGACGAGCCCCTGACGGACCCGCGACCGCACGACTACCTGCGCGCCCTCGGAGCGGCGGCGGGCCTCGCACACCTGCTCGGCGCCTCCGACCTGCATCTGGAAAACGTGATCGCCACGGCCGACGGCCCGGTCCCGGTCGACCTGGAGACCGTCGTGCAGAACCGCAGCGACGCCCGGTGCTCCTCCGCGACCGAACGAGCCGTCCACCTGCTCAACGCCAGCGTGCTCGGCTCCGGCTACCTGCCGGTGCGTATCGGTGGAGAGGACCAGGGGGCGATCGACGTCAGCGTCCTCACCGGAGGCCTGGGTTCCCCCCGGTCCGGGGAGGCGCTCCGCATCGTCGACTCCTTCACCTCGCGGATGCGGATCGAGTACCGCACCCAGCAGGTCGGCCGGTCCCGGAACCAGCCACCGGGAATGACGATGCAGATCGTCCGCGACAACGCCGAGGCCGTCGCCACCGGCTTCACCGACCTGTGCCAGGCGGCCCTCCGACGCAAAGGCGCCCTGGTCCGGCTCGTCGAACAGACCGAGAACCTCACCTTCCGTCACCTGGTGCGCCCCACCCGCAGCTACTCCCTGCTTCTCCAGGAGGCGACCCAGCCGTACTGCTCCGGCAGCGGCCTGGCGCGCGACAACCTGTTCAACCGGCTGTGGCACCGTCTGCACGACCACCCGGACGACGGAGACGTCGTCATGGCCGAACTGACGGCGCTGCACCGCCGCGACGTTCCCCTGTTCCAGGGGGATCTCGACGGGAGAAGGCTGTGGGCCGACGGCCACCCCGTCGGGGACCCGTTCGCCCGCACCGGCCGGGAAGAACTGCGCCTGCGCCTCGACGACCTGACACCGCAGCGGATCCGATCCCAGCGTGAACTGGTGCTGGAGGCGATCGCCGCGGCGACCGCGGGACCCGACGAGGAGGGGGCGACAACACCGGCGACGCCCTCCGTCCAGATCCCTCCGATCACGGCGCGGCGGGCCCATGACCGCGTCCGAACCGTCGCGGCGGCGCTCGCCGACCGGCTCCACGGCGACGCCGTCAGCGGTGAGGACGACGTCACGTGGGTCGGGGTGTCGAGCGGCACCGGGAACACCGGGCTGGAGTACCGGCCACTCGGAAGCACCCTGTACGACGGCCTCGCCGGAGTCTCCGTCGCCCTCGGGTACGCCGGGCTGGTCCTCGACGACCCGCGACTCGTCGACCTGGCCGGACGGGCGCTCGAACCGGTACGCAGCCACCTCGCCGATTGGCTCGCCGACGTCGCCCCCCTGCCCGTCGGAGGATTCAGCGGTGTGGCGGGCACCCTGTTCGCCCTCGGGCACCACGCACACATCACCGGCGAGCCCATCCCGTCCACGACGTACCGCGACACGCTGCGGCGTCTGACCAAGGCCGTCGCCGAGGACACCTACCTCGACGTCACCACCGGCGCGGCCGGACTGTGCGCCGTCCTCGCCGCCGGCCCGACCGGCCGGAACGACCCCGACCTCGCCGCCTGCGTGCGGGCCGCCGCGAACCGCCTGACGGCGACCGCGACCTCCTTCCCCGACGGCTCCCTCGGGTGGGCCGTCGGCGACGAGCGCGTCTACCTCGGCGGGTTCTCCCACGGCACGACCGGCATCGGATGGGCGCTCGCGCGGGCAGGACGGTTCCTGGACGACCCGTCCCTCGCCGAGGCTGCCCGGCAGGCCCTCGCCTTCGACGACCGGTTGTTCGACCCCGTCGCACACCGGTGGACCGACGCCCGCCCGGAGGCGCGTTCCCGGCAGGGGCAACACCACCCCGTCCACTGGTGCCACGGCGCCGCCGGCATCGCCCTGGGGCGTCTCGACGCCGGGATCGCCCTTGACGACGGGGACCTCGTACGTGCGGGCCTGGACGCCGCGGCGATCGTGCACGACGCCGGGCTTCCTCCGAACGACTCCCTGTGCCACGGAAGCCTGGGCAACTGGGAGGCCCTACGTCTCGCGGCGGCCGCGGGACCGGCGACAGCTGTCACCGCGGAGGCCTCCTGGCGGGACGCCGTCGTGGACCGTGTCGTCGGGCGGGGGTTCGTCCCCGGGCTGCCGGACGGCGTCCGCACGGTGCCGGGTCTGATGCTGGGGATCTCCGGGGCACTGCTGACCTTCTGCCGGTTCCTCGACCCCGACGCCGTGCCCCCGGCCCTGCTCCTCGCCCCACCGCCGTCCTGAACTGGCGTGACGCCGCCCCGGGCACGATCCTCCCCGCGACGGCGTCCCCAGGGTCGCCTCACCCCAGCGGTGTGTTGCCCAGCGTCCCGACCAGGTGGGTGCGGTACTCCGCCGACGCGAGCCGTGCCGCTTCGACGCGCGCGGCTTCGACGCGCGCGGGCATGTCGAGGCGGGCGCTGGGCTCCTCGTTGCCGGGCGTGGAGACGAACCGCTCGATCGCCGCGAGACCGGTCTCGGCCCGGGCCGTCGCGGCGGCCTGGCGGGCGTCGAGCCGCTCGGCGTACCAGGACGACGCGAGCACGGACTCCCGCGTGAACAGGGTCCGGAACTCCGGGGACCCCAGCGTCCACCCCTCGGCGCTCTTCCCGTCCGCCATGATCTCCAGCAGGGCCCGCAGGGGCGGGACCGCCAGCGAGATCGTGCCGTCCCGCCGGAACGCCCGCGCCACGCGCTCGTGGGTCGCGACGATCGTCGCCACCGACTCGGCGAAGACGTCCATGTCCTGGAGCTCCGGGCGGAGCATCTCGGGGGTGAAGACCGCGTCGGGGTGCAGGAAGACCCGGGCGAAGTACTTCGCGGCGAACCGTTCGGTCATCCGGTAGCCGAGGCGGCCCGCGAGGACGGTCCGGCCGTCGTGCTCGACGTCGGTCAGCCGCTCCAGGGAGCCCTCGGCGATCAGACGGCGCGCGTCACGCTCGTCCGGACTCATCCGGGAGAACACCTCCGGCACGAGCAGCGAGAAGTCGTGGTCGACCTTGACGTGCGGTCCGACGTACCCGGCGGCCGACACCCAGCCGTCGCAGCCGGTGAGCACGTACGCCAGCAGCGCCGCGTTGAGGTCGATCACCGTCGGCAGGCAGTTGAAGGGCCCCTTCGTCAGGGCGCCCTCCGAGCCCGCGCCCGTCGTCGACGGCGACTTGCCCGTCATCGACGCGATGAACTCCATGAACAGCTCGGGCAGCTCCATGTAGTGCAGCGGGTTGTAGGAGCAGAGCGGCGGGACGCCGTCGCCGGGCGGGTTGTTGCGACGCCCGGCGGCCACGACGTCGACCGGCAGCGTCAGCGGCGCGTCGGCGGGCATCCGGCGGACCAGCCGCGTGGCGAGCGTCGCCACGGCGGTGCGCGCCGCGTCGGCCCGGTCGGGGCGGTTCTGGAGGTAGCGAGGGTTCTTCGAGGGCAACCCGCCGACCAGGCGCGGATTCGCCGAGCTGACGGCGTAGGCCGGGCTCTCGCCGTCCGGGGCGTCGGCGAACTCGCTGAGCAGGCGGGCCATCGGGTCGGTGAAGGCACTGAAGGCGACGACGTCGTCACGCATCGCGGCGGCGTCGGCCCGGGTCAGGGGCTCGAAGTTCGACAGGAACACCCCGGGTCCGGCGATGTCGCGCTCGGCCTGCCGGTCGTACCCGCGAAGGATCGCGTCGTCCGGCCGCTGGAAGAGCAGGTTCTCGCAGTTGTCGACGATCTTGTAGGAGCGGTTCGGGTCCAGTCCGAGGCTCTCCCCGGGCACGACCGTCGAGGCGGTGATGTCGTCCTGGGTCTGCACCTTCACGGCCGGTGCGAAGTCGTGCCGCAGGCTGAACAGACGCCAGGAGCCGTCGGGGTTGAACCCCATCCGCAGCCGGCTGATGGTCACCTTCTCGCCGTTGAGACGCAGCCGGTTGCCCGTGCGTCCGTCGATCTCGGCGACGCTGAAGTGCGAGCGCCAGTCCTCGCCCCACTCGGGGCGGTAGGAGCGCTTGACGACGTAGACGAGCTCCTTGATGTAGTGCGGGACGCTCTCCACCCAGGCGTTGTATTCGGCGTTGTACTCGGTGTGGGAGGGGGTGAGGAGCTTGATGACGGAGCCGAGGGATCGCTTCTCGGACAGGATCGACCGGTTGTCGGAGTAGTTGCGGGCAGGGTCCGCGAAACGGTCCGAGTAGTCGCGGCCCAGGATCGCCGCGACCTGGTCGAGGTCGACCTCGAAGCCCGCGATGTACTCCGCGCCGACGACGATCGCGTCGGAGATCGCCTTGGAGATCTCCGACTTGCCTCCGCCGGAGACCGTCGCGGGCTTGTGACACGACGTGGCACGGGGCTCGGTGCCGATGAGGGTCCACGAGGTGCGGTCGTGGGGGTGCCGGGCGAGCTCGACGCGGTAGCCGTTGGGGCTGAGGTAGGCCTTGCCGAGCTTGAGCGGGATCTCGTGGCGGCCTCCCTCGTCGTCCGGCCACGACACGCGCAGGGGATCCAGGGAGTACCGGGCGCCGCCGGGGACCAGGACGACGTTCGGCAGCTGGTGATCGAGCGCGTGTCCCTCGGGCCGGAGGGCGAACCGTTCCGGGTCGCGGGCGAGCACGTCGGTCAGGGTCCAGGTCGTGCCGCAGGTGGTCTCGGTGAACTGCTGGCCGAGGTCGGTGGAGGCGAAGACGAGGGCGCCGCCCGCGTGCTCCTCCTCGGCACTTCCGAAGAGGTTCGCCGAGTACGAGATCTGGGTCTTGATCTCTTTCTTGCAGTACCCGAAGTAGGTGTCGGCGATGACGGTCACCACGACGCCACGCGCGTCCCGGGCGCAGATCTTGAAGGCGCTCCCGCCGTTGTAGGCCTCGTCCTCGCGCTCCCAGCACATCCCGTCGCGGCGCTGGCGCTCGGTGGCCTCGCCGGCGTGCGGCAGGCCGAGGTCCTTCTTGGTCAGCCGGGTGAGGTGCGGCGCGAGCACGACGAGGCCGGTGTGGCCGGTCCACGTCGCCGGGGCGAGGGAGGCGTCGTTCTCGGGCAGGTAGGGGTCGCCGCCGTTGCCGAACACCGTCTCGACGAAGTCGAGGTTGGCGACGAGGCCGCCGGGGACGATGAACCGCGTCTCCATCCGCTTCTCACGGATGAACCCGGGCGCCTCGGGCAGGACGAGCGGGCGCAGGAACAAGGAGGCGAAGCAGGCCGCGGGCTGCGGCTGGGTGGAGGTGTAGGGCAGCACCTTGTCGTCGTGGGGCGGCTCGAAGGCGTGTGCGAGCAGCCGGGCGAACACCGCCTTCGGGACGGCGATCTTGTCGTCGGGGATCGGCAGGCCGCCCTCGGCGATGTGGAACACGCCGACCGTGGTCCGGCGGTCGTTCGCCGGGTTGTGCAGGACGCCGTTCGCCACCCGGTAGCTGCTGAGCAGGGGAGAGGTGAAGCTGTCGCCGTCCAGGGGGAGGGAGAGCTCCCGCGCGAGACCGGGCTCGTCGAGGACGAGGGTGCGGCGCGGCAGCTGCGCCTGGACACCGGTGCCGGCGAGATAGTCGTCGAGGAAGGCCTGGATCCGCGCGTCGGCCGCGCACAGCCGGTCGGACAGCCGCCGGTTCAGCTCACGCTGGCGGGCGAGGATCGGGCGGACCAGCCGGGCCGACTCCGAGCCGTCGACGCTGTCGGGCAGGGGGAGGCCGAGCTGGGCCAGACGCAGGGCGATAGCGGTGCTCTGGGGGCGGGACATGCCTCGACTATCGGTCATCTTAAGCAACTTTCTAACGCGGTTGGTCCCTGGTCTGGCTCGGCGGTTCTCCTCCTTGCGAGAACAGCCGTTCGTCGGACGCCGACCACCGCGCGTCGGCGCACGAGACGTCTGGTCCGGGCACATGGGTGGAATCCGGCACCAACCGGTCGAGGCCCGGTCCCCGGCTGTCTCCGTCGGCTCGCCGAGAACCTTCGCTGGGCCGCCCAGGTATGTGAGCGCCGTGTCAAGCGTGAGGCCCACCGTAGCCGAGGCACCTCCAGCGACCTGGTAGGGGGCGGGCTTCCGGAGCACGTAAGGTCCCCCCATGTCCGATGTGATGCGCCGTCTGACCGCGCCGATCCTGCGGCGGCTGTTCCCCGGCCTCTCCCCGGTGACGCACCGGATCGAGGTCCGCCGTGATCTCCGCGTGCCGATGCCGGACGGCGTGGACCTGCTCGGTGACCTCTACCTGCCGGTCGGCCCACCGGGGACGACGGCCCCGACCGTGCTCGTGCGCTCCCCGTACGGGCGGGCCGGGCATATGGCCCTCACCGCGCGTCCGCTGGCCGAACGGGGGTTCCCCGTGTTCGTGCAGAGCTGCCGGGGCACGTTCGGATCGGGAGGGACCTTCAACCCGCAGATCCAGGAGCAGGCCGACGGGATCGCCACCCACCGCTGGGTGAGGGAGCAGCCCTGGTTCACCGGCACGCTCGCCACGACGGGACCGAGCTATGTGGGCTACGTGCAGTGGGCCGTCGCCGGCGAGCTGTCCCGCACCGACCCTGACAACGCCCCGGACGCCGTGTGCCTCCAGGTGACGATGCCGGACTTCGGGGAGGCCACCTGGGACAACGGCGCGTTCGCGCTGCGCAACGCCCTCGGGTGGACCCGCTCGATCTACCGGCAGGAACGCCGCTGGGCGTTCCTGAACCCGTTCCTGCCGGACCGGCGTCTCGCCAGGGCCTTCGACCATCTGCCGCTCGTCGAGGGCGACCGGGTCGCCACCGGGCGCACCTCGCCCTGGTACCAGGACTGGCTCGCCCACGACGACCTGACCGACCCGTACTGGGCCTGCCAGTCCCACACCGCCTCCGTGACGGACGTGACGGCCCCGGTGTCGATGGTCACCGGCTGGTACGACGTGTTCCTGCCCTGGCAGCTGCGCAACCACGCGGCGCTCGCCGCGGTGGGGCGGACGCCCCGGCTGACGGTCGGTCCGTGGGGACACATGGACACCGAGATGTTCGCCATCGCGATGGCGGACACCCAGGACTTCCTGCGCCATCACCTGATGGGGGAGCCGACCGAGCGGAAGCACCCGGTGCGGCTGTACGTCACGGGCGCCGGCGACTGGCGGGAGTACGACGCCTGGCCCCCGGCCGGGGTCCGGGACGAGACCTGGATGCTCCAGCCCGGAGGTGGTCTCGCGACCCTGGCTCCGCCGTCCGGTGAACCGAGCCGGTACGTGTACGACCCGGCGGACCCGACCCCGTCCCTCGGCGGGCCGATGATCGCCCCCGGGTGCGGGCCTGTCGACAACGCCGCGCACGAGGCGCGCCCCGACGTCCTCACGTTCACCTCCGACGTCCTCACCACCCCGGTGGAGGTGGTGGGGGAGCCCCGCGTGACGATCGCCCTGCGCTCCGACCGTCACTGCACCGACGTGTTCGTCCGTCTGTGCGACGTGCACCCCGACGGGCGGTCGATGACGGTGTGCGACGCGATCCGGCGGATCGGCGGCCGTGCCACCGCCGCCGCCGACCCCGTCGCCGACGCCGAGGGTGTCCGTGACGTCGAGTTCACGCTCTGGCCGACCGCGCACCGGTTCCTTCCCGGGCACCGCCTGCGGATCCAGGTCAGTTCCGGCGCGCACCCCCGCTACGCGCGCAATCCTGGCGGCGGCGAACCGGCCGCCGTCGCGACCGCCCTGTACCTCGCCCACCAGGAGGTCCTGCACGACCCGGTCCACCCGAGCCGCGTCGTCCTCCCGGTCCTCCCCTGACCCTCCGGTTCCTCCCGCCGTCTCCGCTGCGGTCCCTTCCTTACCCGGCGAGATGCTCCAGGCGGTCGACCGCGGCGGCGACGCCGTCCTCGGCCCGAAGGGCCTCACCCATGGCCCGGCAGCGTTCCACGAGAGCGGCATCACCGACCCCGGTGAGAGCGGCCGCGAGGCGTCCGGCGTCGACGCGCCTCGCCAGGGGCGCCGGGCCGAGCCCGAGGCCGTGGACACGGCCCGCCCAGAACGGCTGGTCGGCGAGCATCGGCCGGATCACCTGCGGGCGCCCCGCTCGCGCCGCCGCCGCCACCGTTCCTGCGCCCCCATGGTGGACGACGGCAGCGCACCGGGGGAACAACCAGTCGTGCGGCACCTGGTCGAGCACGAGGACGTCGTCCCCGGGGCTGTCGCGGGGACTGTCACCGGGCCGCAGGCCGCCCCAGCCCGTCGCGAGGACCGCCCGTCGCCCACTGCGGCGGACGGCGTCCAGCACGGTCCGCGCGAGCCCGGCCGGGTCACGACCGACCATGCTGCCGAAGCCGAGGTACACCGGTGGCTCACCGGCGTCGAGGAACTCGCGCAGCGGTGCCGGGGGGACCCACGTCTCGGGGGCGGGCGCGAGCCAGTACCCCAGCGGACGCGCGGCCTTCGGCCAGTCGGCGGGCGCGGGCAGGAGGTGGCGGCTCCAGGCGTGCAGGGGAACCGGGGCCGGACCACCGTCGGGCGTCGTCATGAACGTCGTCCGAGAACGGGCGGGAAGATCGAGGACGTCGCGCCGCCAGGCACGCAACAGCCCCCGGTAGGGGGCGTCGATCGCGGCGACGAGCCGCCAGCTCGGCCTGGCCAGGGGGGCGGGGACCGCGCGGGCGGGAAGCATCGGCAGCGGGAACTCGCTGGTCGGCACGTAGAGCGGCAGCAGGGTCGCGGTGATCGCCGGGACGCCCAGTGCCTCGGCCAGATGAGGCCCGGCCAGCGCTTTCGGATGGTGGACGACGAGGTCGGCCTCCTCGTCCCGGATCGCCGTGGCCGCGGTGTCGAGCATGCGGCGCAGCAGAGGCTTGACCGTGCGCGCCGCGGTCAACGCCGCTCTCGTGCCCTTCTGGGCGACGAGGTCCTGCAGATCCAGGCTCGCGTCGTCCAGCGGATGGAACGGAATCCCGTGGGCGGCGGCCAGAGCGGCGGACCGGGCCGGTCCCGCCAGCCGGGGTCGGTGTCCCCGCTCGGCCAGCCCGCGGGCGAGGGCGAGGAACGGCTGGACGTCCCCCCGGGAGCCGTGCGTCAGCAGGAGAACTCTCACGGCGTACCGTCCTTCCTCGCCCGGACGAGGGCGTCCCAGCGGTCGAGCAGGCGGGGGAACTCCTCGCCCATGAAGGCGTACATGTCCCGCATCAGTTCGAGACGCCTTCGACGCTCGGGGTCGTCGCCGACCATGTCCAGTCCCCGCGTCGCCAGGTCGGTGAACGCGGTGAACTCGGTCATCCGGGAGCGGAAGGAACGAGCGAAGACATCCTCCGCGAGCCGGTAACGGTCACGGCGCGTACCCGGGAGACGGTAGCGCTCGACGAGTCCAGCCTGGTCGAGCTGGCGCAGCGCCACACTCATGCTGCTCTTCGCCACGGCGAGGTGCCCGGCGAGCTCACCAGCCTCGGCGTCCGGACCGACCAGCAGCCACCCCATCACCCGGCCCGCGGTCCGGCTGAGGCCGAGCCGTTCGAAGAACAGACCGGCCTCCTCAACGAAGTTGTTCAGAGGCTCCATGGGTTCGATGATGACAGATCGTTCGGATGGTTCCGAACAGAGTGTTCGATGTCACCTTCGGGGTGGGGCGCCGTCGGCCAGGACGGCGAAGACGGCACCCCGCGTCTGGCTGAGCAGCTCGACGACGCGGGCTTTCTGCTCCGGAGTGCTCGCGAGGATCACTTGGTCAACGGCCCCGAGCAGCTGGGTGGACGCTTCGAGCACCGCGTCCATTCCCTGATCCTCGGGGGCTTCGAACTCGTCCCACGGGGAGGGTGCGTCGGAGCTAGTGACGGACCGGCGTCCGGCCTCGGTGAGGCTGTAGGAGCGCTTGCCCTCCTCCTCCGTGACGCTGACCAGCCCTTCCTCCCTGAGTGTCTGCAGGATCGGATAGATCGACCCCGGGCTCGGGCGCCAGGTTCCCGCCGTCCGCGCGGCGAGCTCGGAGATCATTTCGTACCCGTGCATGGGACGCTCCGCCAGCAGGGCGACCATTGCCCGGCGGACCCACCCCCGGCGGACCCGGCGTCCCCGGCGGCGCCCGCATCCGCCCGCCCCGGGCCCGGGGTTGCTCTCGCTGCATCCGCAGCCTCGGCCATGGCCGGGGAGAGACGAAGGAGTCACGGTGTCCCACCCATCCCCTCACTCGTAACGATAGATCAGTGATATATCATTAGCGACTAGTTCGACCACTGATCCTACGTCGCCGCGTCACAGGGCCGGCCCTCGGGACGGCCTTGGCGGGAGAGATGAGGTAGCAAGGATGAAGATCGCGATTCCGATGGCTGGCGGGGAGTTCTGCGCGCACTTTGGGCAGAGCACCGAGTTCGCCCTGTTCGAGGTCGACGATGAGGGACGCGCCCTGCTGTCACGGCAGGACCTGCCCGCGCCGGCTCACGAGCACGGCAGCCTCCCGCGATGGGTCGCCGAGCAGGCCGCCACCCACCTGCTCGCCGGCGGCATGGGGGCGCACGCCCAGGAACTGCTCGCCGAAGCAGGAGTCTCCGTCGTCCTCGGGGTTACCCCCGACGACCCCGAGAAGCTCGTCGCGGACTTCCTGGCCGGGCGGCTCGTCAACGGTGATAACTCCTGCGGGAACTCGCACACCTGCTCGCACTGACTCAGGCCAACGCGTTCTGTCTGCTGGATCCGTCACGATCCTGCCGGATCCAGCAGACAGAATCGCTTGAGCCGGGCTGTCATCTCGCCCATGGATCGATCTTGTGCTCAACTGGTCAGGACCGCCGAACGACGGGGTGAGAGACGACCGGGGGGAGAGCCCGTCATGAGCTGGTTGACTCAGGCCGGACAACGAGTGCGGGCAGGTCGTGCCGTCGCCGAACACCCCGGCGGGTCCGGCGTCGGTACCACCGAGTCGCTCACGACCGAGTCGCTGGCCAGCGGTCTTCCGGCCGAGAGCCCCCACGCCGCGCCGGGCCGTGTCCTCATGGTCGACACAGCACCGACCCTCGACGAGGGCATCCCCCACGGAGTGAGACTCGCGGCGGCCTGGGCCTGGCGGATCATCCTGTTCGTTGTCGCCGTCTACCTCCTGATGCGGCTGATCGGGACGCTGCGGGTCGTGGTGATTCCCGTTGTCGTCGCCTTGTTGCTGGCGGCGCTGTTCGAACCCGTCGCCGGGGCGCTCCGCCGGGTCGGCGTCCATCGCTCGCTGGCGTCCGCCCTGGTCCTCGTCGGAGGGCTCGTCGTCGTCATCGGCGGTCTCGGGGTGATCATCAGCACCTTCGTCGCCCAGATCGATGTCCTGTCGGCACAGGTGGTCAAGGCGCTCGCGCAGATCAGGAGCTGGTTCACCGCCGGGCCGCTGCACCTGTCGCAGGCTGAGTTGAACAACGTCCTCGACAAGGCTCAACAGCAGCTGGTGATGAACCAGGAGACGTTGACGTCCAGAGCCCTGAGCACCGCGGGCACCGTGACCGAACTCGTCACCGGTTTCTTCATCGTGCTGTTCACCCTCTTTTTCTTCCTGCGCGACGGACAGCAGATCTGGCGGTTCCTCTGCGACCTCCTGCCGCGTGCCGCGAGGGGCCCGATGACCGAGGCCGGTCATTCCTCGTGGCGCACCCTCGTGTCCTACGTCCGTGCCACGGTGCTTGTCGCCTTCGTCGACGCCGTCGGGATCGGCGTCGGAATCGCCGTGCTCAAAGTCCCCCTGGCCCTGCCGCTCGCCGCGCTGGTCTTCCTCGCGTCATTCGTCCCGGTCATCGGTGCCACCGTGTCGGGCACGGTCGCGATTCTGGTGGCCCTCGTCGCCAACGGCCCGATCACCGCCCTGATCGTGCTCGGCATCGTCATCGCCGTCCAGCAGCTGGAAGGCCATGTCCTCCAACCTTTGATCATGGGACGAGCCGTCGCCCTGCATCCCCTCGCCGTGATCCTGACCATCACCACCGGCGTCGTCACCGCGGGCATCGTCGGCGGGCTCGTCGCGGTGCCCCTGCTCGCCGTCCTGAACACCGGGATCCGCTACCTCGCCGCCCACCCCACCGGCGAACCCGCTCCAGGTGACGTTCCACCAGGGACAGACCCCGCCATCGGACCGGCCGACGCGGCCGAGGATGCTGCCGAGAGCGCTGATGACCAGACTGACGCCGGGGCGGAGGACTCCGAGAGCGATCGACGAGGCGCTTCACCCCTCGGGTAATAAGCTTGATCACCCGGAACGAAGCGACCGGAAAATCGAGCACAAGTCCATTGTTGATCAACATATTTGTTCCGGGTGATTATGACTGGCGGCTGTGTCGATCGAGTGTCGATCTTCACCTAGAGTGCTCTCGGACGGGTCGGTGAGGGAACGGGAGGTCACCCGAGGTGGAGACCCTGATCAGGCTCGGCGTCGAGGACGCGGGAGAGGTGCTGACCCTGCAACGGGCCGCCTACGTTCCCGAAGCTCAGCTCCACGGCGATCTCCTGCTGCCGCCGCTGTGCCAAACCCTCGCGGAGCTGGGCGAGGAACTCGCCGATCCGGCGACTCTGGCCCTCGGATACCGCACCGAGGCGGGGCGTCTTGTCGCCTCCGTGCGGTTCCGCGCCGATCCCGGTGACCCGGAGACCGCCGTCGTGCACCGGCTGGTCGTCGCCCCCGACCGGCAGGGCGAAGGGCTGGGCTCGGAGATTCTCCTCGCCGGGGAACGGCGGCTGCCCGGCACGATGCGGCACGTCCGCCTGTTCACCGGAGAACGCAGCGCCCGGACCCTGCGCCTGTATGCCCGGCTCGGGTACGTCGAGAGCCACCGGGACTTCGTTCCCGCCGGGTACCAGCTCGTCCACCTGCGGAAACGAAGAAGGCAGCCGGACGGTCAGTGAGCCGGCGGTGAGCGGCAGGCCGGCCCGGCCGCGACGGGAACGAACAGCGTCGTGTTCATCGTGTTCGGCATTACGGCTGACAGGCGTTTCACCTGATCCTTCCGTGCGGCATCACGGCGCGGCGGAGGCGTTCTGGGGAACAGGGCAGATCACAGGCACCTCGGCCGCCGCTCCTGAACGGCACGTCCCCCGCGCGGGGCGCCGTTCCGGGGCGGCGGGACGGCGTCCGTTGACCCCCCGTCCGGGGCCGCAGGACCATGTCGGACGCCCTCACGGAAGGCCTTCACATGTTCCGATCCTTCCTGCGGCGCCACCGTCCCCGCCGGACCCGGCGCCCTCTCGCGTTAGCTCTGCCGGTCAGTCTCGTCGCCGCCGTCGTCGGCGGGAGCGTCGTCGGAGGGGTGGTCATCGGTGACGCGCCGCCCGCTCACGCCGCGACCCTGGCGAGCACCCCTCACTACAACCTCTCCCTGGCGTTGCAGCAGTCGCTGTTCTTCTACGACGCGGAGAAGTCCGGGCCCGCCCGCACTCTGGGACGTCAGCCGCTGGAATGGCGCGGTGACTCCGAACCCAGCGACAGCGCCGTGCCCCTGAAGCCGATCAAAGACTGGGAGGGCACGAACCTGTCGGCGGCGTTCATCGCCGCGAACAAGACCGTTCTCGACCCGGACGGCGACGGGATCGTCGACCTGTCCGGCGGATTCCACGACGCGGGCGACCACGTGAAGTTCGGGCTGCCCCAGGCCTACGCGGCGGGAACGATCGCCTGGGGGATGCTGGAGTTCCCCGAAGCCTTCGTCGCGACGAAGAGCTGGGACCACTCGATGGAGGAGATGCGCTGGTTCACGGACTACTTCCTGCGCTCGCTGTTCACCGACAAGGCCGGCAACGTCGTCGCCTTCAACTACCAGGTCGGCGACGGTTCGGTCGACCACGCCTACTGGGGGTCCCCGGAACTCCAGGACCCCAAGCTCTACAAACGCCCGGCGTACTTCGCCACCTCGGAGACACCGGCGAGCGATCAGACAGCGAGCCACGCCGCCGCGTTCGCGATGATGTCGATGCTGACGAAGGAGGCCGACCCCGCGTACGCCGCACGGTGCCTCGCCGCCGCCAAGGCGCTCTACGCCTTCTCCGTCGAACACCGTGGCCTGGGGTATTCCGGCGGCTTCTACGGATCGAGTTTCGACGAGGACGAGATGTCCTGGGGTGCCGCCTGGCTGTTCAAGGCCACCGGTGACCGGAAGTACCTGAACGACATCCTGGCGATCGACGACAAGGGAACCTACACCGGTTACCTGAAGACCTTGATCGGCAACAGCACCAACACGTGGGTGAACATCTGGGTGCATTCCTGGGACACGAAGTGGGGCGGTGTCTTCAGCGTCCTCGACCCGATCGTCACGGCCGACACGCAGCTACCGGCCAAGGTGCGCAAGGACGTGCACTTCTGGGACAAGTGGCAGGTCGAGTACTGGTCGCACACGCCGAGGGACGACAAGAGCGACACGACCTACCTGGCGACGAGCCCCGGCGGGTTCGCCTACCTCAACGGATGGGGTTCGGCGCGCTACAACACCGCCGCACAGCTGGAGGCCCTCGCCTACCGCAAGCACTTCCCCGACGACCCGTCGAGCGCCGCGTTCACCGACTGGGCGATGGGACAGATGAACTACATCATGGGCGACAACCCGCTGAGCCGTTCCTTCATCGTCGGTTTCGGCAGTGACGTGCCCGGCGTCGGCGACCTCGTCGGCGGGACGGCGAAGGCCGCCCGCCACCCGCACCACGCGGCGGCACACGGGTCGACCACCAACAACCAGGACGACCCCGCCGAGAACGCCCACACGCTGTGGGGCGGGCTGGTCGGTGGTCCCGGTATGAAGGATGAGCACGTCGACATCGTGTCCGACTACGTGTACAACGAGGTCGCCGTCGACTACAACGCGGCGATGGTGGGAGCGCTCGCGGGCCTGTGGACGTACTACGGCGCCGGTCAGCGCAACGAGGTCTTCACCCCGCCGAAGGAACCCGAGAAGATTGACTTCTTCCCGTACGCGAAGATGGTGCAGGCAACCAGCAGGGCGAGCCAGATCTCGGTGACCATCAACAACTTCGCCAACCGGCCGCCGCACTACCAGCGTGATCTGTCGGCGCGGTACTTCTTCGACATCTCCGAACTGCACAAGCGGGGCCAGACCATCGCCGACGTCTCCACCGAGATCTACTACGACGCCGGGGCAGCCAACCGCAACCAGCCCGCGAAGGTCAGCAAACCGGTGCGCTGGGGCGGGGAAAACAGCTGCGTCCACTACGTGACGATCGACTGGAGCGGCACCGACGTCGTCGGGGCCTCCGAGCTGCAATTCGGCCTGATCGCCGCGCAGAGCACGGACTACAAGACCTACTGGGACGCGAGCAACGACTTCAGCTACGCCGGTCTGACCGACGGAACGTACGCCAAGGCCCTCGACCCCAACATTCCCGTCTACCAGGGCGGGAAGCTCTACTACGGGAAGGAGCCGCGGACCGATCTCAACGACACCTGCGGCGGCACGCCACCCGACGGGCCCGACACCGGGACACCGACCCTGACGGCCCAGTACGCCCGCTCGGCGCAGTCGTCGTCGGAACGCATCGCCAACGAGATCCAGGTGACCAACACCGGGACCTCGGTCGCAGACCTGTCCCAGATCACCGTCCGGTACTGGTTCACCTCTGAGCCGACGACGACACTGACCTACGCCTGTGACTACGCTCCCGTGAACTGCGCCAACGTCACCGGAAAGATCGTCGCGGTTGCCCCTCCCGTCACCGGCGCCGATCGGTACGTCGAACTGGGCTTCGCCGGAAAAGCGGGGAAGCTGTACCCGGGCGCCGCGACCGGGCCCATCCAGAGCCGGATCCAGGCCGACCAGGGCGCCACCTTCGACCAGAGCAACGACTACTCGTACCCGGCGAAGAGCACCGGCCTGGCGGACACGACGACGATCACCGTGTACTACAAGGGCACCCTGGTGTACGGGACGCCACCGAAGGCCTGACACCGAAAGGCCCGACGACTTGGGCCTGACGGCTTGGGCCTGACGGCGACACGTCCGATGAGGCGTCGCCCGGGACGTCCACGGCTACCGCGTGGGCGTCCCCCGGTGTACGGACCGGTCCGGGTACCGGTGCTGCACGCCCGGTTCGAGGTCGAACGACGCGAGGATCCTGGCACCCTCGGGGTCGTCCGGCAGGGGGAGACTCACGGTGGCTTGCCCGGCGGTGACGGTCACCACCTGCACGTGCGCGTACCGTTCGTGCGGGGAGACCTGGACGCCGGTGATCCGGTCTCTCGCCAGGACGGTCCGGGCCAGGGAGTAGACGTTGCTCCCCAGACGGGCGAACCACTCCCGCCGGTGGAACACCTGGATCTCCCGGTCGTCGGCGACGACGATCGCGGCGAGCAACGTTGTCGGCCAGACCGAGTGGAGGGCCCGGAAGAACACGCTCGTCGCCGCGAGCGGCACGAGGAGATGACGGGTGGTCATGCCGATCAGGTGCATGCGTGGTTCCGTACGCCTCACCGTGTTGTAGACCGTCACCAGAGCGGTGTCCGCAGGACCGAGATCGAGATCGAGATCGTCCCGGCTCTGGGCGAAGGTGGCGGCCGGCGCCTCCGGCTCGACGGGAGACCCCAGATACAGCTGGCGGAGCAGCGCGACCAGCTCGTGGACGGTCTCCTGGGAGGCGCCGTTGTACGGGATCGACACGGTCGTCCCGTCGGTGAGGTACACGGTCAGGCGGCCGTCGAGAAGGCTGACGCTGTCCTCCAGGGCGACGATCTGCGTGCAGGTGACACGGGTGGTGTCGTAGGTGTCGCCCCGGCGTCGCAGGACGGTCAGGGTCTCGTCGTCCACCGCGATCAGGACGTCGTACAGGTGCATGTCCGGCGTCGCGTTTCGACGTTCGATCTCGCGAGGAACCTTGAGCACCAAACGGCACATCGCCGGGTCAATCCCGGCGTTTCTGTAGAGAGGCGGTACATCGTCGACGGCGCGTACCCGGTCGATCCAGGGTCCGAAGGCGTCGTATTCCCTCGTGCTGCGCATACACCGACTCTAGGCTCCGGATCAAGGATCTGGGGGAGTTGAACCACCGGTGTTCCGGTGAAATCGCCGTCACGGCCGGGCGACGCCGCCCGCTCTGTCAGGAAGCGGATGATCGTGCCACCATGGACCCGGCCCGGAGGATCGATCTCCGGCGGATCGATCTCCGGCGAAAGGAGATCCTTCGATGCGAACCCCGTCCTCACGACACCTCACGCCGTCCACGGCTCTGAGTCTGGCGATCTCGCTGGTCCTGGTGTCCGCCCCGTTCGCCGTCGCGGCCCCGCAGGAAACACCTCCGTCCGAGTCACCTCCGACGGAGAAAGTCGTTGTCGAGATCGTCACGGAAAACGGTTCCGGCTGCCCCCGGGGGACCACCACGGTGAACGTCGAGCACGACAACACGGCGTTCTCGCTGGGGTTCGGCGACTATCGGGCGTCGGCGGGAGCCGGGTCGAAACCGACGGACTTCCGCAAGTCCTGCCAGCTCGTTCTCGCGATCCACACCCCCACCGGGTTCACGTACGCGATCCCCGCGGTGACGTACACCGGGTTCGCCCACCTGGAGAAAGGCGCGAGCGCCCAGATCCGGGGGACGCACTACGTCGCGGGGATGGCCGAGATCCAGGTGGTGACACACCCGTTCGCGGGACCGTTCGACGACTACTGGGCTGTCACCGACACCGACACCTCCTCCTACCTCCCGTGGATGCCGTGCGGTGAGCTCCACTACCTCAACGTCAACACCGAGTTGCGCGTCATCGCCGGAACCTCCGACACGGCGACGACATCCAGTTACATCACGAGGGACGCTCTGGAGAACCAGGGGAGCGCCACTTACCGGCTGAGCTGGAAGCGCTGCCCCTGACGGAGGGCGGACCGAAGAAATGGCCGTCGGGCGGCCTGTGGGTCTCCTGCCGTGGGCCGGACCTGTCCCCCCTGATCAGGTCCGGCCCATGTGGTGGCCGGTGGACGGCGCTCAGGCCGTCCACCGGTCTGTGGTGGCAGGGTCAGCAGACCCCCCGGTCGTCGCCCCGACGGACTCCCATGCTGTTCTCCTTGAGGCCGGTTCGGTAACCGCGAGGCCCGGCGCCGGGGGAGCACGCCCGGCGGATCCAAGCCAAGCTCGGTCCAGGCGTGGGGGGAACCCCCGCGGAAATGTCCGCACTAGCTCGCACAGACTCCACACACGTCGTTCCGTCTGCTCAAACCGACACGATCGTGTCGGATCCAAGGGATCGATCTCCGACGGAAGGAGATGCCTCATGCGATCCCGGTCCCTGCGACCCACGAGGGTTTCGACGGTGCTGGGACTGGTGGTCTCGCTGCTCGTGGTACCCGCCGCGTCCGCGGGCGCGGCCCCGCAAGAACTGTCAGGTCGGCGTCCAGGTCCGTTCCCCCAGCGGTTTCACGTTCGCGGTCTCCGAGGTGACGCACACGGGACCTACCAGCTGAGGTGGAAACGCTGCCTTTGACGGACAGGAGGCTCGGTGAGTTCACCTGCGCCTGCTCCGTTCGGCCTCCTCCGGGCGAACCTGCCGGATCCAAACCAAGCCCGGGCTAGGCTTGGGGAGGAACCCCTGCGGAAGTGTCCGCACAAGCTCGCACAGACTCCGCACGCGTCGCTCTCCCAGGTCAGACGGCGGTCCTGGGCGTTGAACGGAGGATGCGGACGGGTGCCAGGACAAGCTGAAGTGGGCGCCCCCGATCCCCGGCGGGTCGTGGACCGCTCCGGTTTCGGGCGTGAGTTGACGCTGGCCCGTGAACAGGCGGGTCTGACGATCCGCCGGCTCGCGGGCCGGGTGGGCGCGCCGTTCGGCACCCTCGGAGGGTGGTTCCGCGGGGCCAACCTCCCGTCGTTCTCCCAGCTCGACCTCTTTGAGAAGCTCCTGACCGAGTGCGGCGTCGGAGAAGCGTCCGAACGCCAGGAGTGGATGAACGCGCTGTCACGGGCACGGCGAGCCCCTGGCCCGACGCCCTCACAGGTGACGGCGCCCTACCGGGGTCTGGAGAGCTACCAGCCCGAACACGCCGAATGGTACTTCGGTCGCGACGACCTCGTCCGGGTCGCCCTGGAACGGCTGGTGGACGGCGGCTGTCCGATGGTGGTGGTCGGGCCCTCGGGGTCGGGGAAGTCCTCGTTGCTGCGGGCAGGGGTGGTCCCGGAGCTCCGCAGACACGTCGCGGTGCTGCTGTTCACCCCGGGCGAGCATCCGGTGCGGGCGTTAGCCGAGTGCTGGGCCGCGCACACCGGGCGCGTCGGCGGGGACGTCGAGGCTGCCCTGCGCGCCGACCCGGACGAGTGGGTGGTCGACGACGACGCCGAGCAGGCGGCCATCCTCGTCGACCAGTTCGAAGAGATCTTCACCTCGCACGAGGAGGAGCGGCAGATCTTCCTGCGGGCCCTCGGCGCGTTGTGCGGAAACGGTGTCCGGCCCGTCGCGGGGGCAGCCGTGCTCGTCATGGGTCTGCGGGCGGACTTCTTCGCCCCTGCGGCCCGGGATCCGTGGCTGGCGACCGTCCTCCAGGACAACCTGCTCGTCGTCGGCCCGATGAACCGGGAGCAGTTACGCGAGGCGATCGTCGGCCCGGCGCGGAAGGCCCACGTGAGCATCGAGGACAGCCTGGTCGAGATGCTGCTGCGCGAGGTCGCCCCGCAGGCTCCCGGCGGGCCGGACCAGGCACACGATCCGGGGGCCCTGCCGCTGCTCTCGCACGCCTTGCTCACCACGTGGGAGAGAGGGCGCCGCCGGGCGATGACGGTCGAGGACTACCTCGCGACCGGAGGCGTGGAGGCCGCTGTCGCGCGCACCGCGGAGGACGTCGTCGCGACGCTGACGAAGGAGCAGCGGGCCGAGGCCCGGAGGCTCTTTCTCCGGCTGGTGCACATCGGCCAGGACACCGCCGACACCCGCCGGAGGATGCGGCTCGCGGAGCTGCCCGACCGGACGGAGACCGGCGTCGAAGGCGCTGTCGTCCACGAGGTGCTCGACCGGTTCACCGACCACCGGCTGATCACCGTCGATGCCGGGAGCGTGGAGATCAGCCACGAGGCGCTGCTGACGGCGTGGCCCCGGTTACGGTCGTGGATCGAGGAGGACCGGGCGGGCCTTCGGATCCACAGACGTCTCACCGAGGCGACGGCGGTGTGGCAGGACCGCGGCTTCGACTCCGGCGCGCTTCTTCGGGGCGGAGCCCTCGCCGAGGCCCGCGAGTGGGCTGCCGACCCGGCGCGTCACGCCGACCTCAACCCGGCGGAACGCCGGTTCCTCGACGCCGGGATCGCGCAGCAGAACGCCGAGGAAGAGGCGGTCCGGGTGAGGACCCGGCGACTGCACCGGCTCGTGGCGGCACTGATGGCCTTGTTGCTGGCCGTCGGAGGACTGTCCGGGTTCTCGTCCTGGAAATCGCTGCAGGCCACCCGGGCGAGGGACGTCGCCACGTCGCGTCAGGTCGCCACGACCGCTGACAGGATCAGGGACAGCGACCCGGTCCTGGCGGCGCAGTTCGCCCTGGCCGCTTACCGGATCTCACCGACCGCCGAGGCCAGGGCCAGCGTGCTGACGGCGTCAAGCGCCACCGAGGTCACCCGTATCGTGCGGCCGGGCCGGGCCCTGCAGTCCGTCGCGGTCAGCCCGGACGGTCGGCTGTTGGCGGCCGGCGGGGCCTGCGCCACCGATCCGACCGTGCTCTTGTGGAGCCTCGCCGACCGGTACCACCCGAAACGCCTCGGTCCGCCCCTGCGCGGGCACGCCGGTGACGTGTTGGCGGTCGCGTTCAGCCCGGACGGACGTCTGCTCGCCACCGCCGGCAACGACGCCGTCGTCCGGTTGTGGGACCTCACCGATCCTGCCCGTCCGGTGCCGCTCCCCGCACCGCTGACCGGTCCGCGCGCGAGGATCCTCTCGGTGCGGTTCAGCCCGGACGGCGGCCTCCTGGCCGCGGCGAGCGGCGACGGGACCGTCCGGTTGTGGAGCGTACGGGACCCCCGCACCACCGGGCCCCTCCTGTCCCTGACCAGCGGTGGCGGGGCCCTGCACTCGGTCGCCTTCAACCCTCGACGGCCACGGATCGTCGCCGCGGCGGACGCCGCCGGTGCCGTCCACCTGTGGGACGTCGACGCGGCGACCGGACCCCGGCGTCTCGGTCAGCCGCTGCCGACGCGCAGCAAGACCAACGCGGTCGCCTTCAGCCCGGACGGCGGCACGCTCGTGGCCGGAAGCAACGACGGAGCCGTGCGGTTCTGGGACGTGTCCGATCCGGACCGTCCCCGGCCTGCCGGTGACCCCCTGGTGGGGAAGATCAGCACCTGGGTGAACGCGATCGACTTCCACCCCGACGGGCAGTTGCTGGCGGTGGCGGCGGCGGACGGCGCCGTCCGGGTCTGGGATCTGCGCACCCGGAAGCCCGTGGTCACCCTGCCCCATCCCCAGCCCGTGACGGCCGTGGCCTTCCGGGGCCCGCAAGGCGATCTCCTCACCAACAGCGCCGACGGCGTCGCCCGGCTGTGGTCCGTGCCGGGACCGATGATCCCCGTCGACGGGCACCCGGTCACGACCGTCGCGTTCCGGCCCGGCAGTACGGTCCTCGCCGCGGCGGGAGGTGAAATCAGGCTCTGGGACGTCGCCGACACCCACCGTCCCGTCCTCCTCGGCCCGCCGCTCACCTCGCCCGACCCCGCGGACCGGATGAACGGGAACGTGGCGATCCGCCGTGACGGACGGCTACTGGCCGGAGCGACCCGTGAAGGCGCCGACGTGATGCTGTGGGATCTCTCCGATCCGCGGCGGCCCGTACGGGTCGGTCCGTCGCTGCCCGGTGCGACCGCCTTGATCGAGGACCTCCAGTTCTCGCCCGACGGCCGCACGCTGGTCGCCGCCGGTGACGACGGCCTCATCCACCGGTGGGACGTCACCGATCCGCGGTCCCCGCAAGCGCTCGGCGCGCTGAACCCGGGCGCCGGCTTCCTCTACATGGTCGCGTTCAGCCCGGACGGGCGGCTGCTCGCCGTCGCGGCGCAGTCGGGAAAGGTGCCGGTCTGGGACGTCACCGATCCACGCCGTCCCCGGTCGGCCGGCGATCCCCTAGCGGCGTCGGACCTCGTCTACTCCGTCGCGTTCAGCCACGACGGGCGGACCCTGGCCGCGGGGAACGCCGACAGCACCGTCCGGCTGTGGAGGATCGCTGACGGGCGACCGGCCGGGCCAGGGCGCACCCTCACCGTCTCGGACGGCAGGGTCCACTCGATCGCCTTCACCCCCGACGACCGCATGCTCGCCGCCGGAACCGGCACCGGGCAGATCTGGCTGTGGGACACCCTCCGGGCGCAGGATCCCCCGCGGCTGCGGGCGGTCCTGCGCCATCCGGACGTCACGATGTGGGATCTGGCCTTCGGCGCGGACGGCACGACGCTCGTCGCCGCCGGCAGCGAGGTCCGGCTCTGGAACACCGACCTGGACCGCGCCGTCACGCGGTTGTGCGAACGGCTCGGCGACCCCCTGACGCCCGCGGAGTGGGCGAGGGTAGAACCGGACATCCCGTACCGGGCACCGTGCGGTCAGTCGAGATCGGCGTCGTGAACGAGCAACGCGACCTGGACCCTGTTCTCCAGATCCAGCTTGGCCAGCAGCCGTGACACGTGCGCCTTGACCGTCGCGACGCTCATGAACAGCTCACCGGCCAGCTCGGCGTTGGTTAGCCCGCGTCCGACGGCGCGGGCGACCTCCAGCTCACGGGCCGTCAGCTGTTGCAGGCGCTGTCGCGCCTCTTTCTGGCGCCGGTTCGCCCCCGAACCGGTCATGGTCACCCTCGTGATCAGCCGCCGGAGCACCGCCGGGGACAACGTCGCCTCACCCGCGGCCACCCGGCGTACCGCCTCCAGCATCTGCGGAGGTGGGGTGTCCTTGAGCAAGAATCCGGCGGCACCGGCCTGCAGGGCACGCAGGACATACTCGTCGGTGTCGAAGGTGGTGAGGACGATCACCTGCGGAGGGCCGGGCCGCTTCATCAGCAGCTCGGTGGCGGTGAGACCGTCCATCCGCGACATGCGCAGATCCATCAGGACGACGTCCGGGGCGTGGGCGTCGACCATTGCCGCCACCTCGTCGCCGTCGGAGGCCTCGGCGACGATCTCGATGTCCTCGCAGCCGCCGAGCATGAAGCTCAGCACCCTGCGGACCAGGGGGTCGTCGTCCACGATCGCGAGGCGGACGGGCGCCGTCCGCTCCCCGTCGCTCACCGCGCCACCTCCACGGTGACGGTTTCGTCGGCGGCATCGTCGACCAGGTCGTTCTGACGCAGGACCCCGATCACCTCGCGAAGCTCCTCCAGCGCCTGGTGGGCACCCGTGCGGATGACTCCCGCCGCGGCCGCGATCTGCTCGGGGGGAGCGCCGGGCCGGAACTCCAGGGCCCCCGCATGCATCGACAGCAGGGACAACCGGTGGGCGAGGACGTCGTGCATCTCGCGGGCGATCCGGGTGCGTTCCAGGTGACGGGCCTGCTGGACGCGCCACCGCTGCTCGCGCTGGGCGCGCGCCGCCCGATCGCGGAACGACGCCACGAGCTGGCGGCGGGCACGGACGAACAAACCCCATCCGAGCATCACCACGACGGTTCCCAAGAGGCCGAGGAAATCGAGCCACCAGGGATCACTCAGTCCCTCGACGAGGAATCCCACCGACCCCACCGCCACGATAAACGTGATGGCGGCCAGGGCGACCCGGGTACGGCAGTGCACCGCGACGGTGAAGACCATCACCAGCTCGACGGGGGCGCATGTGGGCTGGCTGAGCACGACGCTCGCCAGGGCGACGGGGATCGGCCATCGTCGTCGCCACCAGAGCAGCAGGCAGGCGGGGACCCCGAAGACGAGCTCGATCGCCAGCTTCCCGAGATCGCCGGTACTGCTCAGTTCGTCGCCCGCGGCGGCGAACCAGATCCCCAGGACCACCACGAAACAGATGACGTCGACGATCCAGTCGCGCCGGCTGCGCCTCCGGGGCGGATCCATGGTTCCACCGGTGAGGTGGCGTTCGCTCTTCTCCGATGGCAGGAACGGCGGATCCACCGTGGACCGACTGTGATCATGGCTCACGGCCCACAGCTTAGGCATCTTCTCCGGATCGGCGGACGCCAGGTGACTACTCAGATGTCGACCAAAGTCGCTTCCGGTGCGGCCGTCGGCCGATGTGACGATCCGGGTGGCTTCACCAGCGTGGGCACCACGACCTCGGACCTCCACGAAGGACATGGGACTCGCATATGAACACTGTCACCGCCGCCACACCTCACCGTCGCACCGCCGTCACGGCGATCGGCCTGCTGGCGGTCGCCGGACTGTCAGGATGCGGCGGGGACAGCGTGAACGACACCGCCGAGCTACCGTCGACCTCGTCGACGATCTCCGCCACGGTGAACAACGCCGCGGTTCTGCCCGAGGCGGTACCCCCGGCGGCACGCGAGTTCTACCAGCAGAAGATCGCATGGTCTCCCTGCGGATCCGGCCCCTTGAAGGCCCTGGAGTGCGGTGAGGCGCAGATGCCGCTCGACTGGGCCAAGCCCTCCGGCGAGAAGATCTCCTTGGCCGTCCTTCGCCACAAGGCGACGGGAAAACGCAAGGGAGCGCTCTTCCTCAACCCGGGTGGTCCCGGCGAATCCGGCGTCGAATTCGCCGCCAACGCGGTCAACCTGTTCGACAAGAAGATCATCCGGTCGTACGACCTCGTCGGATGGGATCCCCGGGGGGTGGGGCGTTCCTCGGCGGTGACCTGCCTGCCGAGTTCGGAACTGGACGCTTTCTACGCGGAGGACGTCACCCCGGACAACGCCGCGGAGAACGCCGCGTCGTTGACCGCCTCGAAGCGCTTCTTCGAGGCGTGCCGTAAGAACACCGGCCCCTTGGTCGATCACGTCGACACCGTGAGCACGGTGAAGGACCTCGACGCGCTCCGCGTCATTGTCGGCGACGAGAAACTGACGTACTACGGGGCGTCCTACGGTACGGCCCTCGGCCTGACCTACGCGAAGACCTTCCCGTCGACGGTGGGCCGGATGGTCCTGGACAGCATCGACGACACGACGATCTCCGCCAAGAACATGGCAACGCAGCAGGCGCAGAGTTTCGAACGGACATTGGGCGTGTATCTGAACACGTGCGGCCGCCGGAAGACATGCTCCCTGAAGGGGGTGCCCGAGGCGCAGCGCAAGCAGAAACTCCTCACCCTCATCGCCGCGACGGACACGCATCCGATCCCGACCGCCGCGAAGAGGCCACTCACCCAGAGTCTCCTGGTCACGGGGATGGCGGCCTCCCTCTACGCCGAAGCCCAGTGGGCGGGCATGGACACAGCCCTGGCGAAGGCGTTCGCCGGGGACGGGACCGAGATGCTCACCCTCGCCGACGGGTACCTCGGCCGCGACGAGTCGGGGGAGTACAAGCAGCGCCAGGCCGCCCTCGCGGTGATCAGCTGTCTCGACAAGGCAGATCCCCGTACCGATGCCCAGCGGAAGGCCGACGCCCTGGAGATCGCCCGCCTTTCCCCGGTCTTCGGTGCGACTCTGATGAGCGACACGGACCAGTGCGCTCTGGGGAAGCTCAAAGGCGCCCCCGTCGAGACCACCCTCGCTGTCAAGGGCGCACCTCCCATCGTCATCGTCGCCTCCCGGAACGACGCCGCGACGCCGTACCAGTGGGCTCAGCACGTCGCCTCGATGGTGACGCCCAGCCGGATGATCACTTTCAACGGAGCCGACCACGCCGCCTACGTGTCGAGCGGCTCGAAGTGCGTGACGTCCGCGGTGAACACGTACCTGCTCGATGGCTCCCTTCCCGCACCGAACCTCACCTGCGCGGGCTGATCCCCGCCCCGGTTTCGTCCCCGGTGGGCTGCGGGGCGTGCGCACGACGCCGGGCGCGGGGGGGGCAGTGATGCCGGGCGCGGGGGGGGCGGTGATGCCGGGGTCGCGTCAGCGGGCGGGCCGCAGGTGGGGGAGGGCTGCGTCCAGGGGGATGACCGTGCGGAACTTGCCTCCGCGCGAGTCCTGGGCCGGTGCCTCCTCGGCGTCCTCCAGAGTGATGCCCGGCAGGCCGTACCCCTCCAACAGCCCGCCGAGCTCACGATGAACCGCCACGCGTACCGCGGCGGGATCGGCGCCGTCCGCCGGGTGAAGCCGGACCCGCAATGTCGACGGCGCCGTCTGCACCAGCTGGAACCGCCCGACGCCCGGGGTGCGGTCGACAACGGTCGCCAGCGCCAGCGGGACGACGATCCGCTCGCCGTCCGGCGTGGGGAAACGCAGGACGTCGGCGGAACGCCCCTGCACGCTCAGGGCGGGACGCAGGTCACCGCAGGGGCAGGGATCCGGACGCAGGACGACGGAGTCACCCAGCTCGTAACGCAGGATCGGCTGTACCCGGTTGGCGAGGTTGCTGATCAAGACTCCGGCGGATGGTTCACCGGGCGGCACCGGCCGGTGGTCGGCGTCTACGGGTTCGACGATCACCCAGTCGGTGTTGACGTGGAACCACCCGGCCGAGCAGCCGTCCGTCAGATGGGTGCACTCCGTCGATCCGTAGGGTGCGCGCACCATCGTGCCGAATGTCGTGGCGATCCGCTCCCGCTCGGTGGGGGTCAGGGTCTCGCCCGCCGGTTCGACGAGCACCGGATCGATGTGGAGGCGGCCCGCCGCCTGCTCGTCGGCGAGCAGCGACAGCGCGCTGGTGTACCCGATGAGGACCGCCGGGCGGAACCGGTTCAGCTCCGCGACGAGCTGGGCGGTCGGGGCGTGGACGGAGAAGAGTCTCGTCGCGCGGCTGACGGCTCCGAGCCGCGTCGATCCGGCGGCGGCCATGAAGTGCCCACCCGTCGCGACGACCGCGGCGAGGCGCCCGCGCCGGGCGACGATCCCGGCGATCTCTCGCGGCCCGAACCAGGTCATCCGCATCTGGAGGGCGATCGCGAAGCTGACGGCCAGACAGTCGTCGTCGGCCAGGAAGATCCCCGGCGACCCGGTCGTGCCGGAGGTGGTGCCGACGAGATACCGGCCGAGGAACCGCGACCCGACCAGCCCGGGACGGGCGACGAACGCGCGAGCACGCTCCAACGTCACCTCCGGATCGGTCACCCAGTCGTCGAAGCGAGGCATCAGCTCCTGCTTCGAGGTGACGGGCAGCAGCGCCGGATCCGTGACGGTGCCGGGCAGATCCCGGTACAACTCGCGGTAGTAGGGAGAGCGCGCTCGGGCGAAGGCTACGAGGGCGGCGAGACGCCGCCGCTGACGGCGTTCCATCTCGCCGGGCCCCAGTCGCCGGGCCGATCGGAGGTCGCGCCACAGCCGGAAGACGGTGCTGTTCATGGTTCTAGGTCCCCTCGACGAGAGCTCGCACACCGAGCTGCACTCAGTGCAGAATACCACTGAGTGCAGTGAAACACCCGGTGCACTAGACTCGTTTCGTGACCGAACAGCCAGGGCTCCGCGAACGCAAGAAGGAACGCACGCGGCGTTCCCTTGTGGAGGCCGCACTGCGCCTGTTCGCGCAGCAGGGATACGACGAGACGACGATCGACCAGATCGCGGAGGCGGCCGAGATCTCCCGGCGGACCTTCTTCAGCTACTTCCCCTCGAAGGAGGACCTTCTCTTCGCCGGGATGCACCGCCGGGCGGAGGCCATCCTTCGCGGTATCGAGGCCAGGGCCCCCCACGAGCCGATGATCGACGTCCTGACCCTGGCCGCCGAGGAGATGGCCGGGCACCCGTGGGACGGCGATCCCGACGGCGACCTCGGGCGCATCGAGATCCGCCTGATCCACGAGGTGCCGGCCTTGCAGGCGCGGGCTCTCTACCGCCTGTCGGTCGTCGAGGCGCGGATCGCCGAGGCTCTCCAGGAGGCCTACCCGGAGGCATCCGACCAGATCACCGTGCCGGCACTGGTCGGCGCCGTGGTCCGGGCGGCGACGGTCTCCGCGATGACCGCCGTCCAGCAGGGACGCACGATCGACGAGGTCCGTGACGAGGTCTGCCGGACCGTCCACATCGTGGGGGACGGTCTGCGGTTCAGCCTGAGCCAGGCCGAACGGCACGCGAGCCAGACCGACCGGCACGGGAGCCAGGAGCTCAGCGGCTCCGAGGCGTGACCCGCCGCACCGGGGCCGCCTACGCGTGAGGTTGCCGGGCCCCGGCAAGGAGCAGGCGGCCATCCGCACCGGAGAAGACCCTGGAACGACCGTCGTTCCGGCGCCACGATGAGGGGCGTGAACAGCGACGACGGAGGCGACGATGAGTGGTGACGTCGCGGTCCAGGCCGGAGACCTCACGAAGTACTACGGGACCCGGCGAGGTATCGACGGGCTGGACCTCACGGTGCGGGTCGGTGAGGTGATGGGTTTCCTCGGCCCCAACGGCGCCGGGAAGACGACGACGATCCGGTTGATGCTCGACTTCCTGCGGCCGACGCGGGGCCGGGTCGAGGTGCTCGGCCTGGATCCGTGCCGGGACAAGGCCGCCCTGCACCGTCAGGTCGGTTACCTTCCGGGAGAACTCATCCTGCCGGGGAGGGAACGGGCCGACCAGCTCCTGCGGTTCTTCGCCGAAGCCCGTGGCGGCGTGCCGTCCGCGGAGATCACGGCACTCGCCGGACGGCTGGATCTCGACCTGTCCCAACCGGTCCGCACGATGTCGAAGGGCAACAAGCAGAAGGTCGGTCTGGTGCAGGCGTTCATGCACCGTCCGGCACTGCTGATCCTCGACGAGCCCACCAGCGGACTGGACCCGCTGATGCAGCAGGAGTTCCTCGGTATGGTCCGGGAGGCACGCGACGGCGGCCAGACGGTCTTCATGTCCTCCCATGTGCTCGCCGAGGTGCAGCAGGTCGCCGACCGGGTGGCGATCATCCGTGACGCCCGGCTCGTCGCGGTCGAGAAGGTCGAGTCCCTCGGGCATCGCGCCGTCCGCACCGTCGAGATCCACTTCGGCGCGCCGGTCGAGGCGGCCGAATTCGCCGGGCTGCCCGGGGTGAGCGACGTCGCCGTCTCCGGACCGAGCCTGCGGTGCACGGTCGACGGGAGCCTGGACCCGCTGGTCAAGGCCGCGGCACGGTATGAGGTCGTCGACCTGCTGTCCGCGGAGCCGGACCTGGAGGAAACCTTCTTGTCGTACTACTACCACCTGGAGGGAGACGGAGATGCTGCCGGCACTGGTGCGCAAGACGTGGCGCGATGAGCGGCGCGCCATCGCCGGATGGGCGATCGGGCTCGGAGCGTTCACCACGATCTACACGGCGTTCTACAGCCAGTTCAAGGGCGCCGCGGAACTGAAGCAGGAAGCCCT
>JAUPKQ010000255.1 GCA_030837345.1 Actinomycetota bacterium | reverse complement strand
CGGTGACCACCTCGTCCTGGGTCCCGAACCGCAGGGTCAGGCCATTCCCTCCCCCTTCCCTCCCCCTCGGACACAACCCGTTGCGCGGAAGGACTCAGTCACCCATCACCGCCAGCGACCGGGTCGTCGTCGGGTACGTCCGCCCCCTGGGCACGCTGACCTCCAGAAAAGGACTGTGAGCAGGACCAGACCGCCAACCGTGTATCTCAGCGATCTTCATTCCCTGCTGCGGGCCATTCCCCGCATCCCAGCTGACGACAAAGACGCAGCTCACGAGGGCCATCCCATCCCACTGTCCCAAGTGACGGGGTGGGATGGACCATGGAACTCGAACGCTCCGCGCTGGTCAGCGGTCACACGCCAGCGGCAGTCGGCACGTGCGACACCATCGGCGGCACAACGTACTGCGGCACCGTCGTCAACAACACGCCGTGGACCATGACGACGACGGAGACCATCAACACGGGCCCCAACTGGTGCAACTTCGCCAACTACGGGTCGGGCAACATCCGCTGTACGCAGGTCGACCTGGGGCCGTGGGGCAGCCGTGGTGGCTCCCACCCCGTTGACGTCGACGGCTTCACGTACAACTACAACGACTTCTACATGGGCGGCGTTTTCTACACCCGGGGAGTCTGGATCAAGTTCGCCAGCAACCGGACCATCCGTTGCCGTGACGGCGTCGCCGGCGCCAACCGCCCTTGGTGCGAGGGCTGACTGGATCTCCCGTCAGCTGCGGCCCGGTGACGTCGTCGCGCCGTCCTCGGCGTCCGTCATCGGGCCGCCGCGCCGCTCCGCCACAGCCCAGGTCCAACCAGCGGCCTGCCCCCTCGAGAAGTGACGCGGAGCAGCACCAGGCCACCGGCGGGGTATCACTTCCCGGGGGGGGTATCACTGGTTCGGGGTATCACTTGATTCGGGGCGTCAGGAACGCCGACGGGTCGAGAACGTAGAGGTTATCCGGGTCCCTGCGCGCGATCTCGTCGATCCGCCGGGCGTCCTCGCCGATGAGAATGCGCCACTGCCCAGCGAGGACGGCCCCGAGAATCGTGGTAGCCGCCTGCGCGGCGCTGACCGGCGCGTCGTCCCTGAACCCGTCGGACATCCCCATCAAGACCGCCCGCACCGCGTCATCGTCCATCGTGTCGACGGGCACGCCCATTCTGGCCATGATCTTGCGTCCCTCCACCATCTCCAGGTCGCTGGGCGTGTCCGGGACTCCGAGGATCGCCCGGGAGTTGCGGAGGATGTCGGTGCCCACGTGCCCGGGCATGACGAGGAAGACCTTGACGTGGGGGGCGTTCACCCGCAGGTCCACCAGCAGCGCCTCGGTGAAACCCTTCACGGCGAACTTCGCCGTGCTGTAGGCGGTGTGGGGCATCTCCGGTCCCAGGCTGGCCCACACGCCGTTGATGCTGCTGACGTTGACGATCGCCGCGTCGTCCGCCGCGACGAGCAACGGCAGGAACGCCCGCGTGCAGTGGTAGACCCCGCCCCAGCAGATGGCGAACGTCCGGTCCCACTCCCTCCTCGATGAGTGGATCATGCTGCCGGCCGCACCCATTCCGGCGTTGTTGACCAGGAGGCCGATGTGATCGATGGCGTGGTCGGCGAGGACGGCGTCGCGGAAGGCGAGCACCTGGGCTTCGTCCGCGACGTCGCAGTGGTGCGCGGTGACGAGCGTTCCCGCGGGGGCGCCCTCCCTCGCGATCCGTGCCGTCTCGGCGACGGTCTCAGGATTGATGTCGCACGCGGCCACGGACGCACCGGCCACGGCGAGCTGTCGCACCAGCTTCCGTCCGATGCCCGATCCCGCTCCGGTGACGACGGCCAGCGTGCCAGAGAAATCGTCCACGACACCCGCTCCTGTTCGACGATGGAACTGGACTTCGCGCCCGGCACAGTGACCTGGCGCCCCCCAGCCGGTTCTCACCACTCTTGACCATGGTCCGCGCTCTGGCTAGCTTTTGCGCGCCATCCCCCGTCATCCGCACGTCGACGAAACGAGGACGCCGTGAAGCACCTGTCGCGCAATAGATTCCTGCCGGTGGCCGGGCTGACGGTCCTGCTGGCGGGAGGAGCGTTCGCCGGTCCCGCGGCCGGGGCGGACTCACCGGACACCGGCCAGGTCTGCGCCCGTCTCGTCCCGGCGGGAGGACCGGTCGAGGTCGCCAGAGTCGTCATCTCGGGGTACCTCCAGAACGGACGGCACGAGACGGACAGTTTCGGGTTGCATCAGACCGGATCGGGATCCTACGAAGGGTGCTCAGGCCCGGGGGTGTGGGGGAATCCCGATGTGTGGACGGGCCGGGTGCTGCTCCGGCTCGTCGTCAACGCCCAGGAGCTCAGCGCGGTCGAGGTGGACGCCGGCAGCGGCCGGGACCTCTTCCACACCTGGTCGGTCGACGTCCCTCCGCTTCCCCCGAAGCAGCCCGAGGCGACCTGGATCCCCTGCCCGCCGAGCTGCTGAGACAATGGTGAAGCTCGGTATCGATCAGATCCTCCACGCGGGCCTCGACGACTGGCGCCTGCTCACCGGCGGGCTCCACGGCCGTTTCGTCACCGGTGATCTGGCGGCGGGCGCCCGGTTCGTCGCCGCCGTGGCCGAGGCCGCGCGGCCGGTGGAGTCCGGAGCGGTGGAGTCCGGAGCGGTGGAGTCCGGGACGGATCGGCCTCCGCTGACCGCCCGCTTGACGGACACCTTCGTCGACCTGAGCGTCGGCGGTCCCAACGGCGAGGGAGTGACCCGGCGTGACGTCGACCTCGCCCGCGGGATCAGTGCCCTCGCCCGCGAGCAGGGCCTCGGCGCCGAGCCGACGTCCGTCGTCGAGATCGAGATGGCGCTGGACACCGCCGACGCGGCGGCCCTCGGCCCCTTCTGGGCGGCCTTGCTCACGGGCGGCCCCGACGCCTTCACGGGCACCGCGGGCCCGTACTCGACCGGTAACGTCCTTGACCTCGATGGCCGGGCGCCTCTGCTCTGGTTCCAGGGCACCGAGCCGCACGAGACGCCGCGGCAGCGCTTCCACATCGACGTCTGGGTACCCCACGACATCGCCTCCGACCGCGTCGCGGCCGCCGTGGCCGCGGGCGGTCGCGTGGTGGACGACACGCACGCCCCGGCCTTCGTCGTCCTCGCGGACCCCGACGGCAACAAGGCCTGCGTATGCACGTGCCTGGACCTGTCCTCCGACGTGCAGACGAGTGATTCCGATCGCGCGCTTGACAGGATGTGGCCCTGCGACGGCCAGCGCGCACGATGAGAGGGCCGCCGTGACTCGTGTGCCGGGCGCCCGGCACGCGAGTCACGGATGGGTGACTTGATCGCCCGGAACGAAGTGGTTGATCACCCGGAACGAAATCACCAGAAAACCCGGCACAAGTCCACTGTCGATCAATCACTTCGTTCCGGGTGATCATGATATTCCGACGCCAGCGGACGTCTACCGGCACGGCTGAAAGAGTTCCATACCATTCTTTGACACCTGATCGCCGGAATGGTCCGATACACCCGATGTTTACGTAACCACACCGGTGGACCGGTCAACCGTCTCCGAGCTCCTCCCACCCAGGCGGGGGCGTTCTACCGTTGACACCCGACCCAGGAGTGACCGATGAGACTCTCCCGGAGGCGCGGCCCCGCCCGCCTGCTGATCCTCGCTCTGGCCACCGCGGCGCTGGTGGCATCGCCCCTTCCGGCCTCCGCCGCGACGGATGGTTTCCTCGGCGTCAACTGGGCCGATGCCCGGGACAACTACGTCGACGGCTGGGTCATCCCGAGCGGTCTCACGGCCTCGGACAGCTATGCGACGGTCCGTACCAAGGCCGACGGCATCCTCACCGGGTTCCAGCAGAAGATCGGCGCGAACACGGTGCGGCTGCCGATCAACCCGAAGAGCGTCAATTCCGACTGGTGGCCACGCTACAAAGGGACCGTTGACTCCGCCCTGGACCACGGAATGAAGGTCATTCTCAGTTACTGGGAGGCGAACAAGGACGGCGTCCCGCGCGGACGGGTCATCGTCAGCGGCACCGGCTACAACGACGACTTGACAACTCCCCACGGCTAAAGCCGGGGGATTCCTGACTCAACCAGCGCTCGTTCCTCACCCGAAGGGAGGTCGGAGTGTCTTACGGTCTCAACATCAGCGCGGTATTGCCCAACCGCGTCCAGAATCACTCTGGCAGCGTTCCGGTCTCTCCCGTCGGTGTACCCGCAGGACTCGCACCGGAAGATGCGTTGCGACAGCAGCAGACGGTCCTTGGCTCTCGTACCGCAGTGGCTGCATGTCATCGTCGTGTAGGCGGGCTTGACCAGTACCACCTCTCGGCCAGCCCGCTTGGCGCGTTCGACGAGTTCCGTCTTGGTCATGCCGATGCCGTTGTCGGCGGCCTTCCTCGCCATCGTGGACTTCGCGAGGAACTTCGGTTTGAAGTCCTCCACGGCGATAACGGAGTGGTCTCTGACTACCCGGGTCACCCACTTCACGGCGGTGTCCTTGCGTTGCCGCTGGATCTTCTTCACGGTCTTCGCGGCACGGCGTTTCGCTGCCCGGTATCCACGGCTCCCGGTTGTTCCTGGGGCTGGCCTGCGGCGGGCCATCATCCGCTGGTAGCGGGCGAGGCGTTGTGCCGCGCGTTTCCCGGGCTCGCTCGCTTCGAGGTCGTAGGCGGGGTCGGTGGTGGTGGCGGTCGTGGAGACACCCCAGTCGATGCCGATCATCGCGCCGGTCTGGGCGGGTGGCTGGTCGTCGCGGCGGACGACGAAGGAGGCGTACCAGTGGCCGAGGTTGTCCCGGTAGACACGGACCGAGGTGGGCTCGGACGGCAGGTCGCGGGACCAGACGACAGGGATCCGGAGGCCCCCGGCGAGGACGAGTCGACCGTCACGCAGGCTGAACCCCCGCAGGGTGTAGTTCAGGGACGGCAGGGCCATCTTGCGGGACTTGAACCGTTTCCCCTTGGACTGCCAGAACGTGCGGAGGGTCTGCTGCTGGGCGACGACGGACCCGTCTCGGAGCCATTCGTGTTCAGCCCGAAACCCAGTCAGGTCTTTGCCGGTCAGGCGTGGCTCACGGTTCTTGCGACGTGCGCATGCCTGGTTCCACAGCCACCTGTTGCGTCCCCATTCCTGCCACAGTGCTCGCGCCGCCCCGGCGCCGGGGCGCAGGCGGTACGTGTAGCGGAGAATGGTTTCGGGCACGAAGAACACTATACAGTGTTGCGTCGTATAGTGGCGTCATGGGAGCAATCGATGAAGTCCGATCCAACAACAACGTCGTCTACCGGTGCACGTTCCATGTCGTGTGGTGCCCGAAATACCGCAGGCCAGTCATCGGTGGCCGGGTGGACGTGCGCCTCAAGGAAATCATCCACGAGGTCTGTACCGAACGGGACGCCCACGTCGTCGGGGTCGAGACGATGCCTGACCACGTGCACCTCCAAGTCTCGGTGGACCCGCAGTACGGCATCCACCGTCTCGTCAAGCAGATCAAGGGCCGGTCGTCCCGTCTGCTGCGGGCCGAGTTCCCGCATCTCAAGTCCAGGCTGCCGACTCTCTGGACCAACAGCTACTTCGTCGCCACTGTCGGTGGTGCAACATTGGAGGTTGTCAAACGGTATGTCGAGACTCAACGCAACACATGAACTTCCCGGGTTCCTCCCCACGGCAAAAGCCGGGGGCTTCCCCCGGAGTCTTCGGTGAACGCCATCGGCCGACGCCTGGCCGCCGCCCTGGTGGGCAGCCTCGTTCTGATCGCCGGAGGACTCGTCCCGGCGTCACCGGTGTCCGCGGCGACGACGCTCGTCTACGCGACCTTCAAGGGTGATGCCGCCGCCGACGAGGAACTGTGGCTCTACCGGTCGACGAACGGCGGCACGAGCTACGAGGTGATGGCGGACACGAACTTCCGGGGGCCGAGCGGTGTCCTGAGGGACCCGAGCATCCTCAAGCTCAACGGCACCTACTACGTCGCCTACACGGTCCAGTCGTGGACGACGTCCTCGACCCACGTCAACATCGCGTCCAGCACCGATCTCAGGTCCTGGAAGAACCTTGCCAGCGTGCCCTCCGGGATCGCGGACACGAAGTTCACCTGGGCTCCCGAGTTCTACGTCGAGGACGGCACGGTCCACCTGATCACCAGCGTGGCCGCGACCACGTGCTCGTCGTGCTTCCGGCCGTACGTCTACACGGCGCGGAACACCGCCCTGACGTCGTGGAGCGGTCCCGCGCAGATGTGGGGCCTCGGGACCAACCACATCGACACCTTCGTCGTGAAGTCGGGCAGCACCTGGCACGCCTTCACGAAGAACGAGACGACGAAGTACATCGAGCACTGGACGACGACGAAGAACCTCACCGAGGGCTGGGTCAACTCCGGCACCCTGTGGAGTTCGGGATACGAGGGACCGTCGCTGGTCCGGCTCGACGACGGCGCGTGGCGCGTCTACGTCGACAAGTACACGAACGGCGGGTTGTGGACGGCGACGAGCACCGATCTGACCACCTGGACCGGGCTGAGCGCGGTCACCTGCGCCGGATGCCGCCACGGGACCGCCGTCCGCCAGTGACCGCGTGTCTCACGCGGCTCAGGTGACCGCCCCGGGTCAGGGCGCCGGTGCGGCGACCGGGGTGGGGCGGAGCGACCGGGGTGGGGCGGCCCACCTCCAGGTTCAGGCCATGGACCTGGAGACGGCGCGCGCCACCCGGACCATCGCCATCCGCCGGGACGGACCGACCGGCCCGGCCACAGCCGTGACAGGTGCGTCACGAGGTGGTGCCCTGGCGGGTCACGACCCCTCCTCGCGGCCATCCAGCGGCACGGACAGAAGAGTACCTCCCATCCACTGAAGTGGATGGGAGGTACTCTTCTGTCCGTTGCCCGTCAGGGGAACCGGCGAGATTCTCTCGCAACTCTTTCCGGTTCGCGTCAGCCCTCGGGGGCAGAAGGGAGACGTCGGCATGGCCGCCGCGCCAGCAGGTCGACCGAAGGACACGTCGGGCCGGGTGCCTCCGCCGTCGGGGCTCTCGGACAAGGTCGACTTTCTGTTCCGGACCGTCCGTCCCCGTGACCGGGGCGAGTTCACCTACAAGGAGATCGAACTGGCGCTGCGCGACCGCGGCTACCGCGTGTCCGACAGCGCCCTCCACCAGTTGCGTACCGGTAAGGCGACCAACCCGACGCTCCACACCCTCCAAGCGCTCAGCGACTTCTTCGGTGTCCCCGCCGAGTACTTCTTCGACGCCGAGGTGTCGGCACGGGTCGAGCAGGAGCTGGCCCTGCTGGCGAGCCTCCGGGACCAGCGGATCCGTTCCATCGCGGCGCGGGCCGCCGGCCTCAGCGAGATGAATCTCGCCCTGCTCAGCCAGGTGATCGACAGCATGCAGAACCTCAGTTCCGGCAACGACCCTCACGCGGAGTAGGACCTGCCTCACCCGGGGACACCCGTCGCAGCTGACGGGCGACGGCGAGCAGCCAGTCGAGTTGGTCGCCCCACTCCCCGCCGGGATCACGGGACGGGTGGCCGTGACGCGGTGCGGACGCTCCGCGTTCCTTGGCCCGCACGGCGCCGACGAGCATCGTGGCCTCCCGGAACGCCGCGTCGGGGCGGGAGCCCACGGCGTCCTCGGCACCGGGGTCCAGCCAGGGCGCGAGGGCGAGCCTGGCGTCGTGGATCTCCACCACCCGGCGGTAGAGCCGGTGCGTCACGTCCCGCAGCGCCCAGCGCTGGACGACGAACCTCCGCCACGAGGGTGGCCCCGGTTCGAGGACGACGAACGGCACGGCCCCCGTCAGGAGCCGCCACAGCGGATAGAGCCGCCGGAAGGCGAGCACCCGGCCCAGGGCCGCGTCGGCCCGGGGGGCGAATCTCGGCAGTGACAGGCCGACCGCGATCAAGAGGGCGCCCGCCGTGGCGCTGAGGGGAGCCCACACCGTGCTGAGGGATTCGGTCCGGGCCCCGCCCATGATCCCGACGACGGCGATCACCTTGAGACCGCAGTACGACGCCCCGAGGCCCGCCCCCCACGCCGTGCACCGCAGGCCACGCGCCAGCCAGGGGCGCCCTCCGGCCGCCATGCGCGAGTAACGGCAGGTCAGAGCGACGGTACTGACCATGGCGACGGCGAACCCGCCGTAGTACAGCAGCAGGAACTCAGCGAGCACGGGATACGCGGCGTGGTGGGCGTCGAAGTCGATCGGGTGCTCGGCGTCGTCCGGCCTGCCGAGGACGAAGAGGACGGCCAGCGTCACGATCAGCGCCGAGTACCCCGCGGACCACGCCCCGACCCGGAGCCGCGGTTGGCCCGTCCAGGCCGCCAGCAGGGTGAGGAAGGAGCTGCTCGTCAGCAGGATGCAGGAGTAGACGACCAGGGTCGCGGCGTTGCCGACACCCATCAGCCCGTCGACGGCGAGATACACCGTCGGGGCCGCGACGGTGAACGCGACGGACGTCGAGACGAACGCCAGGCAGACGACCCTCGCGAGGTAGTCGCTCGGGTACCGGATCAGGGCGTACAGCCGGTGCCCGGCGAGGGACAGGCACAGGGCACCGGTGGTGCCGTAGGCGACGTCGTACGGCGCTAAGGGCGGGAGCACGTCATCCTCGCGACCCGGCCCAGCCGGACCGTCGACCGGACAAGGACTCCTCGACCCGCCGGAGAGCCTCAGGATCGCGAGGTGCCGTGCTCCACCTCACCTCCGGATCCGGCCGGCTCACCCTTTCGAGGATCAAGGAGGCGACCATCTCGGCCTGCCGTTCCTCCAGGGCGGAGTACGCGGTCCGGCCGAGCACCGTCTGCACCGTCGAGGGGTCGAGGTGCGGGAAGAGCACTTTCGAGGTACCCCCGGTCGTCACCCGGTCGTGGCCCCACAGCAGATGGCCCAGCTCGTGCAGGACGATGTGCCGCTGGTGCCACTCGTTGGTCCGGCGTTCCACGAGGACGATCTCGGCGTCGTCCGTCGAGATCAGGAGCCCGCACGGGCCGCCGTCCGGCAGATCCAGGACCAGCCTGCTGATGGGGCGGCCGCGGTCACGCCCCAGCTGCTCGCAGAAGACATCGAGGTCGAACGGCTCGGGGATGGTCAACCCGTCCACGAGGTGCGTGCATCTGCGCCGCAGCGTGCGGTTGTCCGTCGTGCTCGCCCCCTCCGGCTGATGCCAGACGAGGAAGAGGGTCCCGGGACCGCGGACCTCCGGACCATGCGGTTCCGCCTCCCCGCCGAACGGGTCCTCTTCGACCGGCACAAGGACCCCCATTCCGTCCAGTATGGGAGTTCGAGGGTACCTTCCGGACACCGTCACCGTCATCAACCGCACTCCCGGGAGCGGCGCCGGGGAGCGGCGCCCGGACGCGGAAGGCCCTCCCCCCTCGACAGATACGATGACCCGACATCCCCGAGCGACCGGTGCGGAGAGTCGACATGAAATCGTCCGGTATGCGCGATTTTCCCCTGTTCAACAAACCGATGTCCTACATCGCCTACGTCACGGTGTCCGCGGGCTATCTCTGGAGCAGCGACGGATGGATCCCCCGGGTGATCAGTGGGGCGACCTTGGCACTGTCGACGTACCTGCTCGTGGACTACGCCCTCACCAAACGCGCGAAGGACCAGGCCGCCGCCAACCGACCGGACGGCGACCAGCCGGACAGCGACCAGCCGGACACCACCTAGATGATCGGCGTGCGGCACCGACTGTCATGATCATGACGACGGGCGCAGGAGTCGTCCGCTTCCGGGGGCTGCCAGGACCTGGCCGTCCTCGAACACCCGCTCGCCCCTCAGGGTGACGCGGTGGACCCGGCCGAAGCCCGGACGCCCGGCGAAAGGCGTCCATCCGGCACGGGTGAGCAGCCCCGTGGAACCGATCTCGAACTCGACGGGCTCGATCTCGACCACCGTGTCTGGCTGCTCGGGCAGGCCGAGGATCGTCCGGGGGGCAAGGGCGCACTTGCCGACGATGTCCGCCCTGGTCAGCTGGCCCTCCCGTTCGGCCTGGAGCAGCAGCGGAAGCGTCGTCTCCAGGCCGGGGAACCCGAACGCGCCCTGCTCCTTGTCGGCGGTGGTGTGGGGTGCGTGATCGGATTCGACGACGTCGATCCCGTCGAGGTGCTCCCAGAGGAAGTCGACGTCCGGCCTCGGGGCCAGGCGCGGGCGCACCTCGCCGAAAGGCCCCAGCCGCCGCGCGTCGTCCTCGGTGAGGAACAGGTGATGGGGGGTCACTCCGCAGGTGACCGCGGTCCCGTCCGCCTTGGCGGCGAGGATCGGTTCGAGCTCCGCCCGCCGGGACACGTGACAGACGTGCACCCGCCGGCCGGTCGCCCGGGATGCCGCCAGGACCGTGCCGATCACGTCGGCCTCGGCGTGCACGAGGATCGGGCCCCGGCCGTGCCAGGCGAGGAAGACGTCGGACAGCCGCTCCGCGTCGAGCAGGTACCCGCCCGTCGTCCGGTTCAGGTACAGCTTCAGCCCCCAGGCGAGGCCGGACGGATCCGACAGTTCCGCGAGGTCCTCGCCCAGAGACCCGAGGTAAAGACCCGTGTCGCACACGATCCGCGAGCGGGCGACGGAGCCCTTGGCCTCAAGGAGTTCGGAGGTGGTGACGGGGACGGCGTTGTTCGGCATGTCGAGGACGGTGGTGAACCCCCCGGCGAGAGCGGCTCCGGTCCCGGTGAGGAAGTCCTCCTTCGCCGTCTGCCCCGGATCACGCAGGTGCACGTGGAGGTCGACCAGACCGGGGAGCCGCAGCGGCTCGGGCATCGCGTTCACGCAGGGCAACCTACTGCCAGGCCGGCCCTTCACCCCCACCTGATCCTTTTCGCCCTTACCTCCTTATGAGGGATGATTAAACGTGTTGTGTCTGGCACGACCCCCGTGGTGTCGCCCATGCTGAAGACCCGCGGACGGGGATCGTTCCGTCCCCGGCAACGGTGGGAGAGAACCTCATGGCTCAACGATCGATCAGTTCCCGGCGCCGGCCCGGGTCGTTCCTCGGGCACCTGGCACTCGTCGCGTGCCTCCTGACGGCGGGGGCCTGGTCGGGCGCCGACCGGGCGGCCGCGGCGGCGGACACGATGCAGGATGACCTGAAGGGGGCCGTCCAGACGAGCGAGCACTTCTGGCGCACCACGTTCGCCAAGAACCGGCTCCGCTTCACCCCCGTCGCGGAGGTCTACGCCTACGACAGGGCGCACCGGACCCGGTGCGGCCCGGCCGTGCTCCCCCTGCGGAACGCCTCGTACTGCGTGACCGACGACGACATCGCCTTCGACGTGGACTGGCTCCAGGGCCAGTACAACTCCCTCGGCGACACCTTCGTCTACTACGTGATCGGGCACGAGTACGCCCACGCGGTCCAGCGGCGGCTCGGCATCGACCACCGGCTGACGATCGCCCACGAGTTGCAGGCCGACTGCTTCGCGGGTGCCTACCTGGACGGCGAGGTCGACGCCGGGAACCTGAGCCTGGATGACGGTGACGTCGAGGAACTCGCCGCCAGCCTGCGCAAGGTCTCCGACCCCGAGGGCACCCCGTGGTTCGACCCCCGCGCCCACGGATCGGTCAGCCAGCGGACCGCGGCGTTCGTCCGGGGTTCCGAGGAGGGGCTCTCCTCCTGCCTGAGGTGAGGAGCGTCACCGCGCCGGATCGCCGGGAGCGGCGTCCAGGAAACCGGTCCGGACGAGATGGTCGAGGTAGGTGTCGAGGAGGGCCCGGTCGACGGGTGGGCAGACCAGGCCCGTCCCGGCGAGGGCGTGCTCGGTGTTCACCGTGGCGGGCCGCTCGATCCGTGCCTGCATGAACCTGTGCAGTCCCGGGTATTCCAGCAGTTCCCCGACCAGACCGGAGAACACCCCGAGCGAGGACTCGCCGTCCCGGACCCGCACGACCATCCGCCGGAGCCACGTCCGGCGGTCCACCGGCTCGACGGTGAACCCGCGGGAGGCCGCCCAGGCGACGACGCCGTCGATGCCCATCGGCTCGGGGCTGGCGAGGTGGAAGTACCCGCCGGCGATCGGGGCGAGGGAGATCTCGACGACGGCCGCGCTCGCGAAGTCCACCGGCACGAGGTCGAGCCGGACGTCGTCCGGAAGACACCCGGCGAGCAGGGACTCACGCAGGACGGCGTGCAGGAAGTCCGCGGTGTTCGCCGCACCCGTCCGGCTGTGGCCGGTGATCGAGGTGGGGCGGAGGACGGTCACCGGGATCCCCCGGGTGCCCGCCTCGGCGAGGATCCGTTCCGCGACGAACTTGCTGACGGAGTACCCGACCGGGGCCCCGGCCAGCAGATCGGGATCGAGGCCGTCGACGTCCAGCGGCCCCTCGGTCCACGGGTGGGACGGCCGCATCAAGGACACGGCGGCCAGGGTCGAGACGTAGTGGACCGGCCGGCAGCCCCGCCACGTCGCGAGGCGGAGGATCTCCACCGTCCCGGTGACGTTCGTGGCGCGGAGCGCGCGGTACGGCCGGACGAGGTCGACCTCCGCCGCGTTGTGGTAGATCGCATCGGTGTCGTCGGCGAGGCGCTCGAACCGCCGTGGCTCAAGACCGAGGAACGGACGCGAGAGATCGCCGGGAACGGCGGTGACACGGCCGGACCAGCCGTCGTCGCGGATACCCCACCTCGCCGCGCTCCGCAGCACGCGTTCCCGGGCCGCGGCGGCGTCCGTGGTTCCGCGGACGAGGACCTCCACGTGGAACGACGTCCGCGTCATCAGCTCCTGGAGGAGGAACCCGCCGAGGAAACCGGTCGCCCCGGTGAGCAGCACCCGCCCGGTGGCGGAGCGGGCCCCGGGGGCCCGGGGACGGACCGACGGATCCAAGGTCGCCTCCGCCCGCAGGCCGGGGACGGTCAGCCCGGCCGGGGACGCTCCCTCACCGGACCGCAGGCGTTCGACGAGGCGGGCGGACTCCTCGACCGTGGGATTCTCGAAGAACCGCCGCAACGACACCCGGACCTCGCACTCCCTCTCGATCCGCGCCACCACCGACGCGGCGATCAGTGAATGCCCGCCCAGGGCGAAGAAATCGTCCCGGACTCCCACCCGGTCATTCCCGAGAGCATCGCCCCAGAACCCGGCGAGGGTCCGCTCCAGCGCTGTCCGGGGCGCGACGAATCCCTCCTCACCGAGCGGGTCGTCGCCCGCGGGGAGCGACAGGCGGGCCCGGTCGACCTTGCCGTGGGCCGTCGTCGGCAGGACGTCGACGGGGATGACGACCGAGGGCACCAGGTACGGCGGCAGACGGTCGGCGAGGAAACGGCGCAGGGCGGGCACGAGGGCCCGGCACCGCCGCCCGTCGACAGGGTCGTTCGCGTAGGCACCGGGCTGTCCGCCGTCCGGATGTCGCCGGGGAACCGGCCAGGAGACCGGCCGCGGGGCACCCGGCGCGCGGTCGTGAGGGGAGATCAGGACGTCGTAGCGGG
>JAUPKQ010000254.1 GCA_030837345.1 Actinomycetota bacterium | reverse complement strand
GAACCGGCCGGGTCCACCGGCCGAACCGGCCGGGTCAGCCCAGGGCGACCGGCTGCTGCCCCGGCGGCGCCGACTCCAGCCAGGCGGCGAGGCCGGTGAAGGCGATCTCGCTCATCGCGAGTTCGACGATCACCGGCCCGTACGCGCAACGGACGACGACCCACTCCGGCAGGACCTCGTTGGTCTCCACCGGTTCGGGCGGGCGGTGGTCGATGATCTCCAGTTTGCGGCGGGACAGCGACTCCGCCGGAACCGGGCGGACGCCGAAGACCCGGAACCAGTCGAGCTGTTCCTCGCCGTACCGGGCCAGACCGTGCCTCCACTGACCGCTCTCACGGATGGTCTCGGCCCTCAAGGAGCAGTCGAAGGCCCCGAGGCTGCGGCTCAGAACGGCGCGCCGGACGACAAGCGCCAAAATGACCAGCAACGACAGGGCGACGACGGCCAGCAGCGCGATGGCGATGGGAAGGAACACGTTGTTGCCCATCTCGCCGCCCCGTCCTTCGGTCTCAGGACCTCGCTGAACCGGCGCCGATCGCCGCCCGGTCCGCCACGATCGTCACCCGGTCGTGTTCGACGGAGAGGAAGCCGCCGCCGGTGTGGGCGTGGACCTCATCCCGGTCGGACGACGCGGGCTCGATCTTCACGTCACCGGCGGCCAGGACGGCCAGGACGGGCGCGTGGCCCGGCATGACGCCCATGTCGCCGTCCTCGGTGCGGACGACGACGAGGGATGCCTCGCCCGACCACACCCGGCGGTCCGCGCTCACCAGTTCGACCTGCAGGGGCACTACTACCTCCGAACGTGTTCACCGACGGCGAGAGAAGTGTCCCACCTGCTGCGATGAGGACTAGGGCCAAAGATACCCGCGATACCCGGTTCCGTGGGTGCCGGTGAGGAACGAGTACACATCCCGCGGCACGGAAGGACACCGGAGGGGCCCCGGGCCCGGCGAGCGGGACCGGGGACCCCCGGGACGGTCAGGCGCCGGTCTGCTTGCGGATCTCGGCGGCCTTGCGCTCGACGTCGTCCAGGCCACCGCACATGAAGAAGGCCTGCTCGGGGGTCGAGTCGTAGTCGCCGTCCGCGATCCGCGTGAAGGCCTCGATCGTGTCCGACAGCGGCACGAACGATCCTTCGAGACCGGTGAAGGTCTTCGCGACGAAGGTGTTCTGCGACAGGAACCGCTCGATCCGGCGGGCGCGGTTGACGATGATGCGGTCCTCCTCGGACAGCTCCTCGACACCCAGGATCGCGATGATGTCCTGCAGCTCCTTGTTGCGCTGGAGGATCTGTTTGATGCGCACCGCCGTGTTGTAGTGCTCGGCGGAGATGTACCGCGGGTCGAGGATCCGCGACGTGGAGGTCAGCGGGTCGACCGCCGGGTAGATACCGAGCGAGGCGACCGTCCGCGAGAGTTCCGTCGTCGCGTCGAGGTGGGCGAACGTCGTCGCGGGCGCCGGGTCGGTGTAGTCGTCCGCGGGGACGTACACGGCCTGCATCGACGTGATCGAGTGACCGCGCGTCGAGGTGATGCGCTCCTGGAGCACCCCCATCTCGTCGGCGAGGGTCGGCTGGTAGCCCACCGCGCTCGGCATGCGGCCGAGCAGGGTCGACACCTCGGACCCGGCCTGCGTGAACCGGAAGATGTTGTCGATGAACAGGAGCACGTCCTGCTTCTGGACATCGCGGAAGTACTCCGCCATCGTCAGCGCGGACAGCGCCACCCGCAGACGGGTGCCCGGGGGCTCGTCCATCTGGCCGAAGACCAGGGCGGTCTTCTCGATGACGCCGGTCTCGGTCATCTCACCGATCAGGCCGGTGCCCTCACGGGTGCGCTCACCGACACCGGCGAACACCGACACCCCACCGAAGTTCTCCGCGACCCGGTAGATCATCTCCTGGATGAGCACGGTCTTGCCGACGCCGGCGCCGCCGAACAGCCCGATCTTGCCGCCGAGCACGTACGGCGTCAGGAGGTCGATGACCTTGATGCCGGTCTCGAACATCTGGGTCTTGCTCTCCAGCTGATCGAAGGCCGGCGACCTGCGGTGGATCGGCCACCGCTCGGTCACCTCCAGGCGCTCGCCGTCCTTGAGGTTCAGGCACTCGCCGATGGTGTTGAACACCCGGCCCTTGGTCACGTCGCCGACCGGGACCGAGATCGCGCTGCCGGTGTCGGTCACCGTCGCGCCCCGGACCATGCCGTCGGTCGGCTGCATCGAGATCGACCGGACCATGTTGTCGCCGAGGTGCAGGGCGACCTCCAGCGTCAGGGTCTTGGTGACGTCGCCGAGCGTGACGTCAACGTGCAGGGCGTTGTACATCTCCGGCATCGCGTCGGACGGGAACTCGACGTCAACGACCGGGCCGATGACGCGGGAGACCCGGCCGACTCCGGCGGCGCCGGTGGCGGGCGTCTCGAAGGCTGTCGCAGTCATGTCTACTCACTCACTCTCGCGCCGACGAACGGTCGGTGACGCTGCTCGGCTGGTCGCTGCATCCATCATCACGGCTACGGTGCTCACGAGCCCGCGCCTGCGTCGGCGAGCGCGTTGGCCCCACCGACGATCTCGCTGATCTCCTGGGTGATCTCCGCCTGGCGGGCGTTGTTCGCGAGCCGCGAGTACCGGCGGATCAGTTCCTCGGCGTTGTCCGTCGCCGACTTCATCGCCCGTTGGCGGGCGGCCAGCTCGCTCGCGGCCGAGGCGAGCAGGGCGTTGAAGATCCGGCTCTCGACGTACTTCGGCAGGAGCGCGTCGAGCACGGCGGCCGGGGACGGTTCGAACTCGTACAGCGGCAGGACCTCGTCCGGCGAGGGCGTGGTGTCGCCCTCGACGACCTCGAGAGGCAGGAGCCGGACAACCTCCGGTACCTGCGTCACCATGTTGACGAAGCGGGTGTAGACGATGTGGATCTCGTCGACACCGCCGTCCACCTCCTCGGCGAGGAAGGCCTCGATCAGCCGGTCGGCGACGTCCTTCGCCTGCTCGAACCCGGGCGCGTCGGAGAACCCGCTCCACTCGCCCGCGACCTCACGGTGCCGGAACTTGTAGAACGCGATGCCCTTCCGCCCGGTGATGAACGGCACGACCGTCTTGCCCTCGCCGCGCAGCAACTCGATCAGGCGTTCACCCTCCTTGATCACGTTGGAGGAGTAGGCGCCCGCGAGACCGCGGTCGGAGGTGACGAGGAGCACCGCGGCGCGGGTGACCTCGCTCTTCTCCTTGGTGAGGGGGTGATCCTCGTTGGAGTAGGTCGCCACCGCGGACACCGCCCGGGTGATGGCCCGTGCGTACGGCGCCGAGGCGGCCGTGCGCTGCTGCGCCTTGACCATCCGCGACGTCGCGATCAGCTCGAACGCACGGGTGATCTTCTTCATCGACTGTACCGATTTGACCTTCGACCGGTACACGCGGAGCTGGGCTCCCATGTCGTCCTCCTCCTTCGCGCCGGGTCAGCCGCGCTTCTGGCGGACGATCTGCTCCTGCTCGACCTCGGACTCCGGCAGCGGCTCCGACGTCTCGGTCCCCACCACCGCGAGCGCCTTCCCCCCGCCCGTGGTGAACCCCCGCTTGAACGAGGCCACCTCGGCCTTCAGACTGGTCTCGGTCTCGGCGGAGAACCGCAGGGTCTCCCGGATCGTGTCGAGGATGCCGGTCGTGCGGCGCAGGTGGTCCAGGAGCTCGCGCTCGAACCGCCGGACGTCCTCCACCGGGACGGAGTCGAGCTCGCCGGAGGTCCCCGTCCAGACGGAGACGCACTGCTCCTCCATCGGGAACGGCGAGTACTGCGGCTGCTTCAGCAGCTCGACGAGCCGGGCGCCACGGGCGAGCTGGTGACGGGACGCCGCGTCGAGGTCGGAGGCGAACATCGCGAAGGCCTCGAGCGCGCGGAACTGGGCCAGGTCGACGCGGAGCGAACCGCACACGGCCTTCATCGCCTTGGTCTGCGCGGCACCGCCGACGCGGGACACCGAGATACCGACGTTGATCGCGGGCCTGACGTTCGCGTTGAAGAGGTCGGACTCCAGGAAGATCTGGCCGTCGGTGATCGAGATGACGTTCGTCGGGATGTACGCCGAGACGTCGTTGGCCTTGGTCTCGATGATCGGCAGACCGGTCATCGACCCGCCTCCGAGCTCGTCGGAGAGCTTCGCGCAACGCTCCAGCAGACGGCTGTGCAGGTAGAAGACGTCACCGGGGTAGGCCTCGCGGCCCGGCGGACGGCGCAGCAGCAGGGAGACCGCGCGGTACGCCTCGGCCTGCTTCGACAGGTCGTCGAAGATGATCAGGACGTGCTTGCCCGCGTACATCCAGTGCTGGCCGATCGCCGACCCGGTGTAGGGGGCGAGGTACTTGAACCCCGCGGCGTCGGACGCCGGAGCGGCGACGATGGTCGTGTACTCCAGCGCACCGGCCTCGTCGAGGGCCCGGCGGACCGACGCGATCGTCGAGCCCTTCTGGCCGATCGCGACGTAGATGCAGCGCACCTGACGGGTCGGGTCACCCGACGCCCAGTTCGCCTTCTGGTTGATGATCGTGTCGATCGCGACGGCCGTCTTGCCGGTCTGCCGGTCACCGATGATCAGCTGGCGCTGGCCACGGCCGATCGGCGTCATCGAGTCGACCGCCTTGAGGCCCGTCTCCAGCGGCTCTCCGACGTCCTTGCGCTGGACGACGGTCGGCGCCTGGAGCTCCAGGGCGCGGCGCGCCTCGCTCACGATGTCGCCCAGGCCGTCGATCGGCGTGCCCAGCGGGTCGACGACGCGCCCGAGGAAACCGTCACCGACCGGCACCGCCAGCACCTCGCCGGTCCGGCGGACCGCCTGGCCCTCCTCGATGCCGCTGAAGTCGCCGAGGACGACGACGCCGATCTGGCGGACGTCGAGGTTCAGGGCGAGGCCCAGCGTGCCGTCCTCGAACCTCAGCAGTTCGTTGGCCATCACGCTCGGGAGGCCCTCGACGTGGGCGATGCCGTCACCGGCGTCCGCCACGCGCCCGATCTCCTCGCGGGAGGCCGCACCCGGCTCGTAGGACCGGACGAAGGCGTCCAGGGCGTCCCGGATCTCCTCCGGACGGATCGTCAGCTCCGCCATGTGTGAAGTCCCTGCTTTCTCTGCGCTCGCCGGCCCCTGCCGGGACCGCACCTGAATAACGTGTCGGGTGGTTCGGTCGAAAAGGTCAGCCCGCGAGCCGACGCCGGGCGTCGTCCAGCCGGGTGGAGACGGTGCCGTCGACGACCTCGCCGCCGACCTCCACCCGGATGCCGCCGACGACGTCCGGGTCGATGTCGATGTTGAGCCGGATCGGACGCCCGTACTGGCGCCGCAGGATCTCCCCGAGCCGGGCCCGCTGGGCCTCGGTCAGGGGAAGCGCCGCCACGACGTGCGCGACGAGCTGCCGGCGGCGCGAGGCCACGGCCTCGACGAAGTACTCCAGCGCCTGCTCGGTGCGCAACCCCCGCGGGGCGACGGCCGCCTGCACGGCGAGCCGCAGCGTCTCGGGGGCCACCCGGTCCGCCAGCAGGCGGCGCACGAGCGTCTCCTTGCGGTCGGTGCCCTCGGTCCGTGAGGAGAAGGCGTCCCGGAGCCTCTGGTCGGCGGCGACCGTTCGGGAGAAACGGAACAGTTCGTCCTCGACGTCCTCAAGGCGCCCGGCGGCCTCCGCCCCCGCGAGCACCGCCGTGACGGCGAGCCCCTCGACGGCGTCCGTCAGGTCACCGGCACGCGACCAGCGACCCGTGACGAGAGCGGCGACGAGCTCGACGACCTCGCCCGCGACCTTTCCGCCCAGCAGCCGCGCCGCGAACTCCGCCCTGGCCCCGCCGTCCCGGGAGGGATCGGTGAAGGCCCGGCGCAGGCCCGGGTTGGCGGTGAGCAGGCCGGTGACGCCGAAGAGGTCCTCCCCGAGGGCGGCGGCGTCGACGCGACCGGCTGCCCGGCCGGCGGTCAGCAGCGCCTCGAGACGCTCCTGGCCCCCGGCGAAGGTGTCGCGACTGACGCCCTGCATCAGGACACCCGCCCCGACGGCATGGCCTCGAGGTCAGCGAGGAACCGGTCGACGACGCCGCTGCGGCGGGCCTCGTTCTCCAGCGACTCGCCGACGATGCGG
>JAUPKQ010000041.1 GCA_030837345.1 Actinomycetota bacterium | reverse complement strand
CGGGTTCGCCACCGTGCTGGCGGGCGCCACGGGCTGCCGCCTCGAACTCGTCGGGCGCACGGCGCCGCCCGGCACCGTGGAGGACCCGCGGACCGCCACCGCCGTCGATGAGCTCTCGCTGCGGAAGGCGGTGATCGGGCTCGGTGTCCACGCGCCCCGGGACGTCGAACGGGAGGTCCGGCGGATCCTGGCCGAGCGTGAGATCCGCACCACGCTGGACGACGTCGTCCGGCACGGCGCCTCGGTCCGGTACCACCAGGCCGACGTCCTGGACGCCGGGGCCCTCCGCAAGGTGGTCGAACAGGTGGTCACCGACCACGGTCGTCTCGACGGTGTCGTCCACGCCGCCGGGGTGATCGAGGACCGGCTGCTCGCGGAGAAGGACGAGGCCTCGTTCCGGCGGGTGTTCGGCACCAAGGTGGACGGCGCCCGCGCCCTGTTCGCGGTGCTCGACGACCTCGGTGTCCGGCCCCGGTTCGTCACCCTCTTCGGGAGCATCGCCGGCGTCGCCGGAAACCGGGGGCAGAGCGACTACGCCGCCGCCAACGACGCGCTGGAGACCCTGGGCGGAGCCTGGGCGACACGGTCCGGCGTACGGACCCTCACCGTGCACTGGGGTCCTTGGGCACCGTCCGAGCGGCACCGGGGGATGGTCGGCCCCGGCGTCCAACAGGACTTCGCCCGCCGCGGGATCGAACTCATCGACCAGGAGGAGGGCCACCTCGCGTTGCTGAGGGAGCTCGCGCGGGGCGACCGAGGTCTGCGCTCTGTGATCTACACCGCGTCCGGCTGGTCGGCGCCGTCGGGGAAGGACGCCGTCCGATGACCGTGCCCGCGTCGCAGCCCGGCGCCCCCGGCCTGCCCTCGGCGCCCGGCCAGGTCCCGGTCGCGATCGTCGGGATGGGGGTGTTCCTTCCCGGGGCGCCGGACCTGCCCACCTACTGGGCCAATCTCCTCGAGGGCCGGGAGTCCCTCACCGACGTGCCGCCGCGACGGTGGGACGCGCGCTTCTACGCGCCCCACGGGTCCGCCGCCCCCCGGGCCGACCGGATCTACTGCCGGCGCGGAGGCTTCGTCGACGACCCCGCCGGGACCGGCTCCGCCATCGACCCCGCCGTCGAGCCCGAGCAGCTCATCGCCCGGCGGGTGGCCGCCGCCGCCGTCGAGGACGCGGGGGGCGTGGCGTCGCTCGGAGACCTGGGCCGGGTCGGGGTCGTGCTGGGGCGGAGCGGCTACCTGTCTGCCGGGCAGGTACGCCTCGACCAGCGGGTCCGCACCGCGCGGCAGCTCGTGCACACTCTGTCGAACCTGCTTCCGTGGGCGACGCCCGAGGACCTCGAACGGGTGCGTGAGGCGTTCACCGGCGCCCTGGGACCCGAACCCGGCGACGCCGCGCTCGGGCTCGTTCCCGGTCTGGCCGCGTCGCGGGTCTCCACCCACCTCGGCCTGGGCGGCCCCGCCTACACCGTGGACGCCGCCTGCGCGTCGTCCCTGCTCGCGGTCGACGCCGCCGTGACCGAACTGGCCTCACGGCGGTGCGGCGCCGTCCTCGCCGGCGGCGCGCACCACTGCCACGACGTCACCGTGTGGAGCATCTTCTGCCAGCTTCGGGCGTTGTCGCCGACGCAGCGGATCCGGCCCCTCCACGCCGACGCCGACGGGATGCTCCTCGGAGAGGGCACCGGCATGGTCGTCCTCAAGCGGCTGGACGACGCGCTCGCCGCCGGTGACCGCATCTACGCGGTCGTGCGGGGCACGGGAGTGTCGAGCGGCGGATCCGGGGCGGGCGGCCTCGCCCCCGACCCGGACGGGGCGGCGCTGTCGGTGCGCCGGGCCTGGGCGGCGGCCGGGCTCGACCCGCGCGACCCGGACTCCGTCGGCCTCGTCGAGGCCCACGGCGTCGGTATCGCCGCCGCCGACGAAGCCGAGATCGCCGCGCTCGCCGAGGTGTTCGGGCCTCCCAGCGACCACCGGATCGCGGTGGTCGGGTCGGTGAAGTCGATGATCGGGCACACGATGTCCGCCGCCGGTGTCGCCGGCCTCGTCAAGGCGGCGCTGGCGGTGCACCGCGCCGTCCTGCTGCCGACGCCCCACTGCGACCGGCCGCACCCGGACCTCGCCCGGACCAGGTTCTCCCCGCTCGCCGCCGCGTGCCCGTGGGAGTCCGTCGCACCCCGCCGGGCGGCCGTCAACGCCTTCGGCTTCGGCGGGACGAACGTGCACGTGATCCTCGAACAGGCGCCGGACACGCCGGGCCCCGTGGCGTCGCCCCCGCCGGGCCGGACGGCGTCGGTGCGTGAGCCGGAGCGCGTGCTGCGGTTCGCCGCGCCCACGCCCGAGGCGCTCAGCGAGATGCTCGACGCCGCGGACGCGGCCTTGCGGGAATCCGGCGCCGAGACCCCCGCCTACACGGGGCCGGGATCCCGGCTGGGCCTGGTCGGCCCCACGGAGCGCCGGCTCTCGGTGGCGCGACGGGTCGCCCGGGGAGCCCTCGGGGGCGGGTGGGCCGCCTGGCGCGGGCGCAACGACGTGTGGCTGAGTTCCGAACCGCTGCTCAGGGAGCCGTCGAGCCGCCTCGCGTTCGTGTTCCCGGGGCTGGAGGCGGAGTTCTCGCCGCGGATCGACGACGTCGCCGGGCAGCTGGGCCTGCCCGCACCGGATCTCTCCGCCGACGGCGTCGGGCGGCACGGCAGCTCCGTGCTGCGGATCGGCCGGATCCTCGAACAGGCGCTGCACCGCCTGGGGGTGCGGCCCCATGCCCTCGCCGGGCACAGCGTCGGCGAGTGGAGTGCGATGTTCGCCTCCGGCATGGTCGACGAGGACAGCGTGGACGAGGCGGTCTTCGGGCCGGTGATGGACGACCTCGCCGCCGTCGATGTCGACTACGCCTCGATGGCGTGCCCGGTCGAGGAGGCGCTGGAGGCGATCGCGGCCTACCCCGACGTGACGCTGTCGCACGACAACGCCCCGCGCCAGACCGTGGTGTGCGGGTCACCGGTGTCGATCCGCGCCCTCGCGCGGGAACAGCGGCGCCGGAACGTCCTGGTGCAGATCCTGCCGTTCCGGTCCGGCTTCCACACCCCGATGCTCGTCCCCTACCGGGACGAGATCGTCCGGCGGATGGCGTCCGTGCCGATCCGGCGCGGCCCCCGCACCGAACTGTGGTCGGCCACGCTCGTCGGCCGCTACCCGGACTCCCCGAAGGAGATCCGCGCGCTCGCCCTGCGCCACCTGCTCGAACCCGTCCGGTTCCGGCCGATGGTGCTGGCGATGTACGAGGCGGGGGTGCGGGTGTTCGTCCAGGTCGGGCAGGGGCGGCTGGGAGGCCTGATCGACGACACCCTCGACCACCTGCCCCATCTCACCGTGGCGGCGAACTCGTCGCGCCGGAGCGGGCTCGACCAGTTGCGCCGGGTCGCGGTGGCGTTGTGGGTCGAGGGCGGGACGCCGCGCTTCGACGTCCTGACGCGTTCCCACGAGCTCACCGGCACGCTCGTCGCGACGCCGGAACCCGCCGTGCGCCGCCGTGACCCGGAGCCCCGCCGGGACACCCCGCCGAGGGCCCGGGCGGTCCGCGGGGATCACGGCGCGGAGCTCGTCACCCTCGATCCGGGCCTGCTCCCGCCTCCGGTCCCGGAGGTGATCCCGGGCACGGCGGCGCTGACCGGCTGGGCGCGTCACGACCCGGTGGCCGGCGAACTGCTCGAACTGCTCACCGACACCGCCCTCACCGCCGTCGCGGCCCTTGAGGGCGCGGACGACGACGGCCCGCCGGAGCCCTTCACGACCCGTCTGCGGATCGATGTCGAGTCCATGCCGTTCCTGCTCGACCACTGCATCGCCCCGCAGCGGGACGGCTGGCCCGAAGTCGTGGACCGGCGTCCGGTGATGCCGGCGACGACGATCGTGCGGCTGATGGGCGACCTCGCGGAGAAGGCCGCGCCGGGCCGCGTCGCGGTCGGCTTCAGCGAGGTCCGCTTCGACCGCTGGCTGCCCGCGGTGCCGCCCACCGAGGTCACGGTCTCGGTCCACCCCTCGGACCGGAACTCGGTCACCGTGTCGTTCGGTGACCATGCCCGGGCGGTCGTACGGCTCGCCGGTTCCTACCCGGCGGCGAGCCGCACCCGGTGGCCCCACGAGGGCGCCGCGGAAGCTCCACCCCGGCTCGCCGCGCCGGAGCTCTACTCGGAGCGCTGGCTGTTCCACGGGCCCCGGTTCCAGGGTGTGATCGCCCTCGCGGGGCACGGCGAACGGCATGTCCGGGCCGTGATCACCCCGACCACGGCGCCCGGCTCACTGCTCGACGCCGCGGGGCAGCTGCTCGCCTACTTCGCCCGGGTCAACCTGCCGGACCGTTACGTCCTCTTCCCCGCCGGCATCGACCGGATCGACCTGTTCGGTCCGGAGCCCGCGCCGGGTACCCCGGTGGAATGCCTCGGCTGGGTGCCCTGGTACGACCGGGACCGGCTCCAGGCTCACTTCCAGCTCGTCGTCGACGGGACCGTCTGGGCGGAGGTGACCGGCTGGCTCGACCGGCGCTTCGACGTCCGCCCCGAGACCGACGACGCCTTCCGTTTCCCCGAGCGCCACACCGTGTCCCGGCCCATGCCGGGGGGCTGGGTGCTCGCCGCGGAGGCCTGGGACGACCTGGCCAGCCGGGACCTGTACGTCACCCGCTACCTGGGTGCCGCCGAGCGTGACGAGCTGCGGGGCCTGCCGCCGCGCGAGCGGCGCGGGTGGCTCCTTCGAAGGATCGCGCTCAAGGACGCCGTCCGGGCGCGGCTGTGGGCCGGCGGCCCGCACCAGCCGATCTACCCGGCCGAGCTGCGGGTGACGGGAGCCGCGGGCGGCCCGCCCCGCGTGACGGGCGAGCACGGCCGCGAGATCCCCCCGCTACGGGTCTCCCACGCCCACAGCGGGGAGGTGGCGGTGGCGATCGCGGTCCCTCCCGGTACCCCGGGCGTCCCCGGCGCCGGCGTCGGTATCGGCGTCGAGGCGGTCCGGGAGTACTCCCCGAAGGAGGCCGACGCCGCGCTGACCCCTGGCGAACAGGACCTCCTGCGGAGCCTCGCCCGGCGTGACGGGCCCGGCGACGCCGGCTGGTTCGCCCGGTTCAAGGCGGCGAAGCAGGCCGCCGCGAAGTTCCTCGGCGAAGGTCTCGACGACGTGAGGGGACGCTTCGGCATCACCCCGGACGGCGTCACCCCGGACGGCGTCATCACGGACGGCGTCATCACGGACGGCGTCGCCCCGGACCGGCTCGTCGTCGCCGCACCCGGCGGCAGCACCGTCGAGGTCCAACTCGCCGAGGTGAGCAATCCCCCGTATCTGCCCCCGCGCGACTACGTCGTCGCGTGGACACCCACGCCTTCCGACCCGACCACACCCGGAGGTACCACCTGATGACCAGTCCCTCGTTCCCGACGCCCGCCGTCGGAGGGCCAGGCGCGGCGGTCTCCACCGACGCCGTCCTCACCGAGGTCGCTTCGATGATCATAAAGATCCTGGACGGCTACGGCGCCGACGACCTCGGCATCGGCATGGAGACGTCGTTCCACGACGACCTGGAGATGGAGAGCATCGACCTGGTGACGCTCGCCGGCATGCTCACCCGCACCTACGGCGCGGACGTCAACCTCGCCGAGTACCTCGCGGACAAGGACCTCGACGAGGTGATCGACCTGACGATCGGCGACATCGTCACCTACGTCGTCGGCTGCGCCGGTCACCTCGACCGTGTCGGCCGCGTCGGCCGCGACTGACCACTGCCGGAAGGGCGACCCGTGCCAACCGCTTTCATCAACGGCCTCACCGTCAACTACCTGCGCCTCGACGGCCGGAGCGACACCGGACCCCGGCCCGTGGCGGTCTTCGTCCACGGGCTCGGCACCGACAGCCTGGCCAGCTTCTACCTCACGCTGGCCGCTCCGGTCAGCGCGGCGGGGATCGACGTCCTCGCCTACGACCTGCGGGGCCACGGCCGGAGCGGTCGCCCGCCGGAGGGGTACACGCTCGCCGACTTCACCGCCGACCTCACCGGGCTGCTCGACGAGCTGGCCGTCGACCGGCCCGTGCACCTCGTCGGCAACAGCTTCGGCGGCACCCTGGCGTTCGCCGTCGCCGCCGCCCACCCGGACCGGGTGGCCAGCGTCGTGTCCATCGAGTCCGAACCGCCGACCCCGGCGTGGGCGGACCGCCTGCACCGGACGCTCCGGGCGGTCAAGCGCGACCTGGCCCGGGAGGACACCTACCTGTGGCTGGCGTCCACCTTCGGGAACCACCACGCCAGGCTGTCGCGGCAGGCGTACGACCGGATGTGCACGACGACCATGGTCGAGGACATCCCGCGCGGGCCGCTCCTCGGGCTGGCGGACCTCGACCGCATCGCCTGCCCGGTGCTCAGCATCATCGGCGACGAGGGTTTCCAGGCGGACGACCCCCACCTGCTCGAAACGCTCCTGCGCACCTGCCGGACCGTGATCATTGACGATCAGGACCACTCCGTCCTCGTCGAGGCCCATCGGGAGGTCCGGCGGCTCGTCATCGACTGGGTCTACGAGTTCGACCCGGCCGCAGAGACCGCCGGTGTCGTGCCGGTGCCCTGGCAGGAGCGCGCGGGATGAGCCGGTTCCTGTTCGTCGTCCCCCCGCTGACCGGCCACGTCACCCCGCTCGCCGCCGTCGCGCGGGAACTCGCAGCCCTCGGCCACACCGTGCTGTGGTGCGGCGACCCCGCGGTCGTCCGCCCGCTCGCCGGGCCGGAGGCCGTCGTCCGGGCCTGCCCCGCCGGAGGCTTCCGGCCCGCGCCGGAACCTCTGGGCCTGCGTGGCTACGCGGCGCTGAAGCACCTGTGGGAAGGCTTCCTGATCCCGCTCGCCGACGCCTGCGCCGACGAGGTCACCGAGATCGGCCGGAGGTTCGGCCCGGACGTCGTGGTCGCCGACATGCAGGCTCTCGCCGGCCCGTTGGCGGCCGTCCGGCTGGGGGTGCCCTGGGCCACCTCGGCGACCACCTCGGCCCCGTTGCAGGAGTCCTTCCGCACCACGCCGAAGGTGCGGACGTGGCTGGACGGCCTGTTCGCCGGCCTCGCCCGGCGGCACGCGCCGGTGACCGGTGATCCTCTGCTCCCGCGCGATCTCGAACTCTCCCCGGCCCTGGCGATCGCGTTCACGACGGAGGCGCTTCTCGGCGGCGCGGAGATCCCGCCGCAGGTGCGGTTCGTCGGTCCCGCGCTCGCTCCCCGGGCGGCCTTCGGCCCGCCGTTCCCCTGGGAGCGTCTCGACGGCCGTCCCCTGGTCGTGACGGCCCTCGGGACGCTCAACGAGGCGGTGACCGGCCCGTTCCTCGCGGCCTGCGCCGGGGCCGCGGACCTTCTGCACGGGCGGGTGCAGGAAGTGATCGCCGATCCGGCGGGGGTTCTGGGGGAGGGCGACCCTCCCGACGTGATCACACGCCCGTACCTGCCTCTGCTGCGACTCCTCGACCGTGCCGCCGTCGTGATCTGCCACGGAGGCCACAACACCGTCTGCGAGGCGCTCGCCCACGGGGTGCCGCTCGTCGTGGCACCGATCCGGGACGACCAGCCGGTGATCGCGGCGCAGGTGTCCGGCGCCGGGGCCGGGGTGCGGCTGCGGTTCGGGCGGGTCACCTCCGTGATCGTCCGCGACGCGGTCACCACCGTGCTCGACCGGCCGGCCTTCACCGAACGGGCGTCCGCCATCAGGGAGTCCTTCGCCGCCGCGGGCTCGGCGGCGGTGGCCGCCGCCCACCTGCTCGCCCTGGCCGGTGACCTCCCCCCTGCCGGCCGCCGGGCCCCTATCCGGTACGCCCGAGCCGATGCGTGAGCCGATGCCTGAGCCGCCCCTGAGGCTCTCCTCGTGGCGGACCTTGCTGCGGTACTCCGCACCCGCTCGGGGCCGGGTGGCCCTCGGCGGTGCCTTCACGTTCCTCGGCACCCTGGCCGGGTTGTCCCAGCCCTTGCTCGCCCAGCAGGTCCTGACGGCCGTCACCTACCGGCGGCCGGTCGGGCCGCTGCTCGCCCTGCTCGGTGGACTGCTCCTGGCCGGCGCCGTGCTGCTGGCCGTCGGGTACTACCTGCTCGAGTCCGCGGGCGAGACCGTCGTGCTCACCATGCGCACCCGGTTGATCCGGAGGATCCTCCGTCTCCGGGTCGCCGTCACCGAGCAGATCCCTCCCGGCGACCTTCTCTCACGGCTCGTCTCCGACACGACGTTGCTGCGTCAGGTCACCACGCAGGGTCTCGTGTCGGCGGTGACCGGGGTGATCAGCCTGATCGGCTCTCTCGTGCTGATGGGCCTCCTGGACCGGGTGCTCCTGCTCGTGACGATCACCGCCGTCTGCTGCATGACGGTCACCGTCCGATGGTCCGCCCGGCGCATCGGGAAGGCGACCGGCGAGGCCCAGGCGGCGGTGGGCGTGATGGCCTCGACCCTCGACCGCAGCCTCGGCGCCTTCCGTACGGTGAAGGCGGCGGGGGCGGAGACCGTCGAGATCGCCCGGCTGACGGGCACGGCCCGGGGAGCCTGGCAGCTGGGCCTGCGGCTGGCACGCTGGCAGGCCGTCTCGGGCACCACCGCCGTCCTGACCCTCCAGGTCTCCTTCCTCGTCGTCCTCGGCGCCGGGGGAGCCCGGGTGGCGGCGGGGACGACGCCGGTCTCCAGCCTGATCGCGTTCATGCTCTTCATGCTGTACCTGAACCAGCCCATCACCGCGTTGTCCGCCGCCTACGGGCAGTACCAGGCCGGTGTCGCGGCGGTGGCCCGGTTGGAGCAGGTCTTCGCCCTGCCCGCGGAGCAGGCCGGCGACGAGCCCGCCACCCGGACCGCCGTTCCCGGGCCGGCGCGGGAGCGGCGCCTCGCGTCGGTCGACTTCCAGAACGTGGTGTTCTCCTACTCGTCGCACCCCCCGTGGGTGCACGACGACGTCACCTTCGCCGTCCCGCCCGGGCGGCTGACCGCCGTCGTCGGGCCCTCCGGCGCGGGCAAGTCCACGCTCTTCGCCCTCGTCGAGCGGTTCTACGACGTGACGGCCGGGCGTGTCCTCGTCGACGGCCGGGACGTGCGGGACTGGCCGCTGGACGAACTGCGGTCGGCGATCGGATACGTGGAGCAGGACACGCCCGCGCTGGCCGGCACGCTGCGCGACAATCTCACCCTCGGGCTGGGACCGGTGTCCGACGACCGGCTCGGCGCGGCCCTGGCGACGGCGAGGCTCGACCGGTTCGTCGCCGGGCTGCCGGACGGCCTGGACAGTGAGGTCGGCTACCGGGGCGGGGTCCTCTCCGGCGGGGAGCGGCAGAGGCTGTCCATCGCCCGGGCGTTGCTGCGCGCCCCCCGCCTGCTCCTGCTCGACGAGGTCACCTCCCACCTCGACGCGGCGAACGAGCAGGCGCTGCGCGACAGCATCACGGCGGCGGCGGCCACCACGACGGTCATGGTCGTGGCCCACCGGCTGTCCACCGTGGTGGGCGCCGACCAGATCGTCGTCCTGGAGTCCGGCCGTGTCCGCGCCTGCGGCACCCACACCGAACTGCTGGCGGCCGATCCCCTCTACCGGACCCTCGCGGCGACCCAGCTCCTCGTGGCGCCCGGCGGCTAGCCGGGCCACCCGCCCGGCGCCCGGCGCCCGCGTCGTTCCGCAACCACCTCGCTCCGCAACCGCCTCACTCCGCAACCACCTCGCTCCGCAACCGAGAGGACGGCAACAGTGTCCAACCCCGACTTCGCCAGCAAGGTCGCCATCGTCACCGGCGGGGGCTCAGGCATCGGTGAGGCCTGCGCCGTCCTGCTCGCCGGGCGTGGAGCCCAGGTAGTGATCGCAGACCGGGATCTGGACGCCGCGCGGCGGGTGGCCGGGGAGATCGGGGACTCCGCGGCGGCGTTCGGCATCGACGTCTCGGACCCGGCCGGATGCGAGGCGATGGTGAGCCGGACGCTCGACACGTTCGGGCGGCTGGACGTCGCCGTCAACAACGCCGGGATCGGCGGGCAGCAGGCGCTCACCGGGAACTTCCCGCTCGACAACTGGGAGAAGGTGATCGCCGTCAATCTCAGCGGCGTCTTCTTCAGCATGCGCGCGGAGATCCCGGCGATGCTGGGCGAGGGCGGTTCCATCGTCAACATGGCGTCCGTCCTGGGGTCGGTGGGGGCCGTCGGTTCGGTCGCCTACGTCTCGGCCAAGCACGGTGTCGTGGGGATGACCCGGACGGCGGCCCTCGAGTACGCGCGGCAGGGCATCCGGATCAACAGCGTCGGGCCGGGTTTCGTCGAGACGCCGATGCTGCCGGCCGGTACAGCGAGGGTCAGGCCGTGGGGTTCGTCCCGGACCCCGCTCGGACGGCGCGGGACGGCGCACGAGGTCGCGGAACTGGTGGCCTTCCTCGCCTCCGACCGCGCCTCGAACATCACCGGTTCCTACCATCTCGTCGACGGCGGCTACACGGCCCGGTAGGGCGGGCCCACCAGCAGGGCCACCGTGAAACCCTGCGGGTACCAGATCCCCGCCTGCCGATAGCCCGTCCGCAAGGCCCGCTCCAGCCCGTCGCCCAGCCCGGCGAGCGGATCCGCCCGGTACTGGAGCCGCACCACCCACAGCCGGCCGGTTCCGGTGAGCGCCGCCGCCACGTCCTGGAGCTCGGAGGGCTCAAGCTCCCCGTCCGACCGCAGCGGTACTCGCAGCAGCAGGTCACGGGGACGGCGATCCGCCGGGACGTAGTGCGTCACGGCGTCCCGGGCCAGCCAGGGGCAGCAGGTCCACCTTCCGTCCTGGACCCCGTACACGACGCCGTCGCCCGGCTCGGACCCGCGCGTGATCGTGAGTGCCATGGCCCGGCTGTCCTGGCCCTCGTGCCCGCCGCCGGTCCGGATCGTGAGGTGCTGCGGGACGGCCAGGAGGGCGAGTGCCACGACCACGGCGACGGCTCTCCCGGCGCGGGGGCGTGCCAGCCCGCGTCCGGCGAGAAGGGCCCAGGCGGGGAGGACGAAGAGCAGGTACCTCGGCAGCAGGAAGTCGGCCACCGGGGAGAGTGCGAGGAAGATCAGAGGTGGGCCGAGCGCCCAGACCGTGAGCATCAGCCCGTCAGGGTGGTCGAGCACCCGGCTGTGCGAGGCGAGGACGCACACCAGGACCCCGCCGAGCACGCTGCCGCCGAGGCACGCCACGTAGAACTCGGGCGGCAGGCGGACGGCGCCGACCCACGCCACCTGGCCTCGCTGGAGGAACGCCGCCGCCATCAGGGGCGACAGCACCAGCGCGGTCGTCGCGCCGGCCGCCACCCACCCCCGGGCAAGGTGCCGCCGGCGACGGACCACGACTCCCGCGCCGTGCGCGACGAGAATCGTCAGGGCGAGGAGGTGGCTGAGCCCGGTGAGGACGAGGGCGACGACATAGGCGACGTACCACCGTCGGCGTCCGTCAGGGACGATCCGCAGGAAGCAGAATGTCGCGAGCGTCGCGAAGAGGGTGGCGAAGGCGTAGGGCCGAGCCTCTTGGGCGTAGCGGGAAACGATCGGGAGTCCCGCGAACAGCACTCCGGCGATCCCGCCCGCCCAGGGTCCGAACATCTGGTGGCCCAGCGCGCCGACGAGGACGGCGGCGGCGGCCAGGGCGATGAGCGACGGCAGCCGCAGGGCGGCGTCGGAATCTCCTGCCAGCGCGATCCAGCCCTTCATGGCCAGGTAGTAGGGCGAGAGGACGGCGTCCACGTGGCTGTACAGCGCGAGGCTCTGCTTCAGGGGCAGCTTCGCTGTTCCCCAGGTGGCGAACTCGTCACCCCACAGCCCCGGTCTGCCCAGCGCCATGGTCCCGAGAATGGCTGCCAGCACTCCCGGGACCACGACCGCCAGGTGTTTCGCCTGCCGTTTCAGGAAGCGAACGGGTCGATTGTCGAAAAGTCGGAGCACCCCGGTTCGTTCGGATGCCCGAGCATGGTGATGCGGTGTTGACGGCAATCTGAGCCCCATTCGCCCCGCTGTGTTCTCAGCATTTTCTGCCGAGTTCTTCCCACTCGTGTCCTTACCGCACGACCGCCTTGGAGGCGAACTGCGAGAAGAACTTCCACGTCACCTGCGGGAGCCAGGTCCTGCCGTTGTCCGGCGGAGTGGGGGTGTGGCCACCGTCGAAGGCGTACCACTCGACCGGGTGCCCTGCTGAACAACCCGAGTAGGCGAAGCTGTTGTGCGTGTTGCTGCCCTGCCGAGGCTCGGGCGGGCTCGCGGCGGTACAGCCGTTGTTCTTGACGAATCGGTCACGCATCGACCGGGCACCGGAGATCTGGAGCACGTTGTCGCTGATGCCGTGCGCCTCGAGGTACGCGATCGGCTCGGTCCCGCCGCTGCATCCGCTGATCACGCCACCGGAGTAGATCGCCACGGCGCGGAAGACCTTCGCCCGGGCGCACGCGAGGGCGTAGCTCATGCCGCCACCGAAGCTGAACCCCAGGGAGTACAACTGGGTCGTGTCGACGCAGAGATCCGCTTCGATCGTGCTGATCAGGGTGTCGATGAAGGTGATGTCCTGGCCGCCGGTGTTGGCCCAGCCGGTCCCCATCGACTCGCTGAGCCCCTGGGGCGCGACGAAGATGGCCGTGTTGTTGGCCAGCTTCTGGAGCCCGTAGTAGGGATCGACCGTGCCGCCGTTGGCGACATCGGTGGCGTTACCACCCAGCCAGTGCAGCCCGAAGATCAGCTTGTAGGGAGTCTTGTTGTTGTAGTTGTCGGGGACCTTCAAGATATAGGTGCGGTTCTTGCCGCTCACCTGGACCGAGTAGGTTCCGTTCTTCAGCGTCGGCGTCTTTCCGCATCCCGCGGTCGTCGCCGTCAGAGAAGCGGTGTCCGCCTGACGAGCGTTGATCGGTGTTGTTGTGGCGCCTGCCGGAAGGGCGGCTGCCACGATCATCAGGACGCCGGTGGCGGCAGCCGCGACACCTGACAGTGTCGTGCGCAGCCCGCTACCTATCAGCTTGGTCATCTGTCCTCCTGGGATTAGGTGTTTCGTGACAGATATTCTGGCCGTCGATCGAATGAGATTCCTGTGGTTGTTCGCGCCGGAGAACCGGACGATCGGAGGGTTCAGCTGGCGGAGCTGAGTCCGAAGAAGTCGACCGCGTACTGGGCCATGCCGGCCGACGGCAGGCTGTGGCCGGCACCGGTGATGCTGTAGGCCTCGACCACCGTGCCGGAGGAGTTGGCGAAGCGGCTGCGGTTCCAGCCGGACTTCGGGGTGTCGGTGGACGTCGGGGTCTGATTGATCCCGAATACGTTGGTCCACTGCTTGATGCTTTCCTGCTGCAACTGGAAAGGCACCAAGTTGTCGGTGGTGCCGTGCCACAGCTGGATCCGGGGCCGGGTTCCGGTGTAGCCGGGGTAGGCGCCGCGGACCAGGTCACCCCATTGTTGCGGGGTCTTGTTCATGCTGCCGTTGACGCACTTGCTGTTCCACGGCGCGTAGTCCGCCGCGTTGGCGAAGCAGGAGAACGGCACACCCATGTACGCCGCCCCGGCCTTGAACACGTCCGGGTAGAGGGCGAGCATCTCCTGGGTCATCATCCCGCCGGAGGAGCTACCGGTGGCGAACACCCGGTTGGCGTCGCCGCTGTAGGTCTTCTCGACGTAGTTGATCATCGAAATGATGGAGACGGGGTCGCTGCCGCCGTCCCGCTTCTTGGCGGCGGCGGACCAGGTGTCGAAGCAGTTGCCGAATCCGGCGTTCTGGGTGGCGCTGGGGTAGATGACGATGTACCCGTACCGGTTGGCGAGGGAGGCGAATTCGCTGCTCGAGTAGAAGCCCGGGCCGTTACCGCCGCAGGGGTGCATCGCGACGACGATCGCTGGCTTGGCCGGGCGCGAGTCCGGCACGTACACGTGCATCTGCATGTTGCCGGGGTTGTTTCCGAAGTTCGACACCTGGGTGAGGCTCGCCGCCCAGGCAGGCGTCACGTTCGCCGGGGCGATGGCGGCTACCGCGGAGGCCAGAAGCCCCACGACGAGCAGCGCTGCTCTTCTACAGGTCTTATTCATGATCGGGTGTGCGCTCCTTAACCCGCAGGTCCGGCCGGAGCCGCTCGGCCGGAGTGACGGTGTGGTGACGGGAGGGGCCGGAGATACCCGTCAGATCAAAATGGATGGCACTCAGTGTTGGTAGTGTGCGGAAAACTGTCAAACGATCAAGATGGTGAGGTCGAGGTGAGTGAGGTGAGTGAGGGGAGGGTGCTGGTCGGTGCTGGCCCCAGGTCTGATCGATGATGAAACGCTTCCCGCGAGGCGCCGGACGGCGGCGGGTTTCTCCCGGATTCCGCGTCATTTCGATTCAAGTGATTAATCATTTCCGTACGGCGGATCAAGGTGCCGGGGGGATTTCACGATGTGGTGATTCTGGAATGAAAGTTACGTTCGTTGCCCTATGCACTTCTCTCCGGGGTGGGCGCCCCCGCCGTGCTGCTCCGATCGGTGCTGATCCGGCCGGCGCTGCTCCGATCGGTACCCCTCCGGTGCGATCGTCCCGGAACCGCCCGGTAACTTGACGACGTGACCTCACCTCCGCAGGCCGGCGTCCGTTCACCAGCCACGACGGATGTCGGCCCGGCTCCGGGGCCCTCGACGATCGCCCTGATGGCGATCATGGCGATCGGGCCGTTCGCGACGGACACGTACCTCGCCGGCCTGCCGCAGCTGCAGCGCTCCCTGCAGACGAGCGCGACCGTCGCGCAGCTGACCCTGACGGCGTTCATCGTCGGGATGGCCGTCGGGCAGCTGATCCTCGGGCCGGTCAGTGATGCCCACGGGCGCCGTCGCATCCTGGTGACCGGCACCGTCTTGTTCCTGGCGTCGTCCCTGCTGTGCGCCGTGGCGCCCACCGGCCTGCTGCTCGTGCTGGCCCGCCTCGTCGAGGGGGTCGCGGCCGGGACCGGACTCACCATCGGCCGGGCGATCGTCACGGACACCTACCGGGGAGATCACGCGGCCACGATGTTCGGGACCATCGCGTCGGTCACCTTCCTCGGCCCGATCATCGCTCCGGCGATCGGCGGCGTGGTCCTCACGTATCACAACTGGCGTGTCATCTTCTTCGGTCTGGCGGTTCTCGGCCTGGTGATGTCGATCTCGGCCATCGTCGGCGTGCCGGAGACACTTCCCCCGGATCAGCGCCAGCCGTCGGGCTGGGGAATGCTCGCGCGGCGGATGGGTGACCTGCTGACCGACTGGGGTTTCCTGCGGCACGTCGTCGTCCAGTGTCTGGCCACCGCGGGTTTCTTCACCTATATCGGGGGCTCGTCGTTCGTCCTGCAGGAGACCTTCCACATCACCTCGTCGACCTACACCTGGGTGTTCTCGACGAACGCCGTCGGGATGGCGGTGACCTCATACACGTTTCGCCGGATCGTGCTGCGCGTCGGCGCCCTCCGGCTGCGGGCGATCGGCCTGGTCACCTCGACGATCGCGGCGGCGGCACTGCTCGCCGTCGCCCTCGTGGACCCGCAGGCCCGCGCGCCTCTCGCCCTGCCGTGGAGCCTCCTGTGGGTCGTCGTCGCCTGCATGGGTCTGACCATCCCGTCGACCACCGCCCTCGCGCAGGAGGCCGGACGCCGGTCGGCGGGGACGGCGTCGGCCCTGCAGGGCGGCCTGGTGTTCCTCACCGGCGCCGTCGCCACCCCGCTGACGGGTCTGATCGGCTACGACACCCTGCTCCCGATGGCCCTGCTGATGACCGTTTTCTTCGTCGCCGCGACGATCCTGATGATTTTGACGACCTCGTCGTTGTCAGCGCCTCTCCGGGAGAATTCTTAAAAGCGTCCTAGGCGACCCCGAAGGTTCCGTCAAACAGTTATGAACATTGACGCAAAGAGGTTGCGTCGGGTAACTTCCTCGACTGGCCCGGTGGGGTTGCTGGACAATATCTGGAGGCACGGAGTGCGCACCAAATTTCTCGGCAAGATTTCCGCTGCGGCTGCTCTGACCGTGGTGCTGACCTGCGGGTTGCCGTCGGCGAGCGCGTTCGCCATCAACCGGGTCGACGCGGGGTGCTACCCCGGCAGTGACTTCCTCGTGATCAATACCGATAGCTCGACTCTCTGCTACGCCAATGCCGGGACGAAGAGCGTCACCATCAAGAAGGTCAACAACGTCTCCTCCGGGAACAATGTTGTTGAATTCAGGCAGCATTATGGTGCGTTCTATCACACCCGCAAGATGGGGAAGTTCCAGCTGTGGCTGTGTGACCCGCAGTGCACCATCTCGAGAATCAAGATCAAGTAACGCCGGGTCGCCGTTCCGTCTGCTCAAACCGACACGATCGTGTCGGATCCAGCCGACGGAACGACGGCACGAGCTGATCGTCGGTGTGCTCTCGTCGAGATCTCAGCTGGTCTTGTCGAGGCCGAGGAAGGCGATCGCGTAGGGGATGAGCTCGGGGAGCGGGATCGAGTGGCCGGCGTTGGCGACGCTGATGCCCTCGACGGGAGCCTGCGCCGTCCCGTTGCCGTAGCGCGTACGGGTCCAACCCGGCTTCGGTTGGTCAGTGGCGACCGGGGTGGCTGTGACCTTGTTCAGGTTGGTCCACTTCTTCGTCGTCGCACAGGGACGCCGGCGGCCCGGAGGCTGCCGGCGTCCCTGTCCCGATCGATCAGGCGCGGGTCCACTTCTGGTTGGAGCCGCCGTTGCAGTCCCACAGTTGGAGTTGGGCGCCGTTGGCGGAGTTCTTGTCCTTCACGTCGACGCACTTGTTCGCGGAAACGTTCACCAGGTCGCCCGCGTTCGACACGGTGAACCGCTGGACCGGATTGCCGTTGCAGGTGGCGAGTTGGATCGAGGTGCCGTTGGTGAGTGCTCCACCGGCGGGGTCCATGCACTTGCCGAGAGCTCGCATCGTGCCGTCGCCGTTCCCCACCCACTGCTGGGCGCCGGTGCCGTTGCAGTCATACATCTGCAGGCGCGCGCCGTCCGCCGACTTGGCGTCGGGGATGTCGATGCAGCGACCGCTCAGGCGGGACTTGAGGGCGTTGCCAGCGCTCGGCGGCGTCGATCCCGAGGTGCTGACATGCACGTAGTCGACAAGCATCTTGCTCTCGGCCGGCAAGCTCGCCGGGTCGCCCTGGCCGAAGTTACCGCCGACCGCGAGGTTGAGGATGACGAAGAACTTATGGGTGTAGACCCAGCTCACATTGCCCTTGGCCGCGCTGAGCGAGGCCGGGGTGGCCCGGAAGTACTCGCGGCCGTCCACGGTCCACACGATCAGGTCCGGCGACCAGTCCACGGCGTAGTTGTGGAAGGCCTGGTGCCACGGTGTGTCGGAGACGAGGCTGGCGCCGTACGCGCTACCGCCTGAGTAACCGGGGCCGTGCAGCGTGCCGAACAACCGGTTCGGATCCCGGCCGACGACCTCCATGATGTCGATCTCGCCGTCGTTGGGCCAGTTGCCGCCGCCGAGCATCCAGAAGGCAGGCCAGAGGCCGGAGCCTTTGGGGACCTGAATGCGGGACTCGATGTGGCCGTACTGCTGGGCGAACTTGCCGGAGGTCTGGATCCGGCCGGAGGTGAACTGACACGTGCCGTTCCAGCAGTCGTTGTGGCCGCCGCTCCCCTTGCGCGCCGTGATGGCCAGATGACCTTGGCCGTCCATGGCGACGTTGCTCGTGCCGTTGGTGTAGTACTGCAATTCCTGGTTGCCGAAGCCCTTGCCGCCGGTGTCGAAGTTCCACTTGGACGTGTCGACGCCGGTGCCGGCCGCGCCGTTGAAGTCTTCGTTCCAGACGGTGGCCGCGCTGGCCGTGTCACTTTGGGAGACGACGGCAAGACCTGCGCCCAGGGTCACCAGGACGGCGGTCACCGCGCTGAGAAGTCTGGACCTACTCATGAGGGATTCTCCGAGGGGAAGAAGGGATAGAGCCTTACGGTTTTGGAATCGAAAAATGACTGACACCAGGTAAACCTGGCTCGACGTTCCGGCCGGGCCGCCGCCGTCACGCCCGGGACTGCCGTTGACGGTGCGGACCGTCCCCCTGAAGCCAGCGTCGCCGTCCATCGCCTTGTGGTCGCTCAGGGTGCCCGGTCCGCTTGAGTTCGCTCATGTTTAAGAGATCCTTACGGTTCCTGTCAGTTTCCAGCGTTGAACGCCCGCGCCGGAAGTCGCCGACGGAGCGGCTCCGCCGAATAGATACAGTTCTGAAGAAGAAAGGTTGCCCAGTGACGTCGAGGACAGGTAACACCGGCAGCGATCGAGATGTCAAGATTCCTTAGGTGGCCTTAAGGTTATTGTGTCAAAGCCTTGGCTCCGGAGGTCTTTGCGGGCACGCGGATCACCTCTCTGAGGTGCAATGATAAAAGGTATATGGGTGACAAAAGGTGCAATGTGTCACAGGTGCGAACTGTTCGAAATCCCCGGTCCTTCACAGGCGTTTCGGGACTGGTCCAGCGGTTGGCGAATCTCGATCCGGAACCGGCGGGAGCCACACGTGGGGGTGTGGGGG
>JAUPKQ010000006.1 GCA_030837345.1 Actinomycetota bacterium | reverse complement strand
TTCACGTGACTATCTGCCGCGCTCAGGCCACTCACGATGCTGTCGACCAGTTCGGGCGGCTGGTCCGCAGCCCGCTGCGTCCCGGTTCGTGGAAAACCCATCCGAACCAGGTGATCCGCCAAGACGGCACGGCTCTTCTCTTCTGCCCTCCTGAGCAGGTCGACACCGAGATCGCGCGGCTCGTCGAGCTGTACCGCGGGTCCGACGGCCTTCACCCGCTGATCCGGGCGGCATGGCTGCACCACGCCTTCGTGTCCATCCACCCGTTCGACGACGGTAACGGCCGGGTGGCGAGGGCGCTCTCCCTGCTCGTGCTGCTGCGCAACCGGTATGCGCCGTTGGTCGTGGACCGCTATTCCCGGACCGATTACATCAATGCTCTCGAAACGGCCACCGACGGTGATCTTCGCCCCTTGGTCCGGCTCTTCGCCCGCCTCGAAGTCGTCGCTCTCCGCGCGGAGCTGGAACGACCCGCGCTCCCTCCGACAGCGGGCGCGGGTGCCATCGACGTGGCGAACGCTCACGTCGCCCGGCTTCGCGCTCTTCGCGGCGAGAACACCGCCGACGAACGAGCCACCGGCGTGCGCGCTTTCGCTGGTGAACTGCTCCCTCGAGTCAGCGACTACCTCCGCGACGTCGGCAAGGGACTCGACGACGCCTTCAGGAACCTGGATCCGAACACCTATCACGCCGTGGACGCCGCGGAGCCGGGCGACGAACGCGGCGGATGGTGGCGCGCTCAGATCATCCGCACGGCACGAGAAGCGGACTTCTACACCAACATCACCGGCGGCACCTGGTGGGCGAGTCTGCGACTCACCGTACTGGGGCAGAAACTCAGGTATGTCGCCGTCCTTCAGAAGGTCGGTCACGGTGAGACAGGTGTCCTCGCGCTGACGATCTTCGCGGAAGCGGTGACGGACACTTTGCCCCAGGATCCGTCCTCGGCTCACGCCGCGTTCATACCGCTGCTCAAGACCTCGGACGCGGAATCGGTGACCTTCGTCCACACGGACGATGTCCACCAACGATGGGACGAGGTGCGGGGAACCATCGACAGAACCCTCGCCGCCACCGTCTCCGCCTTCGCCTCTGGACTGACCTGACGCCCAGGACCTGCCCCTCTTGATCAGGATGGCGGGAGATGGATGAGGGGCGGAGACCACACTCGTCCGACCATCATTTCGTTCCGGGCGATCAAGTCATCCTGTCCGGGGCAACCTGCGAGCCTTCCTCTGTTCCTCGGATCACCTCGACGAGCGGCCACACCCCGGTCGATGGATTTCCACCAACACCGACTGGCCAGGGTAACAACACACGCCCTCTGCGAATCGCTTCTTCCACCCCATGGGCGAAGTCCTGGTCAAACCTCATCCGCGCCTTGTCATACTTTGGGAGGTACTTTCGTAGCCGCTCTATCGCTTGTTTGGCGTCTACGACCACACCAGTGAGATCCGCGTGATGCAGAATCAGCCAAACCTCGAAGCAAGGGTTGGAGACGGCAAGGTTGACCCCCGACTTGCGTGCAGCAGGAACAGCCCGATCGAACCGGAAATCATCGACATCCAGAACACACCATGCCTCATCGGCTTCTTTCCGGCTCAGAGTCCCAGCGGCCCGCTTGACCACACTCTCCGGGTCTCGCGGTTCTGTCATGACAATGACGTTGACAGCGCCGTTCCGCACCATCCGCCGGAGGCCGTTGAAATAGTCGGGCTCTGTCCGGCGGCCCCCGCAGAGAACCACGACCACTGGTTTCTCATCCCGCTGTGGACGTCGTCGCGAACTACTGTTCTCGCGCCGCTTCGAGCGTGAAATCACCAGTTCGTCACCCCTCTACGGCCGGAGGCAGCAGGGTCTCGTCGACAAGAGGCACAGCCCCGTAACTGCCAGCGAGATACCTTCTCTCACGATTCTCTCCGCCCGCACGGGGACGGAAATCACTGAGCGGGTACAAGGAACTCGCCCCGTCGGCCCCCTTCTCGACGAACCACACCTGGTCGCGCCCCAGGATCTCCTCTCCGAACGATGTACCCAACAGCGACGCATCATGCGTGGTGAACAGCAGTTGCGCTCCCTGAGGGTTTGTCACCTGAGACCGGAACTGCTTGATCAGCAGGACGGTGAGGTTGGGATGCAAACTGGAGTCAATCTCGTCAATGACGAGCAACCCTCCGGAATCCAAGACCGCCAGGACACCGGGCAGCATGGTCAACCAGGACAGGGTCCCATCCGACTCGTCCCAGAGATCGAACAACTCGGCCCCGACATGCCGCAACTTGAACCGTGGATTCTCCAGAACGATGGACCTGCCCTCAGGATCCACCCGAGGTCGAGGCGCTGGCTGTTCCACGACGATTTTCTCGATACCGACGTCGGCTGCACGGATGAACGACTCCATCACCGTGGCTCTTTTCGGAGAGTCTCCGAGGAAGGCTACCAACCGCTGCTCCAATACCCGCAGATCCCGGCCGGTACGCGGCCGTGAGGGTGATGACCACGTGAGCCCGTCCCCTGTGAACCAGTCATAGACGGGCTTCAACACGGCTAGTTCATCCTGGCGGACCTGGGCGACCAGGCTCAGGAACAGCGCATTGGGGCGCAACAGTTCCGCCAGCAAGTTGACCTTACCCCGGACGAGTCCCAGACTCTCGCCGAACTCAATATCCGTTCCAGAGCGTTCGAACAAACGTCGCCGTTTGCCCTTCGGATAGCTGTAGACCCATTCCTCCAGGACGGTTTCGTCGTCCACGACGAAACCGTAGGTGAAACGCACCGAGCCGACCTCGATCTCGACGACATACGTGGAAGGCTCACGAACCGAGGAAGTGCCGAGCCGGAAGGGCTTTCTCGGCACGCCATCCCGAGGGCTCCAGGCCCGATACGAATCCTCCACCGCCTCGCCCATGAACCGCAGCCCATCGAGCACGTTCGACTTGCCAGCGGCGTTGGCGCCGAAGATCGCAGCCACGGGAACCGGCGCTCTCCGCCCTCGAGACTCGTCCGCGAACACCGGCAACAGGACCAACTCAGCCTCGTCACGAAATGATCGATGGTTCTCGAACCGGAAGCTTCGCAACATCACACCCCTCCGATCGGCAGGCTAAGGCTCCATCTGCACGGTTTTCCAGCAGGATACGCCCCTAGTTCCCCTCCTAGGAGCCATCAGAAGCCATCCCGGACGAGTCCCAGCGGGCTGTGGTCAGGTTGAGGACTGTGGCTGTCTTCCGACGTGGAGGAGGACACCGGACAGGAGCATTCCGGCGGCGACGACCAGGTAGAACACCTCGGTGGGAGTGATCGGGCCGGGCTGCGCGAGAAGGATGACCTCCCCGAGGATCTGCCCGGCGAGGAGGACGGCTGCGACCGACGTCGCCGCCCCGGCGGAAGGACGACGACGGACGACGGCGATCCACGCGCCCACGGCACTTCCGCCGACGACGCAGGCGAGGATCAGCCCGGGGATCAGGTAGCTGGTCCAGGGGGTGCGGCGGAGCCAGTCGACAGGGAACCGGGTTCCCTCCGCGCCGGTGGCGAGCGCGGCACCGCCGCCGATCGCCGTGACGGCGACGAACCCGTCGAGGACGAGAGCCGACCAGCGCGGCCACGAACCGGGGGGCGACGGAATCCGCATGATGACCTCCTGCGATCGCCCTCAGACTACGGCTCGGCGAGAGGGCGGACGAGACCCGGCGGCAGGGTGCGGAGCAGGTCGGCGATCGGGGGCATGAGGTCGGCCAGGGGGCTGGTGGGCCGGTAGACGAGGCCGACGTCACGGTGGGGAGCCGGGTCTGTGAAGGTGATGATCCGGGTCGTCGGGCACGGGCCGACGGGCGGCGCCGTCGCCAGGCGGGGCAGCAGCGTGACCCCGACCCCGGAGGCGACCATGAACCTCAGCGTTTCGAGACTCGTGGCGCGGAACCCGCTGAACCGCTCGTTCCCCGTGCTGTGGCACCACTGCAGCACCTGGTCCCGCAGGCAGTGTCCCTCGTCGAGGAGGAGCAACGGCTCGTCGGCGAGGACCGAGGGGTCGACGGGCCCGTCGCTCCCGGCGAGAGGGTGGTCGGCGGGGACGGCGAGGAGAAAGTCCTCCCGGAAGAGGGGCACCGTGGCAAGGAGGGGGTCTGAGGTGGGCAGCGCCAGGATCACGGCGTCCAGCTGCCCGTCGTTGATGCGGTGCCTGAGCACCGCGGTCTTCTCCTCCGTCAGGAGCAGTTCCAGGTGGGGGTACCGGCGATGGAGCACAGGGACGACGTGCGGCAGGAGGTACGCGGCGAGTGTCGGGAAGATCCCCAGCCGGAACCCGCCGGAGTACGGGCTGCCGGACCGCCGCGCCGCCGTCCGGATCGCGTCGGCGTCGGCGAGGATGCGCCGGGCACGGACGACGATGTCCTCGCCCGCCGGAGTGAGGACCACCATGCGTGGTCCCCGCTCCAGCAGCAGCGCCCCGAGCTCCGATTCGAGCTTCTTGAGCTGGATCGACAGGGTCGGCTGACTGACGTGGCACGCGGCAGCCGCCTTGCCGAAGTGGCGGTGTTCGGCCACCGCCACGAGGTACTCCAGATCCCGGAGGTTCATCGTCTAGGCGGTGGACGCCGCCGCGTCCGCCGCGATCGCCTCGGCCGCCGCGACGGCTTCGACGGCGCTCCGGGTCCGGACGAGGTGGTCGAAGGCGCTGAGCGCGGCGGTGGCCCCGGCTCCCACCGCGATGACGATCTGTTTGAAGGGCACTGTCGTGCAGTCACCGGCCGCGAAGATTCCGGGGGCGGAGGTCGCCCCTCGGCTGTCGATGACGATCTCCCCGCGTGGGGACAGTTCGACCGCCCCGGCGAGCCAGTCGGTGCTCGGCAGGAGGCCGATCTGGACGAAGACACCCTCCAGGGGGATCCTCTCCTCCGTCCCGGTCTCGCGGTTGGTCCACTGAAGACCGGTGACCCGGTCGCCGTCGCCGTCGACGCGCGTCGTCAGCGCGTTGAGGCGGACATCGACGTTCGGGAGGTTCCGCAACGCCTGTTGGAGGATCTCGTCGGCGCGGAGGAAGGAGTCGAACTCCAGAACGGTCACATGTTCCACGACGCCCGCGAGATCGATGGCCGCCTCGATGCCGGAGTTGCCTCCTCCGATCACCGCGACACGCTTGCCCTTGAACAAGGGACCGTCGCAGTGCGGGCAGTAGGTGACCCCTTTGTTGTGGTACTCCTCCTCCCCGGGCACCCCCATCTGACGCCAGCGAGCGCCCGTCGCGAGCACGAGGGTGCGGGCGGAGAGGGTGGCGCCGTTGTCGAGCGTCACCCGCGCGAGCCCTCCCTCGACGTCGGCCGCCCGCACCCCGAGGGCCCGGCGTCCACGGATCACCTGGACGTCGTACTCGCGGACGTGGTTCTCCAGGGCGGCGCCGAACTGCGGGCCCTCGGTCCGGGGGACGGAGATGAAGTTCTCGATGGACATCGTGTCGAGGACCTGCCCGCCGAAACGCTCGACGACCAGGCCGGTGCGGATCCCCTTGCGCGCGGCGTAGATGGCTGCCGTCGCTCCGGCCGGTCCGCCGCCGATGACGAGGACGTCGAAGGGTTCGGCGGCCGACAAGGTCTCGGCCTCGCGGTCGGCCGCCGTCTCGTCGAGCTTGTCGACGATCTCCTCCAGCGTCATCCGGCCCTGGGCGAAGGGCTCGCCGTTGCGGAAGACCGCCGGGACGGCGAGGACCGTGCGCCGCTCGGCCTCCTCGGGGAAGATCGCCCCGTCGACGGCGACGTGGGTGATCCGTGGGTTGACGATGCTCATCAGGTTGAGCGCCTGGACGACGTCGGGGCAGTTCTGGCAGGACAGGGACAAGAAGGTCTCGAACCGGTGCTCTCCTTCGAGACCGCGGATCCGGTCGAGGAGTCGCTCGTCGACGGTGGACGGGTGTCCGCCCACCTGGAGCAGGGCGAGGACGAGCGACGAGAACTCATGTCCGAGGGGGATCCCGGCGAAGGCGACCTCGACGTCGGTCCCGGCACGGCGGATCCGGAAGGAGGGCCGGCGGTCGAGGGCGGTCGTCGCGTCACCGGTGAGGTTCAGGGAGATCATCGGGGACATGTCCGCGATCTCCGACAGCAGGTCACGCAGCTGGGCGGAGGGGGCACCGTCGTCCAGTGCCGCGATCAGTTCGACCGGGAGGGTCACACGGCCGAGATACGCCGCGAGCTGGGAGGCGAGGGCGGGATCGAGCATGGGATCAGATCTTCCCCACGAGGTCGAGGGACGGCGCGAGGGTGGCGTCCCCGTCGTTCCACTTCGCGGGGCAGACCTCGCCCGGGTGCGCGGCGACGTACTGGGCGGCCTTGATCTTGCGGATCAGCTCGGTGGCGTTGCGCCCGACGCTGCCTGAGGTGATCTCCATGATCTGGATCTTTCCGGCGGGGTCGATGACGAAGGTTCCGCGGTCGGCCAGGCCGGTCTCCTCGTCGTAGACGCCGAAGTTGCGGCTCAGAAGGCCCCTCGGGTCGCCGAGCATCGTGAACCGGATCTTCCGGATGGTCTCGGAGGTCTCGTGCCACGCTTTGTGCGTGAAGTGCGTGTCCGTCGACACCGAGTAGATGTGGACGCCGAGCTGCTCGAAGGTCTCGCGGTTGTCGGCGAGGTCACCGAGCTCCGTGGGACAGACGAAGGTGAAGTCGGCGGGGTAGAAGAAGACGACCGACCACTGCCCGGTCAGGTCGGCCTCGCTGACGTCGACGAACGTGCCGTTGTGGAACCCGGTGGCGGTGAAGGGGAGCACGTCGGTGTTGATGAGGGACATGAGGGGGAACACCTCTTTCGTGGGGGCTTCGCTCTGTTGATAGAGAGCTTATATGGAGAATCCCTTCAGTCCAAGGGCATATCTATCGATTTTCTCTGTCGTCGTCATAGAGACTGCCTATCGACGGCCACGAGCGCGAGCGCTCCTTCGACGGCGGCGGTGAAGCGCGTCTCGTCGCCATGCGCCCGCGCGACGACGTAGGCGCCCTGGATCACGGACAGCAGCATCGTCGCCACCTGCTCGGGATCGACACCGGTCCGCACCTCCCCCATCTCCTGCCCCTCACGCAGGACGGCGGCCAGCGCGTCGATCGCGCCGGTGAACACGTCGTCGAGGGGCTGGCGGAGCCCGGGGTCGCCGACGACCTCCCGATCCTGCACGAGCCGGCCGACGCGGCACCCGCGCAGCACGGGGCGCTCCTGACGCAGGTAGGCACGAAGTCGCTCCAGCGGGGATCCCGGCCCGTCGAGGCAACTCCGGGAGAAGGTCACCTCCTCCGCCGTCCGGTTGATCGCGGCGCGCGCGAGGTCCGCCTTGCCGGTGAAGTGGTGGTACATACTGCCCTGCCCGGCGCCGGCCCGCTCCTGGATCGCCTTGGGGCTCGTGCCGGTGTAGCCGCGCTCCCAGAGGAGTTCCTGGGTGCTCTCGATCAGTCGGCTCCGAGTGTCGTTCGCCCGCTGAGACCTGTCGTTCACCCGCTGAGAATACGAGGTGACAACCGTACATACCAGTAGGTACAGTGATCCTGTCATCGAGACACCGAGTGAAGGAGAAGGTCATGCGCGTCGCCGTCAACGGATTCGGCAGGATCGGGCGCAACTTCCTGCGAGCGAGCCTGCGCCGGGCCGCCCCCTTCGAGGTCGTGGCGGTCAACGACCTGGCCTCGCCTGAGGCCCTCGCCCACCTGCTGACGTACGACAGCGCCTACGGAATTCTCGGCGTCCCCGTCGAGGCCGACGGCGACGCCATCGTCGTGGACGGCAGAAGGATCTCGGTGCTGTCCTCACGTGACCCGGGGACGCTGCCCTGGCGTGACCTCGCCGTCGATGTCGTCGTCGAGTCGACAGGCGTGTTCACCGATGCGGCCAAGGCACGGGCCCACCTGGACGCCGGGGCCCGCAAGGTACTCATCTCCGCTCCCGCCAGGGGCGACGACCTCACCCTCGCGTACGGCATCAACTCCGCCCTGTACGACCCCGAGCGGCATCACATCGTGTCGAACGCCTCCTGCACGACGAACTCCCTGGCACCTCTCGCCAAGGTGCTGAACGACCTCGCCGGGATCGACAGCGGCCTGATGACGACGGTGCACGCCTACACCCAGGACCAGAACCTCCAGGACGGGCCGCACAAGGATCTCCGGCGCGCCCGGGCCGCGGCGCACAACATCGTGCCGACGACGAGCGGCGCGGCGACGGCGATCGGGCGCGTCCTGCCCGAGCTCGACGGCCGGCTCAGCGGGTTCGCCCTGCGCGTCCCGGTTCTCACCGGGTCGATGACCGACCTGACGGTGACGACGTCGCGGGAGACGACCGTCCAGGAGATCAACGCCGCGTTCGCGGCGGCGGCAGCGGGGGAGCTCGCGGGGGTCCTCGCCTACAACGAGGCTCCGATCGTCTCGTCCGACATCGTCGGCAACCCCGCCTCGACGATCTTCGACGCGCCGTTGACGGCGGTCAACGGGCGGACGGTGAAGGTTCTCGGCTGGTACGACAACGAGTGGGGATTCTCCAACCGTCTCGTCGACACCGTCACTCTCCTCGGGCAAGGATTCTGATCTCGCGGACGGCGCCGCCGGGCGCGGCCGTTGATCGTAAGCTGACCCTCGTGGCCCGTGGACTCAGTTACTCCGACGCCGTCACGCTCCTCGGGGCCCCCGGCCAGGTCGCCGAGGCGATGGACCGGCTCACCGGCGGGCTGCTCCTGGCCGGGGCCGCCGCCGGCTCGCCGTTCGCCCTCGCCCTGTTCGACCCGAAGAACGAGCTGTCCCGGCTGAGCGGGCAGCTGGTCTCGGGAAGCGTCGAGAGGCTGCGGGGCCTCACCCGGTTCGACCGCAGCCAGCGGGTGGCCGCGGCCCACTCCGTCCTCGTCATGGCCTCCTACCTCGACGCCGTCGCCGCCGCGGACCTTCCGTTCCGCGTACGGGAGGCCGATCTCCGCCCGGAGGATCTCCTCGAAGAAGGGCCCTCCGGACGGCGTCTGGTCGACCTCGCCGACTCCCTGCTGCGCTCCCGGATTCCCGTGCCGACCCCGGACCGGTCCTTCGAGGACGTCCTCGCCGAGCTGAGGGGCTTCTACCGCAGACGGTCCGACCGGATGGTGTCGCTGCTGTCCGGTCTCGTGGTGTGGGACCGCCTCGACGAGACGGCCCGGGGGCGGGTGGCCCGTGTCCTCGCGGACGACGTCCCCGGCGCGGCGATCACCCGGTACGAGGACGCCGTCCAGCGGCTCGCCGTCCAGGTGCCGGAGGTCGCCTTCTGGTCGAACCGCATGGACCACCTGGCGACCCGGTACGCCGTGAAGGACGTCGTCGCGACCGTGTCCCGGTTGGAGCAGCTCGTCGGCGACCTGGCGAACGGCCGGGTCCCCGACGAGCGCCGCGCCGAACTGCACCGCTTCTACCAGGCCCCGTTGCGACGTCCGATCCTGCACACCGGGGAAGCGCCCGAAGGGATCCGCCTGCCGACCCTGGGGGATGCCTTCATCTGGCCCGACTTCCGGGTGTCCCGGGTCGGGGCGAGCGATGACCTCGTCCACGAGGCCTGGTGGCAGCGTCTGCCGGTACGCCAGGATCTCTGGGAATTCCTGATCGGGTATCTCACCGGGATCCGGGCGGTCAGGGCGCCGCTCCTCGTGCTCGGTCAGCCCGGATCCGGGAAATCGGTTCTCACCAGGATTCTCGCCGCTCAGCTCCCGCCCGAGGACTATCTGGTCGTCCGGGTCCCCCTGCGGGACGTTCCCGCGGACGTCGAACTCCAGGCGCAGATCGAGGCCGCCATCTACGCCAGCACCGGCGATCGGCTCTCGTGGCCGCAACTCGCCCGCTCCCGGGGTGACGCGCTTCCCCTGATCCTGCTCGACGGATTCGACGAACTCCTGCAGGCGACCGGGACGCACCAGACCGACTACGTCGAGAAGATCGCCCGCTTTCAGCAGCGGGAGGCTGAACTCGGCCGTCCGCTCGCCGTGATCCTGACGACGCGGACGGCGGTGTCGGACCGGGCCCGCTGCTCCCCGGGAACCCTGGCGCTCCGGGTGGAACCCTTCCGTCGTGAACAGGTGGAGTGCTGGGTCTCCTGCTGGAACGCCACGAATGCCCCGGCGTTCGCCGAGGGACGGTTGAGACCACTCGATCCCTCCGTCCTCCTGGCCCAGTCGGACCTGGCGTCGCAGCCTCTTCTTCTGGCGATGCTTGCCATTTATGACGCCGACGGCAACGCCCTGCAGCGTCTCGGCGGCAATCTCGGGTACGCGGAGCTGTACGAACGGATCCTCCACCGCTTCGCCGAGCGCGAGGTCGCCAAGAGGGACACCTTCCTCACGGACGACGAATTCGCGCAAAGCGTTCAGCAGGAACTGCTGAGGCTCTCGGTCGTCGCCTTCGCCATGTTCAACCGCCACCGGCAGTGGACGACCGAGGAGGAGCTCGACCGCGACCTGCCGACCCTGCTGCACGAACTGGCTCCGCGAGGCCGCCGGGGCGGCGACCTGCGGGCCGAGCTCAGCCCCAGCGAACAGGCGGTCGGGCGATTCTTCTTCGTGCACCAGGGCGGCGCGACGAGAGACGGACAGGCCCTGCACACCTTCGAGTTCCTCCACGCGACCTTCGGGGAGTACCTGCTGGGACGCCTGGTCTCGACCGAACTGACCGACATGGCCGACGTCGTCCGCAGCAGCAGGCACCGGACCCGCGCCACCGACGTCGACGACGCCTTCCTCCACTCGATCCTCTCCTTCGCGCCCCTCACCATGCGGGGCACGGCCGTGTCGTTCCTCAGCGAACTCATCGCCCAGCGTCCCGCCGAGGAGCGGGATCTCCTCCGGCAGACCCTGCTGACACTGTTCCACCGTTGTTTGCGTCCTCCGCACCTCAGCCGGTACGACGAGTACGAACCGACCCGGCTCACCGTCCCGGCCCGGCACGCGGCGTACGCCTGCAACCTCGTCGTCCTGTTGCTGCTGGTCAGTGGGGAGGTGAAGGCCCGGCAACTGTTCGAAGGCCGCCAGCTGGCGTTCTTCGACTGGCGCAATCTCGCCCTGCTGTGGCGTTCCCAGTTGCCGTCCGAAGGCTGGAGCGGCCTGATGAAACTCGTCACCGTCGAACGGATTCGCGACGGCTCCCACCGTGACGTCAGAATCACTCTCGCCCCACGTCACCGGCCCGCGCCCCGCTTCGACCCGCTGTGGTTCTACAGCGACACCCCCGCCACCACGTCCCAGCCCGGAGAGTTCGGGTGGATCTCCCATCACCCGGACGACGTCTTCGGACACGCGAGTTTCCTCACCGACCGGCGCGTCGACCTCCTCGCCCACGCGCTCGAACCGCTGGCGGAGGCGTTTCCCGAGGCCGTCGTCGCGTTCGAACTCGGCCAGGACGGCGTCGCCCGCTCGGCCGCGAACTCGCTCACCGGTCTACTCACCCTCGGGCTGGGCGACGACGACGAGGCGCTCGGCCGGCTGTACGAGGAATGCCTCGTCCTGGCCTGCGGAGCATTCGGACCGGCAAGGGAACCGGCGCAGGCGACCTACCTCCGGCTCGTCGTCCGGCAGCTGGTCGTCGACGCCGGGCGGTTCCCGCCTACGTGGCGGCACCGGATCGCCGGGGAGATCAGAGCACTGTTCACTCCGCCGGCGTCGCCATCCTCGGAAGAACTCCTCCTCGCGCTGGAGAAAGACCTCGCCCGCGTCGAGACCTGAACGAGCTTTCCGGCGTCGGCTGTGATCAGCGCTCGCCGGCGGGATCGGGAACGATCCGGAACACCGGGTACCGGTCGGCGATCCGCTCGAACTCCTCGATCGGGGCGGTGCGGATCACCGGGAGGTCCGGTTGAGGAACCGGGCCAGTCCGTTCGGTCGGCCCGTCCGGTACATCCACCGCCACAGTCCGTATCTCCTCGGCCGGTACGCTCCGTCGCCACTCATCCGCGATCCCTCCCCGATCATCGAGTCAAGGATCCCAACGTCCGGCGTGGCGGAACGTTCGTCAAGACCTCCCTTCAAGGCTTCACCGATGCATCGATCTCGGTGGTGAGCGACCAGGTCACGATCCAGAGGACGGAGATGGCAAGAGCGTAAACCGCGAGATATCTCGTCGTCCGAACCCGGTGCCCCAAGCCAACGAGTTTCTGATCACACGACCGGTTGACTGCGACAATTGCCAGAACGATCGCGGGAAGAATCGGCAGCATCAGCGATCCCAGCAAGGCCGATACCAGGGCTGCTCGCGCCATCGGGTCAGAATCCCTCAGCGCATTCTCCTGACGAGCAGCCTGCCCGGCGGGGGTCAAGAACCCGGTGGCCATAGAACAGACGACGATGACGATGCTGAGAAGCACACCACCGACCACGACGACGAACAAAGCAGACTGCGACAACGGCGAAGCACCGGAGAAGGAGGACCAGCGTTTTCCGCTGAATATGAAGAATGTGGCCAGGCCCAGTGAGAGCACCGCCGCACCCGTCCTCAACAGGAGCATCTCCCATCGGTGCATCCGGGGTACGAACACCGCCGCGAGCCCGAAGGCGAAGGGCGCCCCGAAGACGCAGGTCAGCAGCGGCGAGAAAGCAAAAAGAAGGGAGCACACCAGGGTGAGACGTTTGCCGGCACCTTCCGCGATCTGAAAGCCGGTTCGACGGCTGAGGTGACGCACCGCTCCGGGGGTGACAGGTCCAAGCCCGTGATGCGTTCCCGTACGCGCGACCTCTGGCTGAGGCGTGCCCCATGACGGTACCGGCACTGACCAGCCAGCGGGCGGAGGAGGGGGAGGATAGGAGGGGGGCGGAGGCTGAGATGTGGAGGCAGGCACCGTGAGCGCCGTGGTGTCCGGAGCCGTGCCAGGAGGCTCCCGCCGCATCGTCGCCGCCGTCGCCGTCTCGGTGATCGCAGGCCCGAGGGTACGAACGGCGAACGGAGCTGTCCGCTGGTCACGCGCGTAGAGAACGGGAGTGATCCACTCGAGCGTCTGGCTCCCCGTGCCCAGGATGCCCACCCGCCCACTCAACACGGCCTCATCGACGGTGCGCCCACGAGCGAGAGAGCTGTAGAAGGCACGGGCGAAGGCGATGGCCGCGTCATCACTGATTTCGTACTGCATCGCGGCAACGGTCGCGATGCCGTGTTGAACGAGCGTCGTGGCGGTTCCCGAGAAGGCGTCGACGATGCCGGGGACACCCGACTGGCAGGCGTTGAGGACGACGACGGGAGGGATCGGGCGAGCCTCTCGGAGCAGGTCGGCCAAACGTCCGGCCTCGACACGATCGGGCCGCCCGTCCTCACCGGCCAGGACGAGGAATCCCTCATCCCGCGCCGGGTCGAACCCGCCATGGCCGAAGAAGTGGACGACGTGCCATTCCCCGTCCAGAAGACGTTCCTGCAACTCCGCCCAGGTCGCCCGAGGCACCCACGACAACTCGATGCGGCCGGAGGCGATCCCGTTCTTCAACGCCTGGGAGAGGACCGCGCGCTCGCCCGGAAGGTCCAGACCGGGCATCCCCGGCGGCGAGGCGTCGACGGCGAGGATCCGAATCGGCAAGCTGGCCTCGCCAGGTGCACAGGCGGTACGCACGGGAACCGTCCGCACCAACTGTTCCCTGCGACAAACATATGTATCAACGAGAGGGTCGTACATCATTTCCCACGGCAACGCAGCCAGGGCGGGGTCGTCAACCCTCAGCACGATGTGCAACCTGTGACCCCGGGCATCAGCCAGACCGCGTGCAGCTCTGTAGGAGGCGACGACGTCCCCGGTTCCCAGGAGGGCGGTGAAGAGAACTCGACCGACATCCTGGATCGTTCGCTCGACCGTAGGCACCGCCCGCCGGGTCTGAACGGTCGACGCGAGGAGAGCCTGCTGCAGCTCCCGCTGCCGTCCTGTCAACCCTCTCACATCGAGCTTTACCTGCACCGACGCTTGTCCGGTGGGTGATTGCAGCACGTGTACGTCGAAGCTCTCGGCCACCTCGGCAGGAGCGATCGAAACCTCGATGACATCGACGCCAGACGATGCGGAGGTTTCGGTGGGGTCGGCGCCGTAGTGATTGTGTTGAACGTTCCCCGACCCGATCTGGACGCCCTGCGCACCACGGGAATCCACCTCGCCACCTGGGCCGCGTTCGGTCGGCATCTGCGCGGGAACCCCCTGAGCGCTCGGGTCCGGAACAATCGTCGCTGTCCGACAGAGACTGCCACAGCAAACGTCGTCCCATAGCCGCCTTTGTCAATCCATAGCAGGATGCTCATTCCGCCAGGGTGGGGAGCAGACCGTCCGGCAGCGGTTCGCGGCACCGCCGCCACTCCGCGGGGATACCGCTGGGCCCGGTGCCGGCATAAGCCCCGACGATCCCGCCCACGATCGCCGCCGTGGTGTCGACGTCGCCGCCGGCCTCGAGGCACGCCTGGATCGCCGCCGGGTAGTCGTCGAGCCAGGTGGCGGCGGTCCAGATCGCGAAGGGCACCGTGTCGAACGCCAGGACCTGCGAGCCGTTGCCGAGTTCATAGACGGCCTCAGCCACGCCGGCGCCCACGAGGCTCCGGGCACGGGCGATCCCGCTGGCCACGCGACTGTCGACCAGGAACGGCAGGACGGCGTCCATCAGCTCCTCCGGCTGCGGGCGATGACCGGTCGTCCGGGCCCACCCCACCTCGGCCGCGGCGACCGCCACCGCCACCGCGCCGAGGACCGCCTCGGGATGGGCGTGGGTGACCTCCGCCGACAGCATCGCCTGCGCCGCCGCCCGGTGGCTGGCTCCGGCGTGAAAGGCCCCGAGCGGGGCCACGCGCATCGCCGCGCCGTTGCCCATCGACCCGGTGCCCCCGAAGGCCGCGGGGGCGACGTCCCGCCAGGACGCCCCGTCACGGATCCGGCGCAGAAGGACCACGGCGCCCGCGCCGTATCCCCGGTACGGCTCGAACTCGGCCGCGAACCGGACGGCGAGCCGGTCCTGGTCGATGTCCCCATGCTCACGGAGCTCGGCGACGATCACACAGGCCATCTCGGTGTCGTCCGTCCACGGCCACGGCGCGGAGGGGAGATGCCCTTCGCGAAGGCCGTCCAGGCTGGTCCCCGGCACGAAGAACTGGGCGCCGAGAGCGTCACCCACCGACAAGCCCTCCAGGCTGTCGAAACACAGGTTCATTGTCGTCATGTCACCGACGATCATTTCAGTTGATCATGTCAGAGCACCACAGCGGGAAGGTTGATCCAGGTTTGAGCCTTTCCTCACCGCCTGATGCGGGGACGGTTCGTAGCCTCGTCACGTGGCCCGGTCCCGGTTCTCCGTCCTCAGCCGGGTCCGACCGTCCCGTCTCGCCCGTGTCCGTCCGCACGGACGGCTCGCCCAGGTCCTGAGCGCGAGCCTGGTCCTGGTTCTGGCGGCCGCGGGGGCTGCGATGTACCTTCCGCTCCCCTTCGTCGACACCTACCTCGACAAAAAGATCACCGCGATGATCGCAAGCGAGCTGACGTGCGCCGCTGATGCCGCCGTGACACCTACGATCACGCTCAAGGGCGGTCGGCTCCTGCCCCAACTGATGAGACAGCGGCTGTCCGAGATCCAGCTGTCCGTTCCCGGCATGGCCATCGGCGGCGTCAAGAACGCCACCTTCACCGCGAATCTGCGTGGCGTGAGCCGGTCCGCCCCCGGCGTCACCCGGGCGGACGACCTGAAAGCGTCGATCAGCATCGGTTTCGCCGATCTGCCGGTTCCCCCGAACCTGCCACGCCCGTCCTTCGGCCGCTCGGTGGACGGGTCCCTCACGGTGAAGGTCGTCCCCGGCGCGAACCAGGCGAAGAACGTCCGGGCCACGCTGTTCCTCACCGTGACGACGGACGGCAAGAAAGCGATCGTGAGACCTCAGAAACTGCGCGTGTTCGGGCGCATGCTGCCCGCCACCAAGTTCGCCGCGATGACCGGCGGCGACCGTTCGCAGACGCTGCCCAGCCTCCCGGCGGGGTTGAAGTACACCTCGATCACCCCGAAGAAGGACGGGTTGCACGTCGCCCTCAACGGAACGGTGACGACCCCGTTGTCCGCCCTGCCCACCGAGGTCGGCGGACGGACCGTGTCGTACGTGGCGGAGAACGGCCTGCTGGGAATCAGCACCTCGATCAAGGTTCCACCGATCATCGATGTCCCGTTGACCATCTTCACCACGCCTCGCCTCGACGGCGGCACCCTGACGCTCGAGCCCCGGGCGGTCCGGGTCCTCGGATCCGATCGCCCTCCCGACGACTCGATCGCCAGCCTCGTTCTCTCCCAGGTGGATCGGCAGGCCCTCACCCGTCGGCTGCCCGCCCTTCCGACGGGGGTGCGGTACCGGTCCGTCAGCGTCGACAACGGCATCACGGTGGCCGTCGGCGGCGTGACCGTTCGCCCCTTCTCCGCGCTACCCGCGACCAGTAACGGACGCGCGGTCACCTACGGAGCCCAGGACGGCTTCCTGACGGCCACCACCAAAGGCACGCCGTCCAACGGGTCGCCGACACCCGTCGTCCTCGCCGGACACCCACGGATCGTCGGGAACACCCTCGACCTCGCACCACGGACGATACAGATGTTCGACACCGTCTTTCCCGCCGCCGACGTCATGGCGCAGATCGGCGCCCCCGCCACGAAATACCCTCTGGAGAAATTGCCCGGGAGCCTCTCTTACGCGGGGGTCAGCGTCGCCCCCGGCGGTCTACAGATCACTGTGAGAGGGAAGGGCGTCACCCTGTCGAAAGGCCTGATGGGAGGAACAGGGTGCGCGTCCGGTCCCGCCGGGAACGCCTGATCCTCTTTCACGGTGTCACGGGCGCCGTTCGCGCCGGTCCGGGCCGCCACCAGCGCGGAGACCCGAGGCGGCACCTCGGCTCAGCGCCTGCTCACGACGGTGATGCGCCCACTTCGAAGGGCGTGGGACCCTGCCCGGAGCGGCCTGGGCCGGCCGTCGGGGACTGGGGGAGTCACGATGAACATCATTCGCCGGAACACCTCGCGGTCCTGGTCGGCCGTCGCGGTGATCGCCCTGGTCGCTCTGGGCGGGGCGCTGCCCCTCCCGGCAGCCCACGCCGCCGCCGGATGCCGGGTCAGCTACACCGTCACCAGCCAGTGGTCCGGAGGCTTCGGGGCTCAGGTCGCTGTGACCAACCTCGGTGACCCGATCAACGGATGGCGCGTGACCTGGTCCTTCGCGGCCGGGCAGACCATCACCCAGGTGTGGAACGGCACGCTCTCGCGGTCAGGTACCGAGGTGACGGTGGCCGACGCCGGCTGGAACGGGTCCCTCGGCACGGGCAAGGAGGTCTCCTTCGGTTTGAACGGGACGGTGAACGGATCAGAGAACCCGTCCCCGAGCGCGTTCACCCTCAACGGGACCACCTGCACCGGAGCCGTCGTCCTCCCCAGCCCGACCCCCACCACCCCCAGCCCGACGACGACGAGCCCGAGCACACCGACCCCCACCACGCCGAGCCCGAGCCCGAGCACGCCGAGCCCGAGCACGCCCAGCCCGACCACAACGAGCCCGACGAGCCCGACGAGCCCGGACGTCGACGGTGCGACGATCGTGCCGGACCCGTCCTGGACCTGTGGCACGGCCGGAGGCCTGCTGCCTCCCACCCTCGGCAAACCCGTCCTCCAGGCCACGCTGCGGCAGGACGCCGTCCGCGAGGTCGGTGCGACGCAGTACGGCACGCGCCGGATCAGGAACATCTCGGGCGGTACCGTCACCGGCGGTCGTGTGTCCGGTTCGGTACTCACCGGGGGTCTCGAACTGGACCTGACGCTGTCCAACGGCGCCATGGAGACCGAGGGACTGCAGATCCTGCGGACCGGGGACGGGACCCTGATCTACCTGCGATCGTGCGGGGTCGCCCCGGCCGGGACCTCGACGGTCCGATTCGTCCCCGACTTCGAGGCCCCGACGTCCAGTTCCTACGCCTGGCTCAACACGGGGACCTTCGTGGGGACCCGCGTGATCGATCCCACCGGCACCGTCTCACTGTCGATCTACGACGTGTCGGGGGTCTCCGCGACCTCCACGGTCCGTCTGAAGGACCCGGCAGGGACGGCGCAACAGCCCTGGACCTGCGCGGCAGCCAGTGGGAGCCGGGGCGCGTCGGTGTTCACCGAGAACGTGACGCTGGGGTCGTCCCTGTCCGTCGGGGCGAGCAAACGCGGAACCCGCAACATCATTCCGATCACGGGCGGCAGCATGAGCGGCCGCCTGACCGGATCCGTCCTCCCCGGTGGGGCTGACTATCAGCTCCTCGGCTCGGCGGCGACCCTGGACGCGCGGTACGTGCTGCTGACCGGGGACGGCGAGTTCGTCATCGTCCGCAACTGCGGGCGCATGGGGGCACTGGTGCCGACCTTCGAGGCCCGGGCCGCCGGTCCGTACGGCTTCCTCACCACCGGCTCCTGGCTGAGCTCCGACCCGGGCATGGGCGCCGGCGGCGTGAGCATCACCATCTACGAGCGCCGGTAGTCGCCGACACGGGGGCCGGGCCACGCCGGAGTGGTCCGGCCCCCAGCCCGTCACCCGTCGGCAACCCCGTCCACGTCTGTGACAAGACAGCCAGAGCTTCCAGACCCCCGGCATCAACGCAGGAGGTGATGACGACTGGGTCCTCGTCATCACCGCGAGGAGAGCCGCGATCACGCCTGCTGCCGCCAGCACCACTGCCTGGTAGCCGACCCGCCATCCGGATGGCGGGGAATCAGTGTGTTCAGTGGCCTCTGCCACCCCTCGACCGTACCGGCCGGGTGTCCGATCCGTTCAAGACCCGGCGGGCGCCCATCGGCTAGCGTCGCCGGTATGCCTCCCGTTCTCGACGTCATCGGCCTCGTCTGCACCGACCTACCAGCCACTCTCGCCTTCTACCGGCGGCTCGGCCTGGACCTCCCCGCTGCCGCGGACTCCGAACCCCATGTGGAGGTCACGCTCGCCAGCGGCGTCCGGCTCTGCTTCGACCCGGTCAGCACGATCCACTCCTTCGACCCGTCCTGGACGGCGCCCACCGGCTCACACCGGGCTGGTCTGGCGTTCCGGTGCGCGAGCCAGGCCGAGGTCGACGCCACCTACGACGACCTGGTCGGCGCCGGATACCGCGGACATCTGGAGCCCTTCGACGCCTTCTGGGGCCAGCGCTACGCCACCGTTCACGACCCCGACGGCACCCCGGTCGACCTCTACGCCGCCCTCCCGACGCCCTGACCCCGCAGCCCGGCCGGACGCCATCGGGAACTCAGGTGACAGATCCAACAAAGGATCATCACATCCGTCACCTGAATCCTCGATCACTCGGCGATCACTCAGCGGCCAGCGGCGATCACAGGAGGCCGCAGGCCACGCGGTCGAGGGCGCCAGCCGTCGCGCCGGTGTCGAGGGCACCGGTCTCTTGCCGGGTGCGGAGGTACCACTCCGTCCCGTACCCGGCGGCGAACGTCCGCGCGTCCAGCCACCGGGGTCCGATCTGGCTCCCGTGCACGGCCATGGCCGCCATCTTCGCTAACAACTCGTGCCGTTCCGCGCGCAAGGTCAGGGACACCTCACCCGAGGGGACTCCGACCGGACGGTCGTCCCCCGCCGCCTCCTGAACGACGTGGAACGGCCCGCGCCGCAACGCCTCGGCATCCATGGTCGCCTGATACCCGGCGATCCCCAGCCGCCGCACCACGGCGGTCCCGACCCGGTGGACCTGGACGTGGTCGACGTGTCCGTAGATGCCTCGCGGGTCGTAGTGCACCAGGGTGTCCGCTCCCTCCTGCCACACGACCTCAGCGACCAGACGCGCCGCGTCCCCCACTTCGGTCGCCCCGAACGTGCCGGGAGGGAAAGGACCGTCGTGGGCCCCGGAGTCATGAAACGGAAGCACCACCAGACGAGACACCCCCAGGACGGCGCAGGCCCGCTCCAGCTCTTCCCGGCGTCGTCGCTCCAGGGACTCCCCCGGCCCCAACCGGGTGCGAACCTCCCCAGCCTCCCCCGCGGTCGCCCCGACCAGCCCGGTGGATCCCCGCGGACAGGCGCGGGGACGGGCGGGGTCAGGCCACGGGGCGACAGCGACCGCTCGCGCCCGTGGCCCCGGTACACACCGGGAGACCTGGGCGGCGGCGCTGAGCGGACATGGGGCCACTCTGACACACCACCCCGAGCAGGGACAGCGCGACCGAGCCGAAGATCACATCCGGACTCACCCCGATCGACCCCGTCCCGGACCACACGGGGGGTTGTACGGGTTTCGGGGAGAGACTCGCTAAATGCCGGGTCCGTACTCCCGGTAGAGCTCGGGGAGGATGGAAGCCAGGTTCGAATACTCCCTGACGTTGTGGAAGCCGAGCTCCCTCGGCATCTCGACGGGGAGGCGGAGGCCTGGCGGCAACGCACAGGAACCCCTTCCCCGGTTGAGGCGGTACCCGAGCCAGAACCGGCTTCGGAACTCGACGCCGCCCTCGATCTCCCGGCAGAGGTGAATCATGATCGACGATGACTTGGTGGGTGGACCGCCCTCGCGCATCTCACCGATTCCGTAGCCGCCGAACGCGCAGGCCGTGCCGGACGCCTGGAAGCGGTCGATGTCGAAGCCCATCTCCTGGGGCGGCAGGAAGCTCAGGACGACGTCGGCCGCGCCTGAACCCGTGTCCTCGACGATGAAGTGGTCGATGTTCTGTGACTTCTCGGCCAGGGGAATGCCGGGGTCGTGCAGCCTGGCCCGGTGCTGATCACTGACGCTGATCGCAAGGTGGCCCGGCGGGAACCAGATCGCGTACCGCAGATTCTGGCCGGCAGCGTGCCAGGCGAACCACCACTGCAGCATCTCGACCGTGCAGTCCGGGAAGACGCTGTTGACGGCCAGGTATCCGGCGCCGTTGTCCAGAACGCAGTAGCCCGTCTCGACCTCGTGGTAGCCGGGGTCGAGGAGATCGTTGAGACGGTCGTAGGGAAGTGCCTTTGCCGGGTCCATGGGACCACGGCTCAGGATCTCCATGAGGCGCGGGTCCGGCGGAGCGGGTTCGCGGTGGTAGTACGCGGAGTAGGGAAGAGCCTCCTCGTCGGGGCGGAGAGGCCGCAGGCCCGGTGCGGCCTGCGAGTTGTTGTTCACCATGGGTTCGTTCTCCGGGGATCGGCGCTCATCGTTCACGGCTGGTAGGGATAGTCCTCGAGCGGCACACGCTGCTTGCTCACCGAGACCTGCCCCTCCTCGTTCTCGACGATCACCCAGTGCGGCCCGTCAGGGCTCGGCTCGGGACAGTCCTCGCGCAGGAACCAGCCCAGCGACTCTCTGCGCTCCAGGGAGGCTTTGAAGAACATTTCGGAGCACAGCAGCATCGCCGCCACTTCGTTCGCGCCGAACGCGTGATGCGGATCGGTCGCCCACAGTTGCGGAAGGAGTGCCTTCAGGTCTTCGATCCGCGCCAGCGCCGACCGCAGGCGCTGCTCGTGACGGTAGAGGCTGTTGCCCACCGGCTGCATGACCTTCTGGATCTCGGCCACCAACTCCAGGGGTTTGAGGGAGCCATCGCTGTTCAGCGGAGCGTTGAAGCGGGCGTCGATCGCCGTGATCTGCTCGTCGTGCGCGATCGGCACCTGGGCTCCGGCGGCGTAGGTGGCCGCCGACGGTCCCGCCACGCGACCCGAGTAGGTCCCGAACGCGATGCCTGAACCGCGGTGGCGCCCCGGTTGCGCGACAGCGCCCCAGGCCCGTGAACCCTGCACGCAGATGTCGCCCGCCGCGAACAGGCCGGGGACGGTCGTGGCCATGTCCTCGTCGACCCAGAGCCCGCCGAACTCGCCCACCAGGCCGGGGACGACCTCGTCGTTCGTCTTCTGCGAGAAGGCGTTGAACATCAGGGTGTTCCAGAAGCGGGTGGCGAACGGCCGGGCCCGCATCACCTCGGCGTCCATCATCGATTCAAGACTCGGTAGCAGGGGGTTCTCGCGAACACGGTGGTGCATCGGCCCGTTGCCGGCGACCGTCTGCTTGTACCACTCGGCGAGGCTCTCCGCGTTGATGTCGGAGTGCACGTCCTTGACGGTCCGAAGGCCGATGTTCTCGCCCTTGTCGTTGTAGAGCGCGTACTCCGCGCCCATCTCGGACTCGAAGTTCTCCAGCGAGATCCAGTTGTAGAAGGAGCCGAACTCGCAGTTGACGAATCTCGCGCCGATCCGGAATGCCGCCGAAATGCCCTCCCCCCGGGCCGGTGACCACATGGGCGAGACCCGCCAGTCCTGATTACCGCAGGCCAGGACGACGGATTTGGCGGTCAGCACCCGTTGTGTGCCATCGTCGATGTCGTAACCCACGATACCGGCGATCCTGCCGTCGTCGGTGAGGAGATCCACCATGCCGACCCGGTTGATGAACTTGACGCCCTTCCTGCGCGCATACCCGTAAATCTTGAGCACATAGTCAAGATCGACGGTCGCGAGTTCCCAGGGATACTCGACGGTCTCCGCGAACCTGAGCGTACCGTCCTCGTTGCGGGCGACCGGACCCGAGGTCCACTTGGAGGTCCGGACCTTGCCGTTCTCATCCTTGACGATCCGGCCGGACCATTTGTCGAGGATCTCGACGTTGCTGTTCAACATGCTGGCGTACTGAAGGAGCGCCCTCTGGTTGTTGAGGTACATACCGATGTGCCTCAGGTAGAACTGGGCGAACTCCTCCGGTGTGGATTCACCCAGAACCAGGATGACGCCGGCGCCGCGATTGGCTTTTCCGGCGTAACCGCTCGTGTACTTCTCAACAACGGTCACGTTCAGTGATGGATCGTGTTCCTTGGCGGTGATGGCTGCCGCGAGGCCGGCGATGCTGCCTCCGACGATCAGGACGTCCGCGGTCGTGTATTGGCTCATGGTCTCGATGTCCTGTCAGGCCAGGTTCTCGCGGGGGAACATGTACGAGTCGTACTTCGGATGCACCTTCAGAGCGCGCTGCGTGCAGTTGATCTCGCAGAACATGCACTGGACGCATTCTTCAGGGAAGGCGATGATCGGCCTCCTGGCCTCCGCGTCCCATTTGATGACGTCAATGAAGCATGCTTTGAAGCAAATCTTGCATCCGTTACAGAGCTCGTTGTTGACAATGATGGTGTTCATTGGGGCCTCCGGTTGAAACCTCGAGTCGTCGGCCGAGCCGGCCCGATCGCGAATCGCCAGGAGCGCTTGCCCGGGGCGGAACGCACGACGGGTCCCGGGTGCGAAAAATTCGGTGACATCTTCACCGACCAGCATTTGAAGGCAAGGTGATCTCCTTTGGGTGACCTTGACAATGACATGCTCCTACCGAAATGTGAAATAGCGATGTCCGATACGATTCATAGGCCGGGTCGATGGACCGGTTCGCGGCTGCGACAATGACTGCGACAATCGGACGGCGCACCTCCGCCGTCCGATTGTGGTGTTACTGCCCGTCGGCGGTACTGTTGTCCGCCGTGGTATCGGAGATGTTCAGGGTCTCGATCTGAGGTATCGGCGCCATGTATACCAGTGGCATGGGCCACCGCCGTCTCGCAAATCTTGACCTCAACTTGCTGGTGTCGCTGGACGCGCTGCTGGTCGAACGGAACGTCACACGTGCCGCGGGGCGACTCGGGGTCACCCAACCCACGGTCAGCGCCGCGCTGGCGCGGCTGCGGCGTCACTTCGGCGACGAACTGCTCGCCAGGGTCGGAAACCGCTACGAGCTCACTCCGCTCGCCCTTCGGCTCATCGATCCGATCAGTACGGTCCTGGACGGCGCCGAGCGCGTCTTCGCCGCAGCGCCCGGATTCGACCCGTCAACCTCCGAGCACGAGTTCCGGCTCGCACTGTCGGACTACGCGATCGAGATCATCGGTCCGTCGTTGTCGCGGGCGCTCGCCGATCGGGCGCCGGGGATCCGCCTGGTGCTACAGCCGCCCAGCGACGTCAGTTCAGGGCAGGAGGCGTTGCGGGCGGTGGACGGGCTGCTTCTGCCGCGCGGCTACCTCACCGACGCGCCACATGTGGATCTGTACTCCGACAGCTGGGTCCTGGTGGTTTCCGCCGACAACGCCGTGGTCGGAACCGAGATAGACCTCGCGGATCTGGGGACGATGCCGTGGGTGATGACGCACTATCGGCCACCCGTCGCCACGACCGCCGCCCTGCAGCTGAACCTGCTCGGCATTGAACCTCGCGTCGAGGTCGTTGTGGAGAACTTCCTCGCCATACCGGCCATGGTGTCCGGAACCAGGCGGGTCGCCCTGCTGCAGTCCCGGCTCGCCACCCGGTGGGCGTCCCACCGCGATCTACGAGTGCTCGCGTGCCCGTTCGATGCCGGCCGGCTCGTCGAGGCGCTGTGGTGGCACCCGGCGCACAACACCGATCCCGCCCACGCCTGGCTGCGGAACCTTCTCGTCGATCTCGCGCGAGATCTGCCCGAGACCGAGGTCGTCCCGGCGCCGTAACGGCACCGCGGCCGGGCTCGTCCAGGAGGGCGCGGCCGCGCTATCGATCACTCCTCGGCGCGATCGAGGACGAGGCACGCGTTGTGCCCACCGAACCCGAGGGACAGCGACACGGCACGGGAGAACTCCATGCTCCGGGCTGCGCCGTGCACGACGTCCACGTGGATGTCTTCGTCGAGCTCGGTGGTGCCGACCGTCGGTGGGACCGACTGCTCGCGCAACGCCAGAACCGACGCGACCGCCTCGACCACGCCAGCGGCACCTATCAGGTGTCCGGTCATCGACTTCGTCGACGACACGACGGCTTTGCCCCCGAGCATGCGGGCGATCGCCGCGGACTCGAGCCGATCGTTCTTGATCGTGCTGGTGCCGTGGGCGTTGACGTACAGGGTCTCGTCCCGGACGCCGGCGTCGGCGATCGCGTCGGCGATCGCGCGGTCGACCGACTCGCCGTGCAGGGCCGGGGCGGTGATGTGCTCCGCGTCGTTGGTCAGCCCGTAGCCCGAGACCTCGGCCAGGATCGTCGCGCCGCGGGCCTTCGCGTGCGACTCGCTCTCAAGCACGAGCGCGCCGGCGCCCTCCCCCATGACGAAACCGGAGCGGTGCTTGTCGAACGGGAGGCACGCTCGGTCCGGGTCCGTCTCGACGGTGAGCGCGCGCAGGTTCTGGAAGCCGGACACGATCAGTTTCTGGGTTGCCGCCTCCCCACCACCGCAGATCACGGCGTCGGCGTACCCGTGCCGGATGGCGCGCATCCCCTCACCGATGCTCACCGCGCTCGCCGCGCAGGCGGCGCCGTGCGCGGCCGCCGGGCCCCGGGCTCCGACGTCGATCGCGACCAGTCCCGACAGGTGGTTGACGAGGAACTTGGGGACCATCAGCGGCGAGACCTTCCTGGCGCCCTGCTGCTCCATGGTCACGTGCTCCCGGAGGATGGTGCCGGTCCCGCCGAACGTCGTCGTCATGTAGACGCCGAGCCGGTACGGATCGACGTCATCGAGGATTCTCGACTCCTGGACGGCTTCCCGTGCGGCGATCACCCCATATTGGCTGTAGGTGTCCATGCGGTGCGCGTCACGCTCTGAGAAGTACTCGTCGGCATCGTAGTCCTTGACCGGGGCATTCACCTGAACAGCCAGGTCCGTGGTGTCGAAATGGTCGATGGTGACGATTCCGTGTCTTCCGGCGAAGAGGTTCTCCTGGAACTCCGCGACGTTCTTTCCGATCGGGCTGATCACGCCCATCCCTGTGATGACAACCTTTTCCATGATTCTCCCGGGCTCGTGTCTTCCGGTCGGTTCCGCAGACGCGTGCGAATCACGCCGTCAGCGGCCGCCGTGCGTCGGTGGCTGCTGACGGCGATCGTCACGCTGCCCGCGAGATGCGGATGTGCGCCTGGCGGAGGGTCAGGCGTTGTTGAGCGCGGCGGCCCTCTGGACGTGGTCGTAGAGGTCCTGCACGGTCGACAGGACGGCGTCGATCTTCGTCGCGCCCACACCCAGCTGGTCCTCGAAATTGATCATCAACTCGAAGACGCTGATCGAGTCGATGCCGATGTCGTCCAGCTCATCCGTCATCGCCAGTTTCTCGGCGGGCGTGGTCGCGAAGGCGGCGATCGCCTCTTTGAATTCGGTCTCGTTCATCGGTCGCTCCTTGGTTGTCGGGATGTCAGAAACCCAGGTTCCTGAGCCAGGCCAGGAGGTCGTCCTCGCGCTGCTGTGCCTTCTCCGCCTGCCACGGCCCCGCTTCGCGCGAGTCCACGAGCACGCCGTCCCGGAGGTAGATGACGCGGTCGCCGCGGGCGGCGACCGCTGGGTCGTGGGTGACCATGACGATCGTGGTCCCGCTCCGGTGCACACCCGTGAGCGCGTCCATGACCTCGGCCGACATGCTGCTGTTCAGCGCTCCCGTCGGCTCGTCCGCGAACAGGACGGACGGCTCGCCCGCCAGCGCCCGGCAGATGGAGGCCCGCTGCAGCTGGCCGCCGGAGACCTGGGTGATGCCGTGGTTCTTGACGTGCACGATGCCGAACCGCTCCATGAGCGCGTCCACACGGGCGATCGCGGCGTCCTTGTTCTCCTTGGACGCCGCCTTGAGCGCGGGCAGCAGGATGTTGTCCCGAACGTCGAGGTTGCCGAGGAAATGCGCCTGCTGGAAGACGAAGCCCATCCGCGTCAGGCGCACGCGGGCCATCTCGGCGTCGCTCAGGGACGTCAGCTCGCGCCCCTCCAGCAGCACCTGCCCGCCCGTGGGCCGGTCCATTCCGCTGATGCTGTACAGCAGTGTCGACTTGCCCGAGCCCGACGCTCCCATGATGACGAGGAACTCCCCCTCGCTCACGGACAGGTCGATCCCCTGGAGCACCTCGGTCGGAGGCTCGGTCGAGAAGTAGGTCTTGGCGAGTGCCTTCGCCTCGAGCGTCACGTTCTGCTTCATGAGTTCTCCTGTCAGTCTCGGAGCCACTGGCTCTTGTCGGCGCCCCGGATCCCGGCGGTGAGCAGGACGACGCCGAGCAGGCCGGCCCCGACGAGGAGCAGCGGGTACAGCACGTACACGAGCCACGGGTCAGGGATGAACCTCAGGTCCGAGATGTTCATCTGGAGCGCGGCGAGCAGCCCGCTCGCCACGGTCTCGCCGCCCGTCGCCGCGAACACGAGCCCGAGCAGCGTGCCGGCGATCACCGTCACCAGCGTCTTGGTCCGCACCTGCCCGATGAGCTCGCCCGCCGAGAATCCGACCGCGGAGAGCACGCCCATCTTCGACCGGTCCCGGGTGAGCCGGAGCTTGAGGAACAGGCTCGTGACGAGCATCGCCACCCCGATCCCGAAGACCAGCGCCAGCCAGGCCGCGCTCCGGAACGCGGTGGTCGTCCCGGCGAAGGTCTGCTCCAGGTACTCCGCCATCGGGAAGACGACGGCGGTGGGGAACTGCTTCTCCAGCGCCTCCGCGACGGCCACCGGGTCCTTGCCGTCGACCACGTTCGCGTAGAAGAGGTACGCCGACGCGCCCTGCGTGATCTCACCGTGCATCTTGGCGGTCTTCCCACCGGCCGTGATGTCCTGGTACACACCGCTGACCGTGACCTGGGTCGACGTGCCGCCGCGCTCGACGGTCATGGTGTCGCCGACACCGGCCCGCAGCTCGGAGGCGTTCATCGCCGACAGCGCGATCTGCCCGGCCCGCGGGGCGCCACCTTGCGTGAACCGGATCGTCTCGCCGGAGTAGTCACCGACCTCGACGGGCAGGCTCACGGTGCCCTCGGCGCCCTTGGTCCGGTACTGCACGTTCGCGTAGGCCCGCAGGCCGGTGAGCCGTTTGTCGCTCTCCAGAGCGGCGGCCACCTTCTGACGCACGCTGTCGACCTTGTCCTGGAACTGCAGGTCGACACGCAGGTCGCGCTCGGGCGCCCCCAGGTAGGTGACGAACTGCGGGCTCTCGAACGTACTGAGCAGGTTCGCCGGCACCGTGATCAGCATCGCCGTCAGGAAGAACACGACGGGCACCAGGACCCACTGGCCGGCCTCGGCTCGCAGGTCGAGGAAGGCGAGGCGCCGGTTGACGCCCGTGCCCGACGACGACGACAGGCTGGCCCGCCGCACCCGGCGCGCTTGGCGCCTGGCCCGCCGGGCGGTCTGCTTCTCGTTCAGCGTGCTGCCGTGCACGAGGGCGTTGACGACCTCGATCTTCCTGACCCGGCCGAGCACGCTACGGCAGATCGCGATCACGATCAGGAAGACGACCGCCAGCGCGATCAGCGGCACCAGGAACGTCCACAGCCCGGCCTCTGCCTCCGCGTAGTTCGCCTGGAGGCTCTGCGTCAGGACGTTCGTCGCGAAGATCGCGAGGACACCACCCACGACGCAGGCGACCAATGACAGCACCACGTACTTGGACAGGTACATGCCGGAGATCGCACGATCCGGGATACCGATCGCCTTCATGGCACCGATCTCCTGGACCTCGTCCTCCAACGTCCCCATGATGACGAACCGCAGGGTGAGCAACGCGACCGCGATGAGCAGCAGACTGACGAGGATCAGCGCCATGGCCGACAGACCGTCGCTGAACGTGTTGATGATCTGGATCTGTTGACCCGTGATCGCCGGGCCGTTCTTCGGCAGCGCCTCGTCGGACTCGTACGCGCCCTGGAAGTCGTTCGCCCGCCCGGCGTCCTTGAGCCGGTACTCGACGATGATCTCGGGCAGTCCACCGGCCTGCCGGAGCCGCCCGAAGTCCGCCTTGGAGACCAGCACCCGCGTCGCGCTGTTCGCCGACGCCGCCATCTGGGCGTCCTTCACGATCCCCCGGACACGCAGCACGAACGGCTCCCGGTCGGTCGAGACCGTCAGCGTGTCACCGGTCCGCAAGCCGAAGGCCTGCTGGTACTTGACCGGGACGTACACCTCGCCGGACGCTGGCTCGGGAATTCTCCCGTCCTTGTCAACGAGGTAGTCGAACTCGGCGTTCTGCGTGACGAAGAGGTTGTCGAACCGGCTCGAGCTCAGGGAGCCGGACTCGCCCGTGGCCGGGCGCGCCC
>JAUPKQ010000253.1 GCA_030837345.1 Actinomycetota bacterium | reverse complement strand
CGCCGACACCGGGAACCGGTGTCGGCGCCCCCTCCTCACTCAAGAACGGATGGCCGTGAACGGATGGCCGAGAGCCCGAGGTCAGGAAGCGGTGGCGGCGTCCTTCGCCGCGACCTCGACGAGCCGTCGGTACAGTGCCGCGCAGTCTTCGCCACCGGCCTCGGCCGCCTGAGGGAAGAGGGAGGTCTCGGTCATGCCGGGGGCGACGTTGACCTCCAGGAACCATGGCCGGCCCTCACGGTCGACGATGAGATCCGTGCGGGACAGGTGCCGCAGGCCGAAGGACCGGTGCGCCCGCAGGGCCGTGTCCGCGACGGCGGCGGCGGCGTTGTTCGTCAGACGTGCCGGGACGAAGAACTCGGTCGCACCTGCGACGTACCGGGCGTCGTAGTCGTACGTGCCGCCGACAGCCACGATCTCGACGGCGGGCAGGGCGCGGGGACCGTCCCCGCTGTCGACGACGCTGACCGCCACCTCGACGCCGTCCACGTACCGTTCGACGAGGGCGACGTCACCGTAGGCGAAGCAGCCGACCATCGCCCGGGAGAGGTCCGAGGCCTCCCGGACGATGCTCACGCCGAGGGCCGAACCGCCACGAGCGGGTTTGACGACGAGCGGCAGTCCCAGCCGGTCGACCATGGCGGCGAGAACCGCTTGGGCGCCGAGTTCGCGGAAGGTGCCGTGGGGCAGGGCGACGGACCGCGGTGTCATCAGACCGGCGGCGCGGGCGACGGCCTTCGCCACCGGCTTGTCCCAGGCGGTCCGGCAGGCGGCGGGCGTCGAACCGACGTACGGGACGCCGACGAGGTCGAGGACGTCGCGGACGGCACCGTCCTCGCCGCTCGCGCCGTGCAGCAGCGGCCACACGACGTCCGCCACGTCGCTGGTCAGATCGTCGAGCAGAGTGGCGTCGACGTCCCGTTCGACGGTCTGGATGCCCGCCTCACGCAAGGCGTCGGCAACCCGGCGGCCTGACCTCAACGAGACGTCCCGCTCGTGGGACAGGCCGCCAGCGAGGACAAGAACACGAAGGTCAGTGGACACGATCGATCACCTGATGTCGGGGGAGGGGAAGGCGATCCCTGAGCGCGAGGCCCCGGGCGCGGCAGGCCGACCGGCGGTGCCGGGGGCGAAGGTCCGAAGGATGTCGAGCTCGGCGTCGATGACGCCAGCGAGCCGGCGGACACCCTCGCGGATCTGCTCGGGGGTGGGGTAGCAGTAGGACAGGCGCATGTTGCGCCGTCCCTGGCCGTCGGCGTAGAAGGCGGTTCCGGGTACGTAGGCCACCCGCTCCGTCACCGCCCGCGGCAGCATCGCCGTCGCGTCGAGACCTTCGGGGAGGGTGACCCACACGTAGAACCCGCCCTGGGGGATGGTCCATCGGGCGCCGGGGATCGCGTCGGCGAGTGAGCCGAGCATGGCCCGGCTGCGCTCGCGGTACATCGCCCGGAAGAGATCGACCTGGTGGCGCCAGTCGTGGTTGTCGAGGTAGTCGCTCACCGCGAGCTGGCTGAAGGCGCTCGGACACAGGACGGCCGCCTCGCTCGCCAGCACGAGCTTCTCGCGGACGGCGTGCGGGGCGACGGCCCATCCGACCCGGAGCCCGGGGGAGAAGGTCTTGGAGAACGAGCCGAGGTAGATGACGCCTTCGGGATTGAGCGTCTGGAGCGACGGCAGCGGGCCGCCGTCGAATCCGAGGAGACCGTAGGGGTCGTCCTCCAGCACGAGAACGCCGTACCGGGCGGCGATGTCGACGACGAGCGGACGGCGCCGCGCCGACAGGGTGACCCCGGCCGGGTTGTGGTGGTTCGGAACCGTGTAGAGCATCTTGACCCGGCGACCGGTCCGGCTGAGATCGCGGAGCGTCTCTTCCAGGGCCTCCGGGATGAGCCCGTCGTCGTCCATCGGCACGTGGAGGATCTCCGCCTGGTACGCACGGAACACTCCCAGCGCGCCGACGTAGCTCGGCGACTCCGCCAGCACGATGTCACCGGGGTCGACAAAGATGCGGGTGACGAAGTCGAGCGCCTGCTGGGAGCCGGTGGTGACGACGACGTCGTCACGGCCGGCGGACACCTGTTGCGGGGCCATGACGTCGATGATTCGCTCGCGGAGACCAGGGTCCCCCTGGCCGGAGCCGTACTGCAGGGCGACCCGACCCCGTTCGGTGACCAGCCGGGCGAGCATGGTGCCGATGACATCGAGCGGCAAGGCCGACAGATCCGGCATCCCGCCCGCGAGGGAGACGACCTCGGGGCGGCTCGCCACCGCGAAGAGAGCACGGATCTCGGAGGCGGTCATGCCCTTGGTGCGTGCCGCGTAGGCGTCGACCCAGCGGTCGAGCCGGGACCCGTGGACGGCGGCGGCCGCGCCTCCGGTCGTTCCGTTCCCACCAGCGATCTGGGCGTTTCCGACCACCTCGGGCATCTGCTGACCTCCTTCCGGCGTCCTGCTGAATACTTGCTGTCGGGTGCTTCGGTGAGGCACCTCACCGGCCGATGAAGAACACGGTACGTGGTCTTCACCACGGATAGCACTCTGCGTAGGCTTACACAGGTGGCGTGCCTCCCGGGGCACGCATCCGTCCTCATTCAGGGAGTGTCGCATGCGGCTGGCGGGCCTGGTCGCGGCAGGATTAGTGCTCGGGGCGAAGGGAGGGCCGGTGCCGGTCCTGCTGCGGTCCCTCGTTCGATCGTCCCTCGGCGCCGACATGTCGGCCACATTCCGTACCGGAGGCTCTCGCTGATGGGCAGGAGGCTCGCCCCTCTCACGCTCGACACCCTGCCCGATCTGCCGGACCCGTGTCGAAAGTGCATCGTCTGGGAACTCGATCCCGTGGCGGCCCGCCGGGCGCGGGAGGCCGGTGACACGGCCTTCGAGAAGGAGGCTTGGGTTTCCGCCACCTTGCTCGAGTGGGGGTCCTGCGGGCGGATCGCCTACGTGGACGACGATCCCGCCGGGTTCGTGCTGTACGCGCCGCCGGCCTTCGTACCGCGCTCGATGTCGTTCCCGACCTCTCCGGTCAGCGCGGACGCCGTCCTGCTGATGACCGCCCGGGTCCTCACCGGGTACACCGGCGGTGGGCTGGCGCGCATGTTGATTCAGGCTGCCGCGAAGGACCTCACCCGTCGGGGGGTCAAGGCGATCGAGGCGTTCGGCCTGGCGTCAGGGGCGGGCGAGGAGCCTGTCGCCGGTGAACCCGGAAGCGCCTGTCTCGTTCCCGCGGATCTCTTGCTCGCCGTCGGGTTCAAGACCGTCCGCCACCACCAGCGCTATCCCCGGCTCCGGCTGGAGCTCAAGAGCGCGCTCTCCTGGCGTGAGGACGTCGAGCAGGCGCTGGAACGCATTCTCGGCAGTGTCCGCGCGCCCGCCCTGACCTCACAGTCCCACTCGTCCTGACCGGCGTCGATCGTTCCGCCGGGCGTTTCGTCGATCGCCCCGTCGGGGCGACGGATCCTCACATCCGGCCGGCGAAGGACAGGACGTCGCGCAGTTGCAGGGTGCCGGTCTCGAAGTCGTCGTCGCCGAGGTAGAGGCGCTGGACGGCGATGACGAGCGCCTCGGCCGTCGCGTCGCGGAACGTCGGGTCGGACAGCCTCCCCGCGTCATGAGGGCTGGTCAGATACCCGAGCTCGACCTGGACGGCGGGCATGCGGGTCAGCCGGACGAGATCGATCGTGCAGGCGTGGCTGCGCAGGTCGACGAGGCCCGTCCGGGCGACGACCTCGCTCTGGATCAGCTGCGCGAGCTGTCCGCCGACCGAAGACCTCGCCCCGACCCGCACATCGCCCCAGTAGAAGGAGGCGACTCCCGCCGCGGCCGGTGAGCTGTGCTCTTCGCAGTGCAGCGAGATGACGAGATCGGCTCCGACCCCGTTGGCCTGCTCGATCCGCGTCTGGCTGTCGGGGGCCGTGGTGCCGTCGCGGGTGAGCACGGACACGACGCCGGTGGCGGCGAGCCGGTGCTCCATCCGGAGGGCGATGTCGAGGACGACCTCGGCCTCCGTCAGGCCGTTGGCCTCGACTCCCCGGTCGGCACCGCCGTGCCCGGGGTCGATGACGACAACCCTCCCGGCGAGACTGGTCCCGGCCCCGTCGACGACGGCCTGCTGGCGCAGCGCCCACGGGTCCCCGCCGCCGACGGCCCTGGCCAGCGACCGCATCGACTGGAGCGTCGCGGGGCCGCAGAGACCGTCGGGGTCGAGCCCGAGACCACGCTGGAGTTCCCGCAACGCGGCCTCGGTGTTCGGGCCGAAGATCCCGTCGACGGGCCCGGCGAACAGCCCCAGGACGACGAGACGCTCCTGGAGGGCCGCGACGTCGTCCCCGCGCATCAGGTGACCTTGGGTGCACACGAGGACCCTGTCGCCGAGTTTCCAGCGGGCGCTGTCGAGCACCCACGCGGTCTGGGGGCCGACGACGCCGTCCGCGACGAGGCCTCGTCGCTGCTGGAAGGCCCGGACCGCCTGTTCCAGCCCCGGGTCGAACTCGCCGGGGGCCGCCGAGGCGGGCGACACCCAGATACCGAGGGCGGTCAGCAGGGCCCGAAGCTCCGCCACCTGCGGTCCGGTGTCCCCACGCCGCATCAGGCGCTGGTGGAGCCCGGTCTCATGGATGCTCACGACGCGGATCAGTTCAGCCAGTCGGAGAGCTCCCGCACCAGGGCGGGCCGGGGTTTGGCACCCATGGTCTTGACGAGTTCGCCCTTGACGAAGACCGCGATCGTCGGGAGCGACACCACGCCGTACCGGCCGGCGACGACGGGGTTCTCGTCCGTGTTCAGCGTGAACAGGCGGATCTTGTCGGAGTTCTGGGCGGCGATCTCCGCGAGCACCGGTGCGACCATCCGGCAGGGGGCGCACCACGGCGCCCAGAAGTCCACGACGACAGGCTTGTCGGAGGCGAGGACCTCGGTGTCGAACGTCGCATCGATGACTGCGGGGGCGGCCTCGCCCATGGTGGCTCCTCCAGGTCGGGAACGTGGACAGGGTACGGGGGAGATGATGATCAGGAGGCAGGAGCCAGCCGTATCGCGGTCTGTCACCCGGTTGCCGGGACGTTCACCCCTCGGCGGAGGGACCGTCCGCGAGGGCGAGGAGGTAGCGCTCGGCGTCCAGGGCCGCGGCGCAGCCGGACCCGGCGGCGGTGATCGCCTGACGGTACGTGTGGTCGACGACGTCGCCGCAGGCGAAGACGCCGTCGACGCTGGTCAGGGAGCTCCGGCCCCGGACGACGACGTACCCGGCGTCGTCGAGGTCCAGCTGCCCCTTGAAGAGTTCGACACGCGGGTCGTGGCCGATCGCGACGAACAGACCGGTGACGTCGAGCGTTCGCTCGGCCCCGGTGGCGGTGTCCTGGAGGCGCAGGCCGCTGACCTTCTCCTCACCGAGGACGTCGACGATCCGGCTGTTCCAGGCAAAGCGGATCTTGGGGTCGGCCTCGGCCCGAGCTGCCATGATCTTGCTGGCCCGGAGCTGGTCGCGACGGTGCACCAGGGTGACGCTACGGGCGAAACGGGTGAGGAACGTCGCCTCCTCCACGGCGGAGTCACCGCCCCCGGCCACGGCGATGTCCTGGTCGCGGAAGAACGCTCCGTCGCAGGTCGCGCACCAGCTCACCCCCTTGCCGGACAGGCGCTGCTCACTTGCCAGACCGAGCCGGCGGTAGGCCGAACCCGTCGCGACGATCACCGACCGGGCCCGGTGGGTCGTGATCCCGCCCCAGCGTTCGTCACCGGTGTCGACCTCCTTGACCTCACCGGCGAGACGGACGGCGACGACGTCGTCCGCGACGAGCTCGGCGCCGAAACGCTCGGCCTGACGACGCATCTGGTCCATCAGCTCGGGGCCCATGACGCCGTCCGGGAAACCGGGGAAATTCTCCACCTCGGTCGTGTTCATCAACGCGCCGCCGGCGGTCACCGAACCCTCGAAGACCAGCGGACGGAGGTCGGCACGGGCCGCGTAGACCGCCGCGGTGTACCCCGCGGGTCCCGACCCGATGATGATCACATCGCGGACGTCGTCACTCACGTCGTCTCCTTGCTCTCTCATCGCCAACACCCACCGGCAGAACCGATCCTAGGCGCCCGGTGTTCCTCCCGTTGCCGCGTCCGGAAGCAATCCCGGCACACGGGACGGATCGGGGCGCCCCCCGATCAGCGAGGGATCGATTTGTACGCCAGGTGCCCTTCGCCGCCCGGGCGGCAGTCACGTGCCACCACCCACACGTCGTAGCCTCCGTTGACGCCGGGGAGCACGATCACCGCGGCCTCCCGGCCCTGGTACCGGGCCAGATCGACGGCGACCGGTGAGCGGCTGCGCTCGCCGAGAGCGCCGAGGCACGACTGGAGCTGCTTCGGATCGGTGACGGTCCCCGGTTTCGGCGTGACGGTCGGGGCCGGCACGGGTTTCGCCGAAGCCGCCGGTTTGCCGCTCACCGTGGGGGCCGCCGGTGACGCGCCGCTCAGGAGAACCTTGACCTGGGCCACGAGAGTCGAGGCGGTGTACTCGGTGCCGGAGCTTCGCAGGACACTGTGGGCAACGGCGCCCGGGAGCGCGTCTGCCGCGGACAGGCCGTCGCTGCTGTCGTCGCTCAGAAGGGTCACGATCCCCAGTCCGCCGAGGCCCAGGACGGCGATCCCCGCCGCGACGAGGCCCGCGAGCACCTTGGGACGTCGCCAGGGAGGCTTCTCATTGGTCTCGGTGCGCGCGTCTCGGCGGCTCTGCACCGACCGGACGGTCCGTCCGGCCCTCTTGTGCTCCGCGGACTCCACCGGTTCCTCGGACTCCGGCTCGTTGAGGAAGAGCCGCCATGCCGCCGTCGGGGCCTCGTCGAAGCTCAGATCGGGCGGAGGCAGCGGCACCGCGACGGGACGGTTCTCGCCCGGTTTCGGCAGGAACATCGTGCCCGTGTCGGGCGCGGCGTCATCGGACCCCGGGTGCCGCGCCGGTGGTCCCCCGGGGATTTGTCCCCCGTAGAGCTGGTCTCCGGGTGGTTGGCCTCCCGGCAGCGGGTACCCGTTCGGCGTGGGTACTCCCACCCCGGGCGATACCGGCGGCAGGGGCGCCTGGCGCAGAGGCATCGAGGGCGGGGCCGCCTGGGGCATCCCCGTGGGATGCAGGGGAATGGGCGCCGAAGGAAAGGCCTGCTGACCAGGTTGCCCCGGAATGTCGAACCATCCCGAGTCCACTCCCCTGCCGCCGACGGGCGCTGGCCCGGACGGAGTCATCGGCCCGGCCCCGCGGGCGATCGCCTCTTGGGTGAGGCCACGCTCGACACGACCCCAGACGTCGGCGGGCATGGGACCGGGAGGGGGAGCGGCGAAGAGCCCTCGCACCCGTTCGGCATCCTGGATGAACCGTTGGCACGAGGGACACGCCATCACGTGGGCCTCGACGTTCCTCGCCTGGCCGATGCCGAGAACCCCGGCGGCGAAGTCGGCCAGGACGTCCTGCGGGGGGTGTCCGACCGGGGCTGCGTAGTTCACGGTCCGCCTCCGCTGGTTGCCGTTCCGGGCGCCCCCGCAGCCCATCCGTCCGATGCTGCGACGCGGGACCGCGACCTGCGGTTCCCGAGGGACGAAGCGGAGAGCTGTGGGGGTGTGGATGACGCGGCGGGAAGCCTCTCCCGCAGGATGCGGCCCAGTTCGGTACGGCCCCGGGAACAGCGGGACTTGATGGTCCCCTCCGCGACACCGAGCTCGTCGGCGGTTTCGGCCACCGACATCTCGAGAAGGTCGACCATGACGATCGCCGCTCGCTGAGGTTCGGGCAGCTGGGCGAGCGCGGCGTGGAGATCGAGCCTGATCTCCAGAAGCGCGTGATCGTCCTGAGTGCCGGCGGCCTCGTAGTCACCGAGCGGGACACGGGGCCGGGCGCGTTCCCGCCGGAGCCGGTCGAGACAGGCGTTGACAACCACCCGGTGTAACCAGGTACTCACGGCCGCTTCACCGCGATAGCTTCCCGCGTTCCGGAAAGCGGAGATCAGGGCCTCCTGGACGGCGTCCGCCGCCTCTTCCCGGTCGCGAAGCGTTCGCAGGGCGACGTACCACATACGGTCACGATGACGGCGGACCAGTTCGGTGAACGCACTGGGATCGCCCTGGACATGCGCGTGCATCAAGGCCCGGTCATCGGCATCCGCGGGTGGGGCGGATCTCCACTCCGGACCACCCTGACCGGGCCTGGACGCGCTCATGAAGCGGTGATCTCCGAAACCACCAAGCGGTACTCGCCGTTGCTCTGCTGCGGCAGTTCGGTGAACCACAGCAGGTAGGACCCGGAGGCCATCGGCTGGGGCGGGGTGAGGGCCACGGCCCCGTTGACGATCGTGCCGGTGGCCGCGACGACGGAGCTGTCGAGACCGGGGCCTTTCGCCGTCCGTAGCTCGACGGTCCCACCGGTGCCGGACATCGTGACGGTGATCGACCGGGCGGAGTTCCCGCCGAGCATCAGGTACAGCCCGAGGCCCTTCTTCAGACCGCCGAAGCTCGCGGTGTTGTAGCGGGCGGACCGCCAGGTCGTCGACGGGTCGCTGTCGATCGCCCGATCGGCCGTGCTGCCGTTCTCGTCGCCGTCGCCCTGCGGGTCGATCGCCTGGATACCGGAGACCTCTGCCGGGGTACTGCTCGGAGAGAGGGTGGCGGACGGCGCGATGGACTCCGACGGGGCGAAGGGCTGTGGAGCGGCCCCCGCGGACGAGGCGTTCGACCCGGCGGACACGGTGGAGGTCGGGATCAGCGGGGCGGGCCGGACGATCGGATCGTTGATCTGGAACAGGCCCCGCAGGGAGAAAGCGGCCAGGATCAGCCCGACCGTCACCAGACCGGCGACGATGGCAAGAACGAAGCGTGCCTGGTCCTGCGGAGGTCGTGAGACGGGGGCGGGGGGAAGGAACGGACCGAGCGGTTGTGACTCCGGGGGGCGGGCCGTGGTGGGCGCGCTCCGGGCGAGAAGTGCCCAGTCGTCCGGCCCATCGGCGTGCGACACGGGGTGTCCTCCTGTAGTGAGCCCTCCGGACGAGGACCCGGTGTGCGGTGCGGATGACCCGTCGTCGGTTGCCGGGTCGTCGGTCTGCGAGTCATCGACGAGGTCCTCGTCCGTCAGAACATCGGCGAGGTCCTCGTCCGTCAGAACATCGGCGAGGTCCTCGTCCGTCAGAACACCGGCGAGGTCCTCGTCCGTCAGGACGGCGGCGGCCTTGCCGTCGCCCGGTCGCGGGCGATGAGGACCGTCGATCGCGAGACCGCCTGGATCCGTCAGCGGTTCCGCGGAGGCCCAGGGAGCCAGGTAGCGGGCGAGATCCCCGGGAGATCGCGGGCCGGCGTCCTCGCCGGCGGTCATCGAGCAGAGGCGGTCGAGGTCGCGGGGGATCCCGCCGACGAGTTCGGAGGGCGGGACGGCGCGTCCGCCCACGCGGGGTGCCGGGTCGAGCGGGCTGTCCCCGGGACCGGGCCAGCGGCCGGTCAGTCCCGCGTAGAGCACGCGGACGAGCCCGAGGGCGTCGGCCCGGGCAGCACCGAGAGGATCGTCGTCCCGCTCGGTGCCCGCCAGCGCCGCCTCGACCGCGGTGCCGAGCACGGTGACGGAGCCGCCAGATGTGATCACCAGGTGCGCGGGGGACAGTCGGAGGTGGTGCAGGCCGCGGGCGCCGGCACGGTCGAGCGCCTCGGCGGCCTCGCCGATGAGACGGCGGACCGTCTCGGCGGGAAGGGCGCCCGTGAGAAGGATCTGTTCCAGCGTGCGCCCGGGTGCGTGGGCGGTGACGACGAAGGCCTCGCCGTCCGCGTCGCCGACGTCCGTCACCCGGATCAGCCGGGGGTCCTCGACGAGTGCGGCCCGACGGGCGGCGTCGACGGCGTCTGCGGTGAAGCGGTGACCCGGACGGATAACCCGCACGGACACCTGGTCGTCCGTCGTCCGGTCCTCGGCGCGCCAGATCGCACCGTTCGCTCCGGTGTGTACGCACTCCACGAGCCGGTAACGCTCCGCGAGCACGGTTCCCTGTCTCACGCCGTCCAGCGTCGTCCCTCCCCTCGTCGTCCGAAGGTTCGCCGAAGCCGGGACCGTCCCCGGGCGATCGCACCCATGCTAGGACCCGGCGCGCCGGAGATTGGCACTCCTGTCTCACCCGATCCTTCAGACGGCCCCGGATCCGCCCGATCAGCGCCCTGCCCGGCCACGCAGCGGAGCGAGCAACTGATCGAGTTCCGGGGCCCGCAGAAGGCGCAGGGCGCCCAGGTAGACGATGACCATCACTGCTCCGGTCACCAGCAGTGACAGGAGAACGCCCGTGATCCCCGAGCCGACGGTGGCGTGGGTCCCGCTACGGGTCGCGACCCCCACCGCGGACGCCAGCAGGGCCGCCAGGACGAACCGGCCGTGCGACGCCAGGATCGTCCGGCCGTCAAGTCCTCCCAGACGCCGGCTGGTGATCACGAGAGCGATGCCGGCGCCGACGAGATTGGACACGCTCATCGCCAGACCGATGCCCGGAACGATCCAGGCGGGAGGGAGCAACAGGGCGGACAGGACACTTCCGGCGGCCCAGACGGTCACGGTGGCCACCTGGATCCAGAAGGGTGTCCGGGCGTCCTCGTAGGCGTAGAAGATCCGGCTGAACAGGTACTGGGCGCTGAACGGCACCAGGCCGAGAACCATCGCCATCGTCGAGACAGCGAGCGCGTCCGTCTCGGCCCGGTCGTTGCCCATGAAGACGGCGCGGGTCAGGTCGTCGCCGAGCACGAGCACGGCGGCCGTCGAGATCACCGTGGCGACGCCCGTCAGCCGGAGCGCGAGCGACGCGTCGGCGCGCACCTCGTCGGTCCGCCCGGCCCCGGCAGAGATCGACATCCGCGTGAACACGGCGGTGACCAGCGACACCGCCACGAGCGAGTGCGGCAGGATGAACAACAGGTAGGCGTTGTCGTAGATCTGGCGACCGGCGGCGGCGACGCCGGTCCTGGCCGCCTGCGTCGAGCCGCTGTTGGCCGCCTGGGAGATGACGGCGAAGCCGACCTGGCCGACGGCGGTCGCGGCGAGGGTCCAGCCCGCGACGCGCCCGGCCGTCCGCAGACCGATCCCGCGCCAGCCGAACCGGGGACGCCAGCGGTAGCCGGACCGGTGCATCGCCGGGATCAGCACGAGGGCCTGGGCGACGATCCCGAGTGTCGCCGTTCCGGCGAGCAGGGCGATGGGGTCGGTGTCCCACCAGCCGGGTTTCTTGGCGCCGGATCCGTAGAGCGAGATGAAGACGATCGTCCCGGCGATCGCGACGACATTGTTGACGACGGGCGCCCACATGTAGGGCCCGAAACTGCCGCGGGCGTTGAGCACCTGGCCGTAGATCGTGTACAGCCCGTAGAAGAAGATCTGCGGCAGACACCACATCGCGAACGCCGTGGCGAGTTCGATCTGCTCGGGGGGCCAGCTCGCCTGGCCGAACACGCGCACGAGGACGGGTGCGAGGGCGACCGCCACCAGCGTCGCTCCTCCGAGCACTCCGATGGCGAGGGTCAGCAGCCGGTCGAGGTAGTCCTTCCCCCCGTCGGCCCGCCCGGCCGCCCGCACGATCTGGGGCACGAGGACGGCGTTGAGGACGCCTCCGGCGATCAGACTCATCAGGCTGTTGGGCAGGGTGTTCGCGGTCGCGAAGGCATCCGCGGACAGGCTGAGCTGGCCGATCGCCCCGGCGAGGACCGCCGTCCGGACGAGACCGAGCACGCGGGAGGCGAGCGTCCCCGCCGCCATCACCGCGCTGCTGGAGAGCAACCGTCCCGCGCCGCCGGTTCCCGGGCCGGGTGGGGTACCGGTACCGGTTCCCGTGTCGGGCGCGGTACCGGTACCGGTTCCCTGGTCGGGTTCGAGTCCCACGTCGTCCGGATCGGGCACGCTCTCGGGCGGCACCTTGACACGCCGTCCCCGGCGCACGCTGCGGAACAGCCCGCCGATGAGCAGCAGGCCGAGCGCCGCCGCGATCCACACCAGACCATGGCTCGCCCAGTCGAGGTTGACGCGGACGTCGATCGTGGACGGCGCGCCGATCTTGGAGCCGTTCTTGGTCTGCAGGGAGCTCTCGATGACGACGTTCCCGTTCGCCACCGCCCGCAGCTGTACCCGCACCGTCCGGGTCTTGAAGGCCTCGACGTCGACGAGCACGGGTCCCTGGACATTGACGAGCCCCGAGGCAGGGTGCAGGTTGAGGTACAGCTTGACGGGTACGTCCAGCGCGTTGTCGACGGTGACCGGGAGCTGACCGCTCTCGGCGAGGAGGTTCGCGGAGCTGCCCGCCACGATCGTCACGGCGTCGTAGAGGATCTTCACCTCGTCGGTGAGGATCCCTCGTGCCGGTCCGACCCCCTTTTGGGGGCCGATCCACGCGGTCGACAGCATCTCGAGCGCGCTGCGGCGGATCGGGGTGATCCTCTTGACGACTCCCTCGTCCCGCAGGGTCGTCGCGAAGTCGTCCAGCCGCTTCAGCTGCCGGGTGACGATCTGCACGTGGAGGGTCGGGAGATGGTGGTCCGAGGACGCCGCGGTGGCGGCCAGGCCCGTGCGTTCCACCCGGGTGGGCGGTATCGACCGGGCCGCGCCGACCCGGTCGAACTGGACCCACGGCGCGGTCCTCAGAGCCGTGATCGCGGCAGCCACGTTCACGGCGTCCGGGTTCCAGGCGCGGGGGAGGGTGGCGAGGACGACCGCCGAGGTCTTCGGACCGGCGGCGGTGACGGCCGCGGTCTCGGCGAGAAGCCGCTGCCGGGCGAGGACGGGATCCTTGCCTCCGGTACCCGCGAGGGCGGTGGAGATCGCGTCGTCCGCGAGCAGGGCGTCCGCGGAACCGTTGGGCAGGACGAGGGAGGCGTGCGTCGGGGCCGGGATCCCGTCACGGACGGCCGTCGTGGAGGACGGCAGGACGAGCGTACGTCCCGATCCGTCGGCGGCGAGGTTCGCCGTGGCGTTGTCCGCGCGTCCGGTGCTCGGCCAGACGAGCTGACCGGGCAGCTCGACGCCGAACGTGGCGTTGGTGACCGCGGAGGCCTCCCGGTCCGCGAGGTCGAGGACGGCCCGGTGCCTCTCGGCGAGCGGGGTGATGTCCGGGTCCCCGTACGGCAGGGTGAAGGCCTCCCGGCCGGTGAGTGAGGACCGGAGCGCTCCGAGGAACATCTTCGCCCGGTCCGCGACCTTCGGGTCGAAGGAGTTGAGACCACGGTCGGACGTCGTGCCCGCGGACGTCGTGCCCGCGGACGTCG